>JBDHTK010000360.1:0-2522 GCA_039808625.1 Devosia sp. | reverse complement strand
CCTCGCTGCCGTAGCGCCTTTCCAGAATGCGGTTCTTGACCTGCTCGATCGGGTCGCACTCGGCGCGCATCGTCGTCACTTCGTCCTTGGAGCGGTATTTCGCCGGGTCGGACATGGAGTGGCCGCGATAGCGATACGTCATCATCTCGAGGATGTAGGGGCCGCCGCCGTCGCGCACGCGCGCCAGCGCCCGCTTGGCCGCGTCGTGGACGAGCCGCACGTCCATGCCGTCGACCTGCTCGCCCTCGATGTTGAAGCTCAGGCCGCGCTTCGAAAAATCCTGCTGCGCCGTGGCACGCTCGACCGAGGTGCCCATCGCGTAGCGGTTGTTCTCGATGACGTAGAGCACCGGCAGGTTCCACAGCTTCGCCATGTTGAAGCTCTCATAGACCTGGCCCTGGTTGGCCGCGCCGTCGCCGAAATAGGTGATCGAGACCGTGTCCTCGCCGCGATACCTGGCGGCCAGCGCGAGGCCGGTGCCGAGCGAGACCTGCGCGCCGACGATGCCGTTGCCGCCATAGAAGCGGTGGTCGGTCGAGAACATGTGCATCGAGCCGCCCTTGCCCTTCGACAGGCCGTGCTGCCGCCCGGTCAGTTCGGCCATCACGCCCTTGGGGTCGAGCCCCATCGCCAGCATGTGGCCGTGGTCGCGATAGCCGGTGATCTGCGAGTCGCCCGGCTTGCTCGCCATGGTGATGCCGGTCACCACCGCTTCCTGGCCGATATAGAGGTGGCAGAAGCCGCCGATCAGCCCCATGCCGTACATCTGGCCGGCCTTCTCCTCGAAGCGCCGGATCAGCAGCATGTCGCGGTAGGCCTTGAGCTCTTCGTCCTTGCTGAATTCGGGTACGTTGGAGAGCTTCGCGGATTTCTCCGCCTTCACCGCGGGCTTGCGCGCCATAGTTTTTCTCCGGGAGGCCGCCTGGGGAGGACGGCATTACGCCACCGCTGGCAAGACTAGCGCAAGGGTGTCGTCGCGCGCAACGCGTCCGGCACATGAGAGCTATGCGCTATCAGTCTATTCCGACTTCGATTTCTGGCATTGCCTCGTTTTCGGTTGACGATGGCATTAAACCGGTAATCGGTTTACCGGTCACCGGATCGACCATCACCACCATGTCGCCGACCTGTGCCATCGACAGCAGCGCCCGGGCGCGCTCCGTCAGAATATCGGGGTCGAGCGCCCGCGGGTCGAACAGCTTCACCTTGTGGCGATAGGCGTCGATCTCGGCCTGCAGCGCGGCCGACTGCACCTTGAGGTCGACGATGTCGGCCTTCATCACCTTCTGGCTCTCGATGCCGAAATTCCCGCCGATGGCGCTCCAGCCGAGATAGCCCTGGAACGCGACCAGCGCGGCGGTCACGAGCAATTGGCGCCAGACGGAGGGGCGGCGGAGGCGGGTGGACATGCGCCCACCCTAGCCCGGCGTGGTTGAGGCCGCGTTAAGCCTTCAGCCGGCCAGCGCCCTGAAGGCGCCGCGGCCGGCATACTTGGCCGAGCTGCCCAGCATTTCCTCGATGCGGATCAACTGGTTGTACTTAGCGATGCGGTCCGAGCGGGAAAGCGAGCCGGTCTTGATCTGGCCCGAGCCGCAGGCCACGGCGAGGTCCGCGATGGTCGAATCCTCGGTCTCGCCCGAGCGGTGCGACATCACGGACGTGTAGGCGGCGCGGTGCGCCATGTCGACGGCGTCCAGCGTCTCCGACAGCGTGCCGATCTGGTTGACCTTGACGAGGATGGAGTTGGCGACGCCCATGCGGATGCCCGAGCGCAGCCGCTCGGTGTTGGTGACGAACAGATCGTCGCCGACGAGCTGCACCTTCTTGCCCAAGGCCGCGGTCAGCGCCTTCCAGCCGTCCCAGTCGTCCTCGGCCATGCCGTCCTCGATGGTGATGATCGGGAACTTCGCGACCAGATCCTCGAGGAAGCGCACGTTCTCGTCCGGGCCTAGGGTCCTGCCCTCGCCGGCCATCACATACTTGCCGTCCTTGAAATACTCGGTCGCGGCGCAGTCGAGGCCGAGATAGACGTCCTGGCCGGGCTCGTAGCCGGCCGCGGCGATGGCCTTGGCGATGTAGTCGAGCGCCACTTCCGCCGAGGCGAGATTGGGCGCGAAGCCGCCCTCGTCGCCGACATTGGTGTTGTGACCGTCCTTGGCGAGCGCCTTCTTCAGCGTGTGGAACACCTCGGTGCCCACCTGCACGGCGTGCGCCAGGCTCTCGGCGCCGACCGGCAGGATCATGAATTCCTGCATGTCGATGGGATTGTCGGCATGGGCGCCGCCATTGATGATGTTCATCATCGGCACCGGCAGCACATGGGCGTTCGGCCCGCCGACATATTTGTAGAGCGGCAGCTCGGAGCTTTCCGCCGCCGCCTTGGCCACCGCCAGCGACACGCCGAGGATGGCGTTGGCGCCGAGGCGGGACTTGTTCGGGGTGCCGTCCATCTCGATCATGGTGCGGTCGATGCCGACCTGCTCGGTGGCGTCGAAGCCGACCAGCTCCTCGGCGATCTCGCC
>JBDHTK010000359.1:0-2530 GCA_039808625.1 Devosia sp. | reverse complement strand
GTTCCAGGTGGAAAGTCCCGGCATGCGGCGGGCGCTCGTCGACATGCGGCCCGACCATTTCGAGGACCTCATCGCTCTCGTGGCGCTCTACCGGCCCGGCCCGATGGCGAACATCCCGACCTATTGCGCGCGCAAGCGCGGCGACGAGCCGGTCGAGTACCTGCATCCGCTGCTCGAGCCGATCCTCAAGCCGACCTACGGCGTCATCACCTATCAGGAGCAGGTGCAGCAGATCGCCAAGTCGCTGGCCGGCTACACCCTGGCCGAGGCGGACCTGCTGCGCCGCGCCATGGGCAAGAAGATCAAGGCCGAGATGGACGCCCAGCGCAGCCGCTTCCTCGAGGGCGCGCAGAAGCAGCACGGCATCCCCAGGGCGCTGGCCAACACCATTTTCGACGCCTGCGCCAAGTTCGCCGAATATGGCTTCAACAAGTCGCACTCGGCGCCGTACGGCTTCATCACCTACCAGACAGCCTATCTCAAGTCCCATTTCCCGCAGGAATTCATCGCCGCGTCGATGACCTACGACATGGGCAATACCGACAAGCTCAACGAGTTCCGCGAGGACGCCAAGCGCCATGGCATCGAGACGGTGGCGCCCTCGGTCAACACCTCGGATGCCGTGTTCACGGCGCGCGACGGCAAGATCTTCTACGCCATCGGCGCCATCAAGGGGGTGGGGCAGGCGGTGGCCGAGCACATCGTCGCGGCGCGCGGCGACACGCCCTTCGCCGACCTCGCCGACTTCGCCACGCGCGTCGATCCGCGCATCATCAACAAGCGCACGCTGGAAACGCTGGTCAATGCCGGCGCCTTCGACTGCCTCGTGAGCCGCCGCGAGCAGGCCTTCGCCGCCATCGACATGATCGTCGCGACGGCGCATCGCACCGCCGCCGACCAGTCCGACGGCATCGTCGACATGTTCGCCTCCGACCGGCCGGAGCCGATCCGGCTGACGCAGAATGTCGAGCCGTGGAGCCTCGGCGACCGGCTGGAGCGCGAGCGCGCGGCCATCGGCTTCCACATCTCGGCGCATCCGCTCGACAGCTATGCCGAGCTCTTCGACGGGCTGAAGGTCATCCCCTATGTGCGCTTCGAGGCGGCGGTAAAGGCGGGCGATCTCGGCGCCGGGCGGCTGGCCGGCACCATCGCCGCGCGCGCCGACCGGCGTACCCGAAAGGGCACGCCGATGCTCTCGCTCAGCCTCTCCGACCCCTCGGGAAGCTATGAAATCATCGGCTTTTCGGAGGTGGTGCAGAGCTATGGCGCGATCCTGCAGCCGGGCGCCTCGGTGCTCGTCAATGTCGAGGCCGACGAGCGGCCCGACGGCATCAGCCTGCGCCTGCTTTCGGCCAGCCCGCTCGACGAGGCGGCGGCGAAGGTGGGGCGCAACCTCGAGATCGAGGCCGACGATCCGCGCTGCGTGGCGCTGATCCACAGCCAGTTGAAGCCCGGCGGCAACGGGCGGGTGAAGTTCGTCGTCGCCCGCGACCAAGGGCGCAGGCTCTACGAGATCGACATCGGCAGCAAATGGCAGGTGACCCCGGCGCTGGCCGGCGCCATCAAGTCGTTCGAGGGCGTCGTCGACGTGCGGCTGCGCTAGCGCCGAGCCTTGCGCTTGGGCCCCGATTCCCCTATATGCGCGGCGCGCTCAGCATTTCCCGGGCGTAATTCACACGCGGAGCCGGCCCTTTCGAGGGCCATCCGGTGGCGGCAAGGCCGCTGACCGCTCCGCGGAGGCAAAACCGGTAAAGGAGCCTTTCATGGCATTGCCCGATTTTTCCATGCGCCAGCTGCTCGAGGCCGGCGTCCATTTCGGCCACCAGGCGCATCGCTGGAACCCGAAGATGGAGCGCTACATCTTCGGCGTGCGCAACGACATCCACATCCTCGACCTCAGCCAGACCGTGCCGATGCTGAGCCGCGCGCTGCAGCTCGTCTCCGACACCGTGGCCGATGGCGGCCGCGTGCTGTTCGTCGGCACCAAGCGCCAGGCGGCGCCGGTCGTCGCCGAGGCGGCGCGCCAGTGCGCCCAGTACTATGTCAATTCGCGCTGGCTGGGCGGCACGCTGACCAACTGGCAGACCATTTCGCAGTCGATCCAGCGCCTGCGCGAGCTCGAGGCGCAGGTTGCCGACGGCGCCGCCGGCCTCACCAAGAAGGAGCGCCTGCTGCTCGACCGCGAGCGCGAGCGGCTGGAGCGCGACCTCGGCGGCATCAAGGACATGGGCAATTTGCCCAACCTGCTGTTCGTGATCGACACCAACAAGGAAGCCAACGCCATCAAGGAAGCCCGGCGCCTCGGCATTCCGGTGATCGCCATCATCGACAGCAATTCCGATCCGGACACCGTCGATTTCCCGATCCCGGGCAATGACGACGCCGCCCGCGCGCTCGAGCTCTACACCTCGCTGGTGTCGAAGGCCGCCATCGACGGCATCTCGCGCTCGTCGGCCGGCCGCGGCGTCGACCTCGGGGCCGCCGACGTAGCGCCCGAAGAGCCCACCGTCGCCGCCGAATAAGCCGCACG
>JBDHTK010000358.1:0-2536 GCA_039808625.1 Devosia sp. | reverse complement strand
CTCAGCCCGCCGAACTCGAACAGCAGCGCGGCGCCAAGCACCACCAGCAGCGCCGCCGCCGTCATCACCTCGCGTGCATGCGCGTCGGCGAGGAAGCGGAACACCGGGTTCAGCACCCAGCGCCCGATGAGGTTGAGCGCCGCGATGCAGCCGATGGCCGCGAGGATGGAAAGCCACACCGGCGTCGCCGCCGCCGTGTCGGCGAGCGTGTGCGGCGCCAGCAGCGCCACCACGGCGAGCAGCGGCACGATGGCGAGGTCCTCGAGCAGGAGGATCGAAAAGATGCGCTGCCCGCCCGGCGTCGCGAGGCTCCCGCGCTCGCTGAGGAGCTGGACGACGACGGCGGTCGAGGTCATGACGAATCCGGCCCCGGCGACGAAGGCGATGGCCGGCGGCAGGCCGAACAGCACGCCGACGCCGGTGAGCAGCGCGCTGCACACGGCCACCTGCAGCACGCCGAGCCCGAAAATCTGCTTGCGCAGGCTCCACAGCCGGCTCGGCTCCATCTCGATGCCGACGACGAACAGGAACAGCACGACGCCCAGCTCGGACACATGCAATATGGCCTGCGGGTCGGCGAAGAGCCGGAGCCCGAACGGCCCGATCGCCAGCCCCGCCGCGAGATAGCCGAGCACCGATCCCAGCCCCGCCCGCTTGAAGATCGGCACCGCGATGACACCGGCCGCGAGCAGGACGACGACCTGCCAGATCTCGATGCCGTTGGCTGCGTGCGTGACCGCGTCGTCCATTGCGCCTCCCTCGTGAGCGGGGGAGCCAAAATGCGGCGACGCCACCCGCGCCGTCAAGCACGGCCATGCTGCCGCATATACGGCGCGTGGCTCCGCAGCTATCATCGCACGCTGGAATCGCGATCTCAGGAAAAGAAGCCAACCCCATGCCGCGCAAGATCATTATCGACACCGACCCGGGCCAGGACGACGCCGTGGCCATCCTGCTCGCGCTGGGCTCGCCGGCCGAGCTCGACGTGCTCGGCATCGTCGCCGTGGCCGGCAATGTCGGCCTGCGGCAGAACGCCGTGAATGCACTCAAGGTGGTCGAGCTGTCGGGCCGCACCGTGCCCGTCTATGCCGGCTGCGAAGGCCCGTTCCGGCGCAAGCTGGTGACGGCCGAATACGTCCACGGCAAGACCGGTCTCGACGGCCCCGACCTGCCCGAGCCGAGGCTCGCGCTCGAAGCGCAGCACGGCGTCGATTTCATCGTCGAGACCCTGCGCCGCGAGCCCGAGAAGACGGTGACGCTATGCGCCCTCGGCCCCCTGACCAATCTCGCCATGGCCTTCGTCAAGGCGCCCGACGTCGTGCCGCGCATCGCCGAGATCGTGCTGATGGGCGGCGGCCTGTTCGAGGGCGGCAACACCACCCCGGCAGCCGAGTTCAACATCTATGTCGATCCCGAGGCGGCCGACGTCGTCTTTCGCTCCGGCGTGCCGCTCACGCAGGTGCCGCTCGATCTGACGCACATGATGCTGACCAACGCCGCGCGCATCGAGCGCTTCCGCGCCCTCGGCAACCGCACCGGCGTCGCCACCGCCGAGCTCCTCGAGTTCTTCGAGCGCTTCGACGAGGAGAAATATGGCTGGCAGGGCGGTCCGCTGCACGATCCGTGCGTCATCGCCTGGCTGCTGCGGCCCGAGCTGTTCAAGGGCAAGCACGTCAACGTCGCCATCGAGACGCAGAGCGAGCTGACCCGCGGCATGACCGTGGTCGACTGGTGGGGCGTCACCGGCCGCGCCCGCAACGTCAACTATCTGCGCTCCGGCAACGCCGATGGCTTCTTCGAGCTGCTTTTTGAACGCCTTGCCACCCTCGCCTGACTCTCGAACGGAGCTTCCATGCGCCCCGCCCTGCTCTTCGCGCTCCTGCCGCTCGCTGCCCTGCCCGCCGCCGGCGCCGACACCATCGCCGACCAGGCCGCCCGCGCCTACGACATCTTCGCTGGCAACCAGGCGCAGCCCGATTTCCTCGGCGCCCGCTACGGCGAGGCGCTGTTCAGGAGCGTGGCGGGCGACTGGGTGAGCCTCGACGGGCCCGCTCCGCGCACTGGCATCGAAACCTATGGCGCCGACACCGAAAAATCCTGCCGGGGCACGGGCGTCCTCGCCCTCGCCTCGCCCGATCCGCTGACGCTGACCCTCGCCGCGCAGCCCACCGACAAGGGCTTCACCCAGACCTACACGCTGATCGCCGGCGCGACCTTCGCCGAGCGCACCGATCCGGCTGCATACCTCGCCGCCATCGGCCTCGGCCCCGACAAGACCGGCCCGCAATTCGATGCCCGCCGCGCCCTGGCGCTGAGCCTCGCCAACGGCACGGTGCAGATTTTCCGCCCCTCGCCCGACATCCTCGTCATCCTCCGCGACAAGGCCTATCCGACGGTGCTCGCACGCTGCCCCGCGCCCTGACTGCTCCTGCGCGCCATCGCTGACCCGCGTGAGCTGCACCGCCATCGCCACGAGCCTCGCGGCGTCCGTCAGCGCGCGCGGGCCACGCGCGCCTCGGCCGCCGTCAGGTCGAAG
>JBDHTK010000357.1:0-2545 GCA_039808625.1 Devosia sp. | reverse complement strand
AGGAATGGACGTTGGTCGCCGTCCAGTCGAGGATGCGCTCGAGCTCGCGCCAGTAGGTGACGTCCTCGAACGGCAAAAGCTCGACCGGCGCGCCGGTGACGATGAAGCCGTCGAACTTGCGCATCCTCACCTCCTCCCACGTCTCGTAGAAGGCGATCAGGTGCTCCTCGGAGGTGTTGCGCGCCTTGTGGTTGCCGATGCGCACCAGCGTCAGCTCGACCTGGAGCGGCGAGGCGCCGATCAGCCGCGCCAGCTGCGTCTCGGTGCGCACCTTGTTGGGCATCAGGTTGAGCAGGCCGATCTGCAGCGGGCGGATGTCCTGGCGCAGCGCCGTGCGCTCGTCCATCACCGAGACGCCCTCGCGCACGAGGATCTCGCGGGCGGGCAACTGGTCGGGGATCTTGATCGGCATCTGTCGAACTCCAAAACAAAACGACCGGCGGCGAGATCGCGGCCGGTCCGACATGGACTTCGATTGCAGCGGCCACTTTAGCGACTTGTTTTACGTGGCTGCAAGCCGACCGGCCAAATCACCACGGACACGAAGCCGCTTTTAGGCCCGCGCGCCCTTTGCGTCAACGCCATTCCTTGCTAGAGGCAGGCGGCTATTTTTTCGGGGTCGTTCTGCATCGCTTGCGCTGCCCCTCACCTGCCTGCCGGCATCCTCTCCTCGTGAACGGGGAGAGGAAGGCTGGCCGCGGCCTCGCCGCTTATCCCTTCTCCCCGCTCACCGGGAGAAGGTCCCGGCAGGGGGATGAGGGGCGGCGCGGCGTTGGCAGAACAATCCAGCCAGTCAGGCCAGCCAGTCAGGAACGCCGCCATGACCATCGAGCTTCGCCCCCAGCCACGCCCCGGCATCATGGAGATCGCCGCCTACGTGCCGGGCAAGAGCCATGCGCCGCAAGGCGTGGCGACGGTGCACAAGCTCTCCTCCAACGAGAACCCGCTCGGCCCCTCGCCCAAGGCGATCGAGGCGGCGAAGGCGGCGGCTCAGACACTCGCGCTCTACCCCGACGGGCCGGCGACGCGCCTGCGCCAGACCATCGCGGCCGTGCATGGGCTCAACGTCGCCAACATCATGGCCTTCAACGGCTCCGACGAGGCCATCGCGCTCCAGGCGCGCGCCTATGTCGGCGAGGGCGACGAGGGCATCTACTGCGAGCACGGCTTCCTCGCCTACCCGATCTACATCCGCGCCGCCGGCGCCGTGCCGGTGGTGGCAAAGGAGACCGACGAGCGCGCGAGCGTCGACGCCATCCTGGCCGCGGTGACGCCGCGCACCCGCATCGTCTTCCTCGCCAACCCCAACAACCCGACCGGCACCTACCTGCCGTTCGACGAGGTGCGGCGTCTCCACGCCGGCCTGCCCGGCAACGTGCTCCTCGTCGTCGACGCGGCCTATGCCGAGTTCGTGCGCCGCAACGACTACGAGGCCGGCACGTCGCTGGTCGCGGGGGCCGACAACGTCGTCATGACGCGCACCTTCTCCAAGGTCTACGGGCTGGGCGGCGCCCGCATCGGCTGGCTCTACGCGCCCACGCACATCGTCGATGCGCTGGAGCGCGTGCGCGACCCCTTCAACGTCAATTCGGTCGCCATCGAGGCCGGCGTCGCCGCCCTGCTCGACCGCGACCATCTCGAGCGCTCGGTCGCCCACAACGAGACCTGGCTCTCCTGGACGACCGGGGAGCTGGAAAAGCTCGGGCTTCGGGTGACGCCCAGCGTCGGCAATTTCATTCTGATCCACTTTCCCGAAGACGGCAGGCACACGGCCGCGGCCGCCGACGATTATCTCAGCGCGCAGGGCTATATCCTGCGGCGCGTTGCAGGCTACGGTTTTCCCAACGCGCTGCGGATGACGATCGGAACCGAACAAGCCAATCGCGGCGTCGTCGCCGCCCTGACCGAATTCCTGAAAAGTCGATAGATAAAATGTCAGAACCCATGTTTGCAAAGGTCGCCCTGATCGGCATCGGCCTGATCGGCTCCTCGCTTGCCCGAATCATCCGCCGCGAGGGGCTCGCCGGCGAGATCGTCATCTCCTCCAGAAGCCCGCAGACGCTGGCGCGCGCGCGGGAACTGAAGCTCGGTGACCGCTACGAGGCGGATGCCGCCGCGGCCGTCCGCGATGCCGACCTCGTCATCGTCTCGGTGCCGGTCGGCGCCTCGGAAGCCGTGGCCGAGCAGATCGCGCCGGCGCTGAAGCCGGGCGCCATCGTCACCGACGTCGGCTCGACCAAGGCCTCGGTGATCGCCCAGATGCAGCCGCACATGCCGGCGGGCGTGCATTTCATCCCCGGCCATCCGCTGGCCGGCACCGAGAAGTCCGGCCCCGACGCCGGCTTTGCCGAGCTGTTCGAGAACCGCTGGTGCATCCTCACCCCGATCGAGGGCACCGACGAAGCGGCGATCGGCCGGCTCGCCGCCTTCTGGCGCGCCTGCGGCTCCAACGTCGACACCATGGACCCGCAGCACCACGACATGGTGCTGGCCATGGTCTCGCATCTGCCGCACATCATCGCCTACAACATCGTCGGCACCGCCG
>JBDHTK010000356.1:0-2555 GCA_039808625.1 Devosia sp. | reverse complement strand
CCGTAGGTCTGCCAGTCGTCGATCTTGAGCTCGACGCCGATATGGCGCGCGATGGCGAGGATGTGGATGGGCGCGTTGGTCGACCCGCCGATGGCCGAGTTGACGACGATGGCGTTGAGGAAACTGTCCTTGGTCAGGATGTCGGAGGGCTTGAGGTCCTCCTTGACCATGTCGACGATCCGCAGCCCGGTGCGGTACGACATCTCCTGGCGGTCGCGATAGGGGGCCGGGATGGCGGCGCCGCCGGGCAGCTCCATGCCCAGCGCCTCGGCCAGCGAGTTCATCGTCGTCGCCGTGCCCATGGTGTTGCAATAGCCGGTCGAGGGCGCCGACGAGGCGACGAGGTCGACGAAGCCCTTATAGTCGATCTCGCCGGCCGCCATCATCTCGCGCGCCTTCCACACGATGGTGCCCGAGCCGGTGCGCTCGCCCTTGAAATAGCCGTTGAGCATCGGCCCGACGCTGAGCGCGATGGCCGGGATGTTGACCGTCGCCGCCGCCATCAGCATGGCCGGCGTGGTCTTGTCGCAGCCCACCGTCAGCACCACCCCGTCGAGCGGATAGCCGTAGAGCGTCTCGACCAGCCCGAGATAGGCGAGGTTGCGGTCGAGCGCCGCGGTCGGCCGCTTGCCGGTCTCCTGGATGGGGTGCACCGGGAACTCGATGGCGATGCCGCCCGCCTCGCGGATGCCCTCGCGCACGCGCTGCGCCAGCACCAGATGGTGGCGGTTGCACGGGCTGAGGTCCGAGCCCGACTGGGCGATGCCGATGATCGGCTTGCCCGATTGCAGCTCCTCGCGGCTCAGCCCGAAATTGAGGTAGCGTTCGAGATAGAGCGCCGTCATGTCCGGGTTGTCCGGATTGTCGAACCAGGCGCGCGATCTGAGCTTCTTATCAGACATGTTTTCTCCCTCGGGCCCCGCCGGGACCCGGTCGCGGGGCCCGTCCCCGCTGTTCTAGCGCATCGCCCCGCAAAAGCGGAGGACAAACTGGGGCGCGAGACGCGACGCGTGGCGCGACATTTGCGCCGTGCGCCGCCTCAGGCGGCGGCGGTGCTGCCCCGTACCACCAGGGTCATCGGAACCTGTATGACAGGATCGGGCGGCGCCCGCCCGTCGAGCCGGTCGCGCAGCATCTCGCCCGCCAGCCGGCCCGTGTCGTAGTCCGAGGCGCGGATGCTGGTCAGCGGCGGCGCCGTGTGGGCGGCGAAGTCGAGATCGCCATAGCCGGCGATGGCGAGCCCGGCCGGCACGGCGATGCCGCGCTCGGCGGCCCGCGCCAGGGCGCCCGCCGCGAGGATGTCGGAGCCGAAGAAGATCGCGTCGCATCCGGGCAGCGCCGCCCGGATGGCGTCGAGCGCCGCCATGCCGTCGCGGAAGCTGCCGGCGCCGGCGAGCGCGTGCACATGCCCGACCCGGCGCCCGCCACCCTCGTAGCCGGCGATGAAGCCGCCAAGCCCGGCGCTCTCCGGCCCCTGCAGGAGCCCGCAATAGCCGACCCGGGCATAGCCGCGTTCGGCGAAATGCGCGCCCACCAGCCGCGCCCCGGCCGCGATGGAGGCGCCCGCCGCCATGTCGACCGCCTCGGCGCTGTCGCTCAGCACCTCGATGGCCGGCAGCGCCAGCCCGCCGATGGCGGCGCGCGTCGCCGGCGCGAGGCCGACGCCGGCGAACAGCAGCGCCGCCGGACGGAACGGCCGGATCGCCGCGATGGCGTCGGGCGGCACCGGCCCCTCGCTCTGGGCGAACAGCAGCCGGAAGCGGCTCTGCGCGAAGGCGTCGCGCGCGCCCTGCACGGCCAGGGCGACATGCCGGTTGGCGAGGCTCGCGACGAACACCGCGACGAGCGGCGAGCGCCCCGAGCGCAGGCCCGAGGCGATGGAATCGACGACATAGCCGGTGCGCGCCACCGCCGCCATGACGCGCGCCCGCGTTTCGGGGCGCACCTTGTCGGGCGCCCCCAGCGTGCGCGACACGGTGATGGGCGACACCCCCGCCTCGCGGGCGACATCCTCCACGCGGACCACCCGGCCCGCCCGCAACCCCTTGTTCAAAACGCCCCCCCAATATGCGCAAACTGTAGCAGATCGGGGTCCGGGCACGTAACTCTTTTGCGAAAAGCCCGGCCGGGGGGTCGGATCGGCTCAGCCGAGGGCGCGCCGCACCGTCTCGACCACGAGGCTCGCCGCGTCATGCGCGACGCCGCGCCCGGCCCACGGTCCCGGATCGAGCGCCGGCGCGATGGCGTCGGGCGCCTGCCACAGCCGCACCAGGTCGGCGGTGCCGCCGGGCCCGCGCGCCGGCGCCCCGTCCCACAGGACGCCGAGCAGGTCGGCGCGCCGCACCAGATAGGCATTGGCGGCGACGAGCCCCGCCTCGAACAGCGCCCTGTCGCGCCGATAGGCGTCGTCGGTGCGCCCGGCCACGCCGACCCGCGCCACCTCGACGCCGTCGAAGCGCGCCGCCAGCGCCGCCCGCTCGTCCAGCAGCGCCGCGACGGCGTCGCGCCGCACCGTCTCGTCGTCCCCCTCCTCCGCCGCCGCGACCTCGAGCACG
>JBDHTK010000355.1:0-2587 GCA_039808625.1 Devosia sp. | reverse complement strand
CGGGCGCAGCGCCAGCGCGCGGACGATCTCGGCGAGCTTGCGCTTGGCGGGATCGAGTTCCCGGACGGGGCGGCGCAGATCGAGGCTGAGCCCGAACTCGGCCAGCACCGCCTCCACCTCGGCGTGCATGCGGCGGCGGTCGAGCAGGCCGAGGCGCGTCTTCCTCTCACGGCCCAGAAAGACGTTCTCGGGGACGGTGAAATTGGGGTTGAGGCTGCCTTCCTGGCTGACATAGGCGATGCGGCGGCTGGCCGCCGCATCGGGGTCGCCGGGGCGCAAGGGGACGCCGTCGACGAGCAGCCGGCCCGTATCGGGAGACAACGCACCGGCGATGATCTTGACGAGGGTCGACTTGCCGGCGCCGTTCTGGCCGAGCAGGGCGTGCACCTCGCCACGGCGGACGGTGAGATCGACGGCATCGAGGGCCCGCACCGCGCCGAACCGCTTGCCGATCCCTTCGGCGCGGAAGATGACGTCGTCGGCAGTGGAATTCTTTTCCATCATGCGCTTCCCGTCGTTCGGTTCGCGGTGGGGCCGGTGCCTGTGGGAGACACCGGCCCCGCCGGCGATGATAGCGGGCCAGGCGGCTAACGCCAGCCTGCTTACTCGTTCTCGCAGGCCGTCCAGGGCAGCTCGCCCTCGGGCGGCACGTTCTGCGCGGTGATGAGGCAGGTGGACAGGTAGACCTGCTTCACCGGGATCACCTCGTCGGCATCCTTGCCGTCGACGACGATGTCGACGATGTACTTGGCCGTCTGCGAGCCCATCTTCTCGAAGGGCTGGGCCACGGTGGCGACGAACGGGCCGCCGTCGCGGATATACTTCATGGCGGCGGTGTTGCCGTCGATGCCGACGACCACGGCATTGGTGAGGCCGGCCTCGGTGATGGCGTCAGCGGCCGCCATGGCGGGCTCGTCCCAGCCGGCGAAGACGCCGTTGATCTCGTCGCCGAAGCGGGTGATGAAGTCCTCGACCGCGTTCTTGGAGTCGGCGTAGAAATTGGTCACGTCGATCTGGTGGTCGGCCAGCACCTTGATGCCGGGGGCCTCGCCCATCACCACGTCGAACTCCTTGCCGCGCTTGCGCACGCCGTGATGCGAGTTCTCCTTGAGGGCGATGACGCCGCCCTGGCCGCCGAGGCGGTCGGCGAGGTAGGCGTTGATGATGGCGCCCATCGCGAAGTTGTTGGCCGTGATGTCGACGACAACGCCCGGCGTCCAGCCCGAGTCGATGGTGAAGACCGGGATGTTGGCGGCCTTGGCGGCGTCGAGCGAGGCCTGCGAGGCGCGCATGTCGACCATCGACAGGATGATGACCGAGGCGCCGCGCTGCACGGCGTCCTCGAGCAGCGAGGCGGCGGTGGCGGGCGAGCCCTGCCCGTCGGACACGTCGACCTTCCAGCCGAGATTGTTGTCCTTCACATAGGCCTCGAAGCCGGCGAGGGCGCGGTGGTCGGCCTGGGCCGTGGCCTTGGACAGGATCCACGAGATGTTGAGCGGCTCCTGGGCGCCGGCCGCCTCGACGGCGCCGAAGGTGGCCAGCGGCAGCAGGATAGCGATCGCCGCGGCAGTGAACTTCATCGACATTGGTCTTTCTCCTCCGTTGCAAGATAGGCGTTGCGCACCCGTCCCCTCGACGGGCGCGTCATTCAGGTGCCGGCCGCATCGACGATGACGGGGCGGCCGTCGCGTTCCACGACGCGCTTCAGGAAGCCGCCTTCGGCGACGACCCTGTCGTAGTCATGGCCGCCATTGGCGGGCCAGTATTTGAAGTAGGCGAAGGGCTCGCTGCCGACATTGACGGTGCGCTGCGACCAGCCGGCGGCGCAGTAGGCCACGGTGCCGGGCGACATGGCGACCTCCATCGTGTCGCCGGCGCCGTTCTGCATGAGCAGATAGCCGCTGCCGGTGATGCCCAGATAGACCTTCACGCATTCGGGATCGACCTGGTAGTGGCCCTTGCTCATGAAGTACTCGTCACCGACCTTGCCGGGGTAGAGCACGGTTACACTGGTGTGCAGCTCGCCGTAGATCTCCGGCGCGACGATTTCGTCGGCGCGATAGATCAGCGGGTCGGAGGCGCGCAGCAGCGCGGCCTCGGCCGCCTGGTCGGCATAGCGCCCGGCCATGTCGGAGAGCCGGCAGGTCACGACATGCGAGGGCGGCCACAGCGCGCCGGACCTGAGGTCGAGCGTGGCGGCCCAGGGCAGACGGGATCCCGCCGATGCATTTTCTCCTGCAGCCAGCACCGGTTCACTTCGCATCAGCTTGTCTCCAGTAGTGGGACTTTTTATGTCCCGATATGTACTAATGTTGTCCCAGTAAGCGCACCGATAGCACCCGCGCCGCGCGCGGTCAACACGTCTCGCGCAAAAGCTGCGGAGCGCAGGCAGGGGTGGCATTAGGGCCGCGTTCCATCGGGGCGGCGCGGCGGCGTCCCGATGCCGCCAGCACGTAGACGGCGGGGCGGCCGGCACGGGCCGCAGCGCCGGAGGAGACGGCGGACCGGCAGGTGCGGGTGGCGGAACGGCGAAGGGCCGACGCTCGCTAGCTGTCGAACAGCCAGCGCATCAGCCGTTCGCGCACGC
>JBDHTK010000354.1:0-2600 GCA_039808625.1 Devosia sp. | reverse complement strand
CGACCCGGCTGCCCGTTTCGAGAATCTCAAGACCGCCCTGATCGCGGTCCGGCAGGATCCGCCGGATCGACGCTTCTTCTACACGCTCGATGCATTGATCGCCGGTCTCTACGAGACCCGCTCGCGCTCGCCCGCCGCGCGCTCCAAAATGTCCTGACGATCCCGCCGCCGCGAAACCCTGCACTTCGACATCGTCCCCGACGGACGCCTGAAGCGGCGGACGCCCGGACAAATCCGGGCTGCCGCTCTGGCCGTTTGCTTTTGCCGCATTTATGCGACGTCGAGTGATTCCACTTGACTGCAAAATGCTCTAGAAGCGCGCCGAGGTATCGGGCACCTGCCGCCTGCGGACGCAAGTCACGGTGAAGCCCGGCGATATGAATCTCTCACCCTCGACGCATTTCGTCGGTGGGCAATGCGGGCCCCCCATCAAACGCGAAATGCCTCATTTGAGGAGTGAGCGATGTCATCCGGACACTCGCGGGAAAACCCGTTTCTAACCGCTCCTGTGGGGCGGCTCTTTGTTGCCAACGCCTTGCCGATGATGCTCGTCATGCTGATGAACGGGCTCCTGAGCGTGGTCGACGCCGCGTTCCTGGGGCACTTCGTCGGTACTGAAGCCCTGGCCGCCGTCAGCATCGTCTTTCCGGCGGTGATGATCCTCATCGCGCTGTCGGCGCTCGTGAGCGGCGGCATGTCCAGCCTGCTGGCCCGCCAGCTCGGCGCGGGCAGGCAGGACATGGCGGCGGCGGGATTTGCCCGCGCGCACGGGCTGGCGTTGTTCATCGCGCTGGTGCTGATCGTCACGTTCCTTGCGGGCGGGCGCATTGCCGTCGACCATTTGGTAGGCACCGAAAGCGACATCGCAGCGATGTCGTATACCTTTCTGCTCATCCTGATCTGCGCGACGCCGGCGCAATTCCTGCTGGGGCTGCATGCGGATGCGTGCCGCAACGAAGGCCGCGCGGGGATGGTGGCGCTGATGTCGGTCGGCGTGACCCTTGCCAATATCGCCTTCAATTACGTGCTGATCGTACAGCTCGACCTCGGCGTTGCCGGTTCGGCCTGGGGCACGGCGCTGGCGCAGGGCTCTGGTCTGGCGCTGCTTGTCGGGCTGCGGCTGCGCGGCGTCGGCATGATGCCGCTCGCATCGCTCGGCGCGCATGGCTGGACTGGTGGCTGGCGGCTCATCATGGCCCTTGGTGCGCCGCTGAGCCTGAGCTTTATCGGCATAGCGCTGGTCGCGGCCACGGTGATCGCGACCTTGCGGCTCACCATGGACGCCGGCTATTCCGACACCGTTGCCGCTTATGGCGTGGTCACGCGGATTTTCGGCTTTACCTTCCTGCCGCTGATGGCCATCGCGCTCGCCATGCAGAGTATCGTTGGCAACAATGTCGGCGCGGGGCTCTACCATCGCTTGGACGCGGCGCTGCGCCTCGCGGTGAGCGTCTCGTTTCTCTATTGCGCGGCGGTCGAACTGCTCCTGTCGGTCAGCAGCGGCACGATCGGCGCGGGCTTTGTGCAGGATGAGGCCGTGATTGTCGAAGTCGGGGCGATTCTGCGGCCTATGGTGCTCTTCTATTTTTTCACGGGGCCCATTCTGATGCTCGCGCTCTACTTTCAGGCCGTGGGTCAGCCCGTGCGCGCCTCGGCGCTGACCCTGATCAAACCGTTCGTGTTCAGCCCCGTGCTGATCGTCTCCTTCGGGGCCTTCGCAGGCAGCGCGGCGATCTGGCTGGCCTTTCCGTTCGCCGATTGTCTTCTGGCCGCCCTTGCCGCGACGATCCTCCTTCCCCTCGTGAAGGGGCGCACCTCCCAAGGCGGCTTCGGGCTCAAGCGGGAAAGGGGAGCGGCCTGACAGCGGCGCAGCCCGTCACGAGGTTGGGACCGTGCCGCCGTCGATGACGAACTCGGTCCCGGTTACCGCGCCTGCGCGCGGGGAGGCGACGAAGGCAATCAGATCGGCGACCTCGGCGGGCTTCGCGGGTCGCCCCAGCGGAATGCCGCCGAGCGACTCCATGACGATCTTCTTGCCGCCCTCGTAGTCGATGCCCGCCTGTTCGGCCAGGCGCTCGGCCATGGCCACCGCCGCCTCGGTCTCCACCCAGCCCGGCGAAACCCGAACCACACGGACGCCCTTCGGTGCGACTTCCTTCGACAGGCTCTTGCTGTAGGTCGAAAGGGCGGCCTTGGCGGCAGCATAGGCGGTCGTGGATTGCGGAAGCGGCAAGCGGTTCTGGATCGAGGTGACATGCACGATCACGCCCGCCCCTTGCGCGATCATGCCCGGCAGAAGCGCACGGTCGAGGCGAACGGCCGGCATCAGGTTCCAATTCAGTTCCCTCGACCATTCCGCATCGTCCAGCGCGGCGAACCCGACGCCGAGTGCGGACGAACCGCCCACCACATGTACGATGACATCCACGCCGCCGAGACGATCGAGCATGCCTGCGGCCACCGTGGCGCAACCTTCGGCGGTCATGAGATCGGCGGCGATGAAGTGAACGTCCTCCATCGATCCGGCCGGCACGCTCCGCGCGGTCGTCACCACGCGAGCGCCGGCCTCCCGCAGCGCATGGACCACGGCCGCGCCTATG
>JBDHTK010000353.1:0-2609 GCA_039808625.1 Devosia sp. | reverse complement strand
CGCTGCTGCCGCGCGCGCCGCTGCGGCAGGGGCCGGCCCGGCCGGTCGGTATCGACCAGTACGCGCCGCAACCGGCACCGCAGCCGGCGCTGTGGATGAGCCGCTACACGCGGGCGCGGCTGGCGGCGCTGGCGGCGAGCGGCGCCTTCGCGGCCGAGGAGCGGGCGCAGCAGGCGGTCGCGGCCGAGATCATCGCGCGGCTGAGCGGCTGGCACGGGCTCATGCCGCTGGCGCCGGCGGCGGGCGCGACGCCCTATTTCTTTGCCATGCGCGGGCGCGACGAAGCCACGGTCGCGGCGGCGCTCGCCGCGCTGCGGCAGGGCGGCGCGATGGTGGCGCCGTGGCCGGGGCTGGCGCCCGAGGTGCGGGCCGCGCCGGAGCGCCACGCCACGGCGTTTCACATCCGGCGCACGCTGCTGCGCTTCACGCCGCGCGAGCTGGCGCGGCGGCATCCGCTGCATTTCCTCGACACGCTCGCCAGCGGCTCCGGCCTTGCCGCCTCCGCCTGAGCGTTTCGGCATCACCGTCCACGAGCGGCTCGCCGCCTTCGAGGCGCTGGCGCCGGCCTGGCGGGCGCTCGAGGCGCGCTCCATCGGCAGGGCGCCCTATACGCGCTACGACTGGGTGCGCGCGTGCTGGGCACGCCATGCGGGCCGGCGGCGGCTGCACATCGTCACCGCCGAGGCCGAGGGGCGGCTGGTGCTGGTGCTGCCGCTGTGCGCGCGCCGGCTGCCGCTCGGCTTTCACACGCTGGCGTGGATCGATTCGGAAACGCCGTTCTATAGCGACGCCGCAGTCGAGGATTCGGCGCTGGGGCGCGCGGCGGCGCGGGCGGTGGGCACGTGGCTCGCGGCGGATCGGCGGCTCCTCAAGGCGCGCTTCAACTACGTGCCGGAGGGTGCGGCGTTCGAGCTGCTGCGCGGCGAGGGGCGCTGGTACGAGAGCGCCAGGTTCAGCGCCGGCCAGCTCGAGCTCGGCGACCTGGCGACGCCCGAGGCGCTGTTCAAGGTGCTGTCCAAGGGGTTCAGGCGCGACTTCAAGGCCTGCGCGCGGGTGCTGGAGAGCGAGGGCGGGCGCTTCGCGCGGCTCACGACGATGGACGCGGCACAGCCGGTGCTGGACTGGATCTTCGCCACCAAGGGCGCACAGCTGGCCGCACGCGGGATGCTCAGGGCGTGGTTCGCCGCGCCGCAGACAAAGGCGCTGTTCGCCGCGGCGCTGCGCGCCGGCCTGGCCGATGGCAGCGTGGTGCTGTTCACGATCGAGCTCGCCGGGCGACTGGCGGCGGCGGAGCTGGCGTTCTGCGGCGGCGGCACGATCTACCTCTCCAAGGGCGCCTACGATCCCGCCTTCGGGCGGTATTCGCCCGGCAATTACGTGCGGCTGCGGCTCATCATGGACTTGATGCGGGAAGGGATGACGCGCGTCGATTTCATGATCGGCGACCATGCGTGGAAGACGCGGCTGCGCTCGGGCACGCACGACGTCGTGCATCACCGGCTGGCCGGCCGGTTGCTCGGCTAGGCCGGCTGCACGAGATTGGCCATGAGCCGGAAGGCGCCGGGCACCAGGCGGTCGAGCTGGTGGTGGAGGACGAGGCTCGTGTGGGTGTGCCGGCCGCGCCCGACGGGTGCCGAAAGAAGGCTGCCGGCGAGCGGCGCCTCGCCGGCATCGTGCATGGCGAGCAGCGGCACATAGGCGTCGTCCCACTGCGCGGCGAAATAGAGCCCGCGTTCCTTGTCCCAGCCGGCCCAGTCATCGGGCCCGATGCGGTTGGGGCCGGCGAGCAGCCTGTGGCCGGGCGCCAGCACGGTGACGGGCGCGGCCGGGTCGGTGACGCGCCAGCGCAGCGAGGGGGCGCCGATGACGAGGCGGCGCGGCGGCGTGCCGTCGGGGTCCCAGCCGTCGGCGGGACGATGATAGAGCGTCACGAGATGCCCGCCGGCTTCGACCCAGCGATGCAGGCGCGCGGTCGCGGCGGCGAGGTCGGGGCGGCGGCCGAAGGCGAAAATGCCGACGACGATGGTGGTGTAGGCGGCGAGGTCGCCGGCCAGCGCCTCGGCGTCGAGGTCGGCGACGTCGAGCCCGATGCGCCGCAGCCACAGGCCGACGCGGTCGCTGCCGCCGCCGACATAGCCGATCCGCGCGCCGGCCGGCAGGGCGAGGTCGAGCGCGAGCAGGCCCAGCGCCTGCGGCGTGGCGAAGTGGACGGGCGCGACATGCGCATAGGCGATGGCGGCGACGTGGTGGGCCGGCGCCCCGCCGAGGGTGAGGGCGAGCCGGTGGCGGCCGGGCGCGAGGGCGGGGGCGAGGCGCAGATGCAGGCCGGCGGGCGTCGGCGTGGCGGGGACGCCGGCGAGCGGCGCGAGCGTCACGGGCGCCGGCGGCCCGTCGAGGCGCAGGGCGATGTCGGCCTCGCGCGGCAGGCGGTCGCGCGGCACGACGAGGGCGTCGGGATCGAGCGCCAGCGATGGCGCCGGCACGATCTCCAGTGGTTCCTCGAGAGGAATGTCCACGCGGATGCGGCGGCCCGCGACGGTTGCCGCGAGCGTCAAGCCGGTCTCGGCGCCGAGGCTGCAAAAGATTTCGGTGAAGGGCGTCGTCAGCGG
>JBDHTK010000352.1:0-2614 GCA_039808625.1 Devosia sp. | reverse complement strand
CGGAACGTCTCGCTTTCGGTGACCCCGTAGGCCTCCTTGAGCCTGGGGATCTGGAACCCCTCGCAGCCGAGCCCGACCATGATGACGCCGCCCATATTGGGGTTGGTGGCATAGCCCCAGGTGGTCTTCTTCAGCGTGTCGAAGATCACCCCGCGCGAATCGATGATGCAGCCATTGGCCTGCTTGAGCGCGATCACCCCGTCGATATTGGGATAGTCGGCAAGAATGCCGCTGCGCTCGATCTCGCGCGCGATGAAGCCGGCCACCGTGGTCGAGCAGTTCACCGAGGTGAGGATGCCGACATAGTTGCGCGTGCCCACCTGGCCGTTGGAGCGCCGAAACCCTTCGAAGGTCGCGCGCTCGGCCGCGGGCACGAAGTCGACCGGCACCACGCCCTCGCCGAAGGCGTAGTCGCGGGCGAAGGCGCCGTGCTCCTCGCCGATGCCGCAATTGTGCTCATGCACCCATTCGCCGGGGGGAATGGCGACCTTGGCGAAGCCGATGATCTGGCCGAACTTCACCACCGGCTCGCCTGCGCGCAGCGCCCTGAGGGCGAATTTGTGCCCGCGCGGCACGCGCTTGGTCGTCGTCACCCCCTGCGCCGTCGGCGTGCCGACATCGAGATTGCCGAGCGCCACCCCCACATTGTCCTTGGGGTTGAGCAGGAGCGTCTTGGCGGCGGGGGAGAGGACATCGGACATCGGGATTCTCTGCTTTCTCGCGGCGGGCTGTTGCCCGGGCACGCGCTTCCAACTAACATGTTAGCATGGACGCGACGGAAATCCCGTACAAATTTCTGGCCAATGTCGCCCCGCCCGAACGCGGCAGCGTCACCGCGTCGGTCACCGCCGAGCTGCGCCGCGCCATCGTCACGCTGGAACTCAAGCCCGGCGAGGTGCTCGACAAGGGCCTGATCTGCGAACGCCTCGGCGTCTCGCGCTTCCCGGTGTCCGAGGCGCTGGCGCGGCTCCAGGCCGAGGGCCTCGTCGACATCCTGCCCCAGCGCGGCTCGATGGTGTCGCGCGTCCGCATCGCCGACGTCGTCGAATACATGCTGATCCGCAAGGCGCTGGAGAGTGAGGCCATCCGCGTGCTGGTGGCGCGCCATCCGCCGGGCATCGGTGCCCAGCTCGAGGCCAGTCTCGCCGACCAGATGGAGGCCGCCCATCGCGGCGACCGCGAGACCTTCCACCGCCACGACCTCGAATTTCACGAAATCCTGTTCGCGGCCATGCGCTTCGACCGCATCCGCGCCGTCATCGACTCCGCCCGCGCCAATCTCGACCGCGCCCGCCGGCTGATCCTCGACCCGCGCCGCCTCACCACCACCCAGGCCGAGCACAGGGCCATCGCCGATGGCATCGTCGCCGGCGATGCCGAGCGCGCCGTCGCCGCCATGCGCCAGCACATCGACAAGGTCACCGGCGAATTGCTCGCCTTCGCCCGGACCGCCCCGGAGCTCTTCGCCGACAGCGGCCGGCCGGCCGAGGACGACATGGCGCTTTTCGATTGAGGTCTTGATGCTCAAAGGCATCCCGCACATCCTCGGCCCCGACCTGCTGCACGCCCTGCAGGCGATGGGCCACGGCGACGAGATCGCCATCGTCGACGGCAACTATCCCGGCGAGAGTGCCGGCCCGCGCCTCATCCGCGCCGACGGCCACACCGCCACCGACCTGCTCGACGCCATCCTCACCGTGCTGCCCCTCGACGATTTCGTGCCCGATCCGGCCGTCGTCATGCAGGTGGTGGGCGACGCCGCCCAGCGCCCGCCCATCGTCGCCGCCTTTGCCGACATCGTCGCCCGGCACGAGCCGGCGGTGCATCTGGGCTCGCTCGAGCGCTTCGCCTTCTACCGGCGCGCCAATGCCGGCTACGCCATCGTGCAGACCGGCGAGCAGCGGCTCTATGGCAACATCATCCTCAAGAAGGGCGTGATCCGCCCCGCCTGATCTGCAATACACCCGTTCCGAAACCGCCCGCCGGCTCGCCGGCCATCATCGAGGAGTACGATATGAAACTGCTGCGCGTCGGCGCCAAGGGTCTCGAGAAGCCCGCCATCCTGCATTCCGACGGAACCTATCGCGACCTGAGCACCGTGGTCCCCGACCTGCGCGGCCTCGTGCTCACGCCGGAGGGCCTCGGCCGCATCCGCGCCACCGACCCGAGCACCCTGCCGGTGCTCGATGCTGGCCAGCGCATCGGCCCCTGCGTCGCCTCGGTGGGCAAGTTCATCTGCGTCGGCCTCAACTATGCCGACCACGCCGCCGAGACCGGCGCCGCCATCCCCGAGGAGCCGATCCTGTTCATGAAGGCCACCAGCGCCGTCATCGGGCCCAATGACGACGTTATCATCCCCAAGAACGCCAAGAAGCCGGACTGGGAAGTCGAGCTCGGCGTCGTCATCGGCAAGGAAGCCCGTTACATCGACGAGAAGGACGCCCTCGACCATGTCGCCGGCTACTGCGTCGTCAACGACCTGAGCGAGCGCCATTTCCAGACCGAGCGCGGCGGCCAGTGGACCAAGGGCAAGTCGTGCGACACCTTCGGGCCCATCGGCCCGTGGCTGGTCACCGCCGACGAGGTGAAGGACCCGCAAAAGCTCGGCATGTGG
>JBDHTK010000351.1:0-2625 GCA_039808625.1 Devosia sp. | reverse complement strand
ACGCTGCGGCTGTGGAGCGCGCAGCCGGTCGATCCGATCTACCTCGACAAGTTCAATTCCGGCGACCATATCGGCGCCCTGGCCGAGAGCGCGCGGGCCGAGGCGATCACGCGCGTGCTCTATCCGGCCGACTCGACGCCCTCGGGGCAGGAGCTGCGGCTCAGGCAGGAGTTCTTCTTCTCCTCGGCATCGCTGCAGGACATCGTGCGCCGGCACCTGCAGCAATATGGCGACCTCACCTCGCTGCCCGACAAGGTGGCGATCCAGCTCAACGACACGCATCCGGCGATCTCCATCGCCGAGCTGATGCGCATCCTCATCGACCTGCACGGCATCAAGTGGGCGCAGGCATGGAAGCTGGTGAAGGGCACCTTCGGCTACACCAACCATACGCTTCTGCCCGAGGCGCTGGAGACGTGGCCGGTGGGGCTGCTCGAACGGCTGCTGCCGCGCCAGATGCAGATCATCTACGCCATCAATGCCGAGGTGCTGGCCGAGGCGCGCATGCGCGCCGGCTTCGACGACCAGCAGATCGCCGCCGTGTCGCTGATCGACGAGACCGGCACGCGGCGGGTGCGCATGGGCCAGCTCGCCTTCGTCGGCTCGCATTCGGTGAACGGCGTGTCGGCGCTGCATACCGACCTGATGAAGCAGACGGTGTTCTTCGACCTCAACAAGCTCTATCCCGAGCGTATCAACAACAAGACCAACGGGGTGACGCCGCGGCGCTGGCTGCTCGAATGCAACCCGGGGCTGACGCGGCTGGTGAGCGAGCGCATCGGGCCTGGCTTCATGGACGACGTCAGCCAACTCGTGGGGCTCGAGCGGCACGCGGACGATCCGACGTTTCAGGAGCAGTTCGCGGCGGTGAAGCGCGCCAACAAGGTGCGGCTCGCGGCCGTCATCCACGAGCGGCTGGGCGTCAGCGTATCGCCCGACGCGCTGTTCGACGTGCATGTGAAGCGCATCCACGAGTACAAGCGGCAGCTGCTCAACATCGTACAGGCGGTAGCGCAGTACCAGGCGATCAAGGCGCACCCGGAGCGCGAATGGGTGCCGCGGGTGAAGGTGTTCGCCGGCAAGGCGGCGCCGAGCTACTGGAACGCCAAGCTGATCATCAAGCTCATCAACGACGTGGCGCAGGTCATCAACGACGACCCGTCGGTGCGCGAGCTGCTCAAGGTGGTGTTCCTGCCGAACTATAACGTGTCGCTGGCCGAGATCGTCATGCCGGCAGCCGACCTCAGCGAGCAGATCTCGACCGCGGGGCTGGAAGCCTCGGGCACCGGCAACATGAAGTTCGCGCTCAACGGCGCGGTGACCATCGGCACGCTGGACGGCGCCAATATCGAGATGCTCGACGCCGTAGGACGGCAGAACATGGTGATCTTCGGGCTCACCGCCGACGAGGTGAAGCAGAAGCGCGGCCGCACGGAACTGCCGCGCAGCGCCATCGACGCCTCGCCGCCGCTGCGCGAGGCGCTGGAGATGATCTCTAGCGGCGTGTTCTCGCCCGACGATCCCAACCGCTATCGCGACCTGGTGGGCGGGCTCTACGACCATGACTGGTTCATGGTGGCGCGCGACTTCGACGCTTACGCGGCGGCGCAGGCCGAGGTCGAGACGCTATGGCGCAACAGCCGCAGATGGTACGGCATGGCGATCCGCAACACCGCGCATATGGGCTGGTTCTCGTCCGACCGCACGATCCGGCAATATGCCGAGGACATCTGGAACGTGCCGGTCTGGCAGGGGTGAGGGGCGGTCCGGTGGAGAAGTGGCAGGCGCATCCCGATGAGGTCGAGCAGATCGCGAGGGGGCAGTATGCCGATCCCTTCGCCATCCTGGGGCTGCAGCAGCCGCACGGCATCTGGGTGGCGCGTGCCTTCATCCCGCATGCCGAGGCGGTCACCGCCTACAGCCTCGACGGCACACGGCTGGGCGCGTTGGCGCAGCGGCATCCGGAGGGATTTTTCGAGGGGCGCGTCGATGTGGACCGGCGCCAGCCCATCCGCTACCGCGCCGCCAATGCAGGCGGCGAGTGGGACGTGTTCGACCCCTACAGCTTCGGGCCGGTGCTGGGCCCGCTCGACGATTACTATATCGGCGAGGGCACGCATCTGCGGCTCTTCGACAAGCTTGGCGCGCACGCGATGGCGTTCGAGGGCGTCGCGGGCGTGCATTTCGCCGTCTGGGCGCCCAATGCGCGGCGCGTCTCGGTGGTGGGCGACTTCAACGAGTGGGACGGGCGGCGCCATCCGATGCGCAAGCGCATCGACACCGGCGTGTGGGAGGTGTTCATCCCCGCCGTCGGGCCGGGGACGATCTACAAATACGAGATCGTCGGGCCGGACGGCGCGCTGGTGCCGCTCAAGGCCGACCCGTTCGCGCGGCAGTCGGAACTGAGGCCGAAGACGGCCTCGGTGGTCGCCGATCCGGCGCCGTTTCCGTGGAGCGACGGCAAGTACATGGAGGCGCGCGCGAAGAAGGACTGGCGGCGCACCGCCATCTCGATCTACGAGGTGCATCTGGGCTCGTGGCGCAAGCGTGCCGACGGCAGCTTCATGAGCTACGAGCAGCTGGCCGAGCAGCTCGTTCCCTATGCCAAGGACATGGGTTTCACCC
>JBDHTK010000350.1:0-2625 GCA_039808625.1 Devosia sp. | reverse complement strand
GTGGCGCTGGTGCTCGGCCGCTTCACGCCGGCGCCGGCGCGCGCCGGCAGCCATGCCGAGGCGCCGCGCTTCGCCGCCCCCACCGGCGGCATCATGGTGCTCGTCGCCGTCACCCTCGCGGCCATGGCGATGGAGGGCGGCTATATGGACTGGTCGGTCATCTACATGGTCAACATCTACGCCTCGGCGCCCCTCGTCGCCGCCCTCGCCGTGACCTTCGGCGCGCTGGCGCAGGGCCTCACCCGCTATTTCGCCGATGGCTTCGTCGAGCGCTATTCGCCCGTCGCCGTGGCGCGCGTGCTGCTCGGCATCATGACCGTCGGCATCCTCCTCGTCTTCTTTCCCGTGCACGAATATGTCTCGCTGCTCGGCTTCGCGCTGCTCGGCGTCGGCTCCTCGGCCATCTTCCCGCTCGCCATGTCGGCCGCTGCGCAGCGCACCGACCGGCCGGCGGCGGTGAACGTCGCGGCGCTGGCGCAGACCTCCTTCGTCACCTTCCTCATCGCCCCGCCCATTCTCGGCTTCATCGCCGAGCACTGGGGCATCACCTGGTCCTACGGCATCGGCCTGCCGCTCGTCGTGCTGAGCTTCATGTTCACCGGCGCCCTCGCCACGCGCCCGGCCGCCCGCCCGGTGACGCCATGAGCCGCCTGCGCCTCGGCCCGCAGCACCGCGTCTATGCCTGCTTCTTCCTGTTCGCGGCGGCGCTCGGCGCGCTGTTGAGCCGGCTGCCCGACCTGCAGGTCCAGCTCGGCCTCGGCGAGTCGCAGCTCGGCCTGACGCTGATCGGCATGGCCGTCGGCTCGCTCATCTCGCTCAGCCTGTCGAGCCCGTGGATCGAGCGGCTCGGCGCCAGGCGCACGGCGCTCCTCACCGTCATCGGAACGGCGTTCTGCTACGCCCTCGTGCCGTGGCTGCCCAATGCGCCGCTGGTCTTTGCCGCGCTCTTCGTCGCCGGCTTCCTCGCCGGCATGCTGGAGATCAACCTCAACCTCGAGGCCGACCGCATCGAGGCGCTGCTCGGCCGCCGCATCATGAACCGGGCGCACGGCATGTGGAGCCTCGGCTTCTTCGTCACCGCCCTCGTCGCCGCCGGCCTGCGCCAGGCCGGCCTGCCGGTCGTCGCCCATACCGGCCTCGCCTTCGGCCTCGTCGCCCTCGTCGCGAGCCTCGTGCTGCGCCACATGACCGCCGCGCCGCCGCGGCCCGACCTGGCCGCGCCTGCCGCCGCCGCGCCGCGCCTGGCGCTCCCCAGCCTCGGCCTCCTGCCGCTCTGCATCATCGCCGCCGCCGCCTTCCTCATCGAGGGCACCGGCATCGACTGGTCGGTGATCTACATGCGCGACACCTTCGACGTCGCCCCCTTCGTCGGCGGGCTGAGCCTCACGCTCTTCACCGCGCTGATGGCTCTCGGCCGGCTCTTCGCCGATCCGGTGGTCGACCGTTTCGGGCCGCGCGCCGTGGCGACGGCCATGCTCGCCGTCGCCGCCTGCGGCAGCCTTGCCATCGGCCTCGCCCCGCACCCCTATGTGGCGCTTTTCGGCTTCGGCCTCATCGGGCTCGGCTGCGCCTCGGTCTATCCGCTCGCCGTCTCCGCCGCCGCGCAGCGCGCCGACCGGCCGAGCGGCGTCAATGTCGCGGCGCTGGCGCAGATGTCCTTCGTCGTCTTCTTCCTCGGCCCGCCGCTGCTCGGCTTCGTCGCCGAGCATTTCGGCATCCGCCTCTCCTATCTCCTGGTGCTGCCGGTCATCGTCGCCGGCCTGCTGCTCACCGGCGCGCTCGAGCCGGCCCGGCGCGCCATGCGCATGGCCGATGCCTGACCTGCCGCCGCTCGTCGACCTGCGCCAGTCGCCGACGGCGCTCAGGGTGCAGCGCGGGGTCATGCGGCTGCTGCGCGCCACCTACGATTTCTGCTGCTTCGCCGAGGTGCCGCTGGCCAATGGCCGGCGCGCCGACGTGCTCGGCGTCGGCCCCACGGGCGAGATCTGGATCGTCGAGATCAAGTCGAGCCTCGTCGACTACCGCGTCGACGCCAAATGGCCGCACTACAAGGAGTTCTGCGACCGCTTCTACTTCGCCAAGCCGCCCGAGCTCGACGGCGCCATCTTCCCCGCCGGGGAAGGGCTGATCGCCGCCGACGCGCATGGCGCCGAAATCCTGCGCCCGGCGCCTGCGACGCCGCTGGCGCCGGCGCGCCGCAAGGCGCTGCTGCTGAAGCTCGTGCGGCTCGGCGCCGACCGCGTGCACCATCTCATGGACCCGCCGGCGACCGGCGAGCCCGGCTGACTACTTGCCGGCCGGCGCGGTGTGGAGCACCGTTCCGCTGGCGGCGACCGGCGTCACCGGCGTCGGCACCGGGATCACCGGCGGCACGCCGAGCTTCTCCTTGAGCCCGGCCATCAGCTCGAGCCGCTCGCGGTCCGAGCCCGCTGCCTGCAGCCGGCTCGACAGGTCGAGGATGAAGCTCGCATAGGCATTGTACCAGTCGGCATTGATCTGGGTGAGGTCGATGCGCCGGCTGGGCGGGGCCACCAGCGTCTCGATGCCGCCGGCCATGAGCTCCACGGCATCGTCGAGCAGCGGCAGGATCACCAGCACGCCGGCGATGCCGGCCGCGAGCAGCGC
>JBDHTK010000349.1:0-2638 GCA_039808625.1 Devosia sp. | reverse complement strand
TCGATGCGGCCCTTGTCCATCACCACCACGCGGTCGGCCACCTCCAGCGCCTCCTCCTGGTCGTGGGTGACGAACAGCGAGGTGACGTGGATCTCGTCGTGCAGCGTGCGCAGCCACTGGCGCAGTTCCTTGCGCACCTTGGCGTCGAGCGCGCCGAACGGCTCGTCGAGCAGCAGGATGCGCGGCTCGATGGCGAGCGCACGCGCCAGCGCGATGCGCTGGCGCTGGCCGCCGGACAACTGGCTCGGGTAGCGCTCGGCAAGCCAGCGCAACTGCACGAGGTCGAGCAGGTCGTGGACGCGGGCGCGGATCGCGGCCTCGCTCTTGCGCACGGCGCGCGGCTGCACGCGCAGGCCGAAGGCGACGTTCTCGAATACGCTCATGTGGCGGAACAGCGCATAGTGCTGGAACACGAAGCCGACATGGCGCTCGCCGGCGCCCTGCTTCAGCGCGTCCTCGCCGTCGAAGCGGATATCGCCCTCGTCGGGCCATTCGAGCCCGGCGATGATGCGCAGAAGCGTGGTCTTGCCGGAGCCGGACGGGCCGAGCAGCGCCACCAGTTCGCCGGTCTCGACCCTGAGATCGACATGGTCGAGCGCGGCAAAGGCGCCGAACCGCTTCACGATGTTGCGCACCTCAATGGTCACGTTGCCGCCGTCCTTCCGCGAGCCGCCGTTCGAGCACCGCCTTGACCACCAGCGTCACCACCGCGAGAGCCGCAAGCAGCGAGGCGACGGCAAAGGCGGCCATGATCTGGTATTCATTATAAAGGATTTCGACCAGCAGCGGCATGGTATTCGTCTCGCCGCGGATGTGGCCGGACACCACCGACACCGCGCCGAACTCGCCCATGGCGCGGGCATTGCACAGCAGAATGCCATAGATCAGCCCCCACTTGATATTGGGCAGCGTGACGCGGACGAACGCGCGCCAGCCCGAGGCGCCGAGCGAGATCGCCGCTTCCTCCTCCTGCGTGCCCTGCTGCAACATCAGCGGAATGAGTTCGCGCGCCACGAACGGAAAGGTGACGAAGGTGGTGGCGAGCACGATGCCCGGCAGCGCGAACAGGATCGGAACGTCGCGGGCGATCAGCCAGGCGCCGAGCGCGCCCTGCGCGCCGAACAACAATACGAAGACGAGGCCGGCGATCACCGGGCTCACCGAGAACGGCAGGTCGATCAGGCTGATCAGCAGCGTGCGGCCGGCGAACTCGAATTTCGCGATCGCCCAGGCCATGACCACGCCGAACACGAGGTTGAGCCCGACCGAGATCGCCGCCACCGTCAGCGTCAGCAGGACGGCGCTCTGCGCCTCGGGGTCGGCCAGCGCGGCGACATAGGCGGCAAGGCCCTCTCTGAAGGCTTGCGCGAACACCAGCACCAGCGGCAGCACGATGAACACGGTGAGAAACGCCACCGCCAGCGCGATGATGCCGTAGCGTACCAGGCGCGGCTCGGTCAGCGCGTCGTTGCGCGGCTCGCGGGCGCGCGTGGGCGTGGGCGTGGGCGTGGCACTTTCGGCCTCAGCCATCGCGCCTCACAACGCCGGCGCGCGGGCCTGCGCCCGGCGCTGGATGCGGTTGATGACGAAGATGACGAGAAAGGCCGCGACCAGCATCACCACGGCGATGGCGGTCGCGTCGGCGTAGCGGTATTCGGACAGCCTGATGACGATCAGGAGCGGCGCGATCTCCGACACGTTCGGCAGGTTGCCGGCAATGAAGATCACCGAGCCGTATTCGCCGACCGCGCGCGCGAAGGCGAGCGCCAGCCCGGTGAGGATCGCCGGCATGATGCTCGGCAGGATGACGCGGGTGACGACATGCCAGCGATTGGCGCCGAGGCTGACGGCGACCTCCTCGAGCTCCGCCTCGAGGTCCTGCAACACCGGCTGCACCGTGCGCACCACGAACGGAAAGCTGATGAACACCATCGCCACATAGATGCCGAGCGGCGTGAACGCGACCTTGACGCCGAGCGCCGCAAGCGGCGCGCCGAGCCAGCCGTTTTGCGCAAACAGCGCGGACAGCGCCACGCCGGCCACCGCCGTCGGCAGCGCGAACGGAATATCGACGATGGCGTCGAACAGCCGCCGGCCGGGAAAGCGGTAGCGCACCAGCGCCCACACCACCACCATGCCCATGACAAGGCTGGTCGCGGCGGCCGCCAGCGACAGGCCGAACGACAGTTTCAAAGCATTGAGCGTGCGGCGGCTGGTGACGATGGCCCAGAACTCGGCGGGGCTTAGGTCGGACGTCTGAACGAACAGCCCGGCGAGCGGGATCAGCACGATCAGCGACAGCCACGTCAGGGTCAGCCCCATGGTGAGGCCGAATCCCGGCAGCGTGCTGCGTCTCGCCTGTCCCTTCAAACGCGCCCCCAAACGGCGTGTGCGGCTGTCGTGGCGGGCCGTCAGTCCCGATAGATCCGGTCGAAGATGCCACCTTCGCCGAAATGCGTCTTCTGCGCCTTGGTCCAGCCGCCGAACATCTCGTCGATGGTGAACAGATCGACCTTGGCGAACGAGGCCGCGTGCGCCCTGGCGACCTCGGCGTCGCGCGGCCGGTAACCGTGGCGGGCGGCAATCTCCTGCCCCTCTTTCGTATACCAGTATCTCAAATAGGCGTCAGCGGCGTCAC
>JBDHTK010000348.1:0-2646 GCA_039808625.1 Devosia sp. | reverse complement strand
AAGGCGATGTCGTCGATGAGCCCGATGATGCTCGAGATCTTGCCCGACGAGGCGGTGATGCGCTCCATCGCCTCGGTGGCGCGCGTCATGGCGTCGCCGCCCTCGGTGGCGGTCTGGCTGACGGCCCGTGCCTTGCTGCTCGCCGATTCGGCGCGCCGCGCATTCTCACTGACGGTGACGGCGAGCTGCGCCATCGCCGAGGAGGTCTCCTCGATGGTCTGGCTCTGGCGCGTGGTGCGCTCGCTGAGGTCATTGGCGCCACCCAGCATCTCGCCGGTCGCCGTCTTCAGCGTGCGCGAGGTGGCGCGCAGGCTCTGCATGGTGGCGTTGAGCGTGTCGCAGACATTGTTGGCATCGTCGCGCAGCCGCCCGAAGGCCCCCTCATAGGCGCCGACGACGCGCTGCGTCAGGTCGGCCCGCGCCAGCGCCGAGAGCACCGCGCCGGTTTCGCCCAGGCCGCGATCGACGGTGGCGACGAGGTTGTTGACGCTGTCGGCGAGGCTGTTGAGCTCGGCATCGGGGAAGTCGGCGGCGACGCGGCGCGAGAAATCGCCGCGCACGGCGGCATCAACGACCTCGCCGAAGGCGCGCTGCAGGTTGGCCATCATCGCGGCGCGCTCCTCGCGGCGACGGTCGGAGGCGGCACGCTCTGCCTCGGACATCTCGACCACGCGCCGCGCATTGTCGCGGAACACTTCGAGCGCCTCGGCCATGTCGCCGATCTCGTCGGCGCGGCCGCGATAGCCGATCTCGGCGTCGAGCCGACCCTCGGCCAGTTCCTTCATGCCCTCGGTCAGGGCCGTGATCGGGCGGCTGAAGCCGCGCGCGAACACCCAGCCGGCGAGCGCCACCGCGGCGAGCAGCGCCAGCCCCGTCGCCAGCATCATGGTGGTCAGCGTCGTCACCGGCGCGAAGATCTCGGCGCGGTCCATCACCGCGACCACCGCCCAGCTCTGCGCCGAGGTGACGTCGGCCGGAGCCGCCGCGGCGATGACCGAGGCGCCGCGGAAATCCGGCGACGAGGTGGTGCCGGGCAGCCCCGTCACCGCCGCCGCGACGGCGCCGTCGAACAGCGTCGGCTGCAGCACGTCGCTCTCGGCGGTGAAGGCGGAATCCGAGCGCGCCAGCCCGTCGCTGCCGACGATGAGCACGTCGCCGGTCTGGCCCAGCCCCTGGCGGTTGCCGATCACCGTGCCGAGCGGCGCGGCAGAGAACGACAGGGCGAGCACGCCCAGCTTGTTGTCGAGCCCGTCATAGATGGGCGTGGCGAGGAAGGCGAGCGGCAGCCCGCCCGCCGCCGGATAGGGCGCGAAATCGGCGAAGACGAAATCGCGCGCCGAGGGCTGCGCCACGGCGCGTCGGAACAGCCCGGCCAGTGTCGTCTGCGCATAGGGATCGGCCGGGTCGGCGAAATTGGTGGCGAAATCCTCGGCCTTGCGGACCGAATAGACGAGGTGCCCGTCGAGATCGAACAGGTAGAGGTCGTGATAGCTCTGCGCCTTGATCTGCTCGCGATAGATCGGCTGGTAGTGCGCGTGGCTGACGCCATAGGCGGGGGTGAGGCCCGGCACCTTGTCGACATCGACGCGCCCCTCGGGATCGCCGGTGAGGAACGCCTCCTGCAGGATGGTCTGCGAGTCGGTCTTGAGCGAGGCATTGGTGAGGTTGCGCCACGCCTTGGCGAAATTGGCCATGGCGAACTGCGTGTTGTCGGCGCGCGCCGTCTTGACCAGGTCGTCTTCGATGCTCTGCACATAGACGCTGAGCTGGTTGGCCCGCTCGAAGGCGATGGTCTCGAGGTTCTGCTGGGCCTGCGTCTCGAGCGCGTTGGAGGCGAGCAGGTAGGAGGCGAGGCCGACGCCGGCCGCCACCACGATGGCCGAGCCGACCAGCGCCAAGGGCAGCTTGCGGGAGATGCGCAAGGACGGAAAAAGCTTCATGGCAGGTCCCCCAGGGCCGGCCGCGTCGGGCAGCCGCAATAGATCGTGCAAAAGCCTAGTGGCCTATGACTAATGTTCGGTTACGGGAAAGTGCGCAGGCGCGCTCCCCCTAGAATTCGGCCCAGTCGAGCGCAGTATTGCCGGCGCTCAGATAGGTGCGGGCGGCCGCCTTGACCTGCGGCGCGGGCGGCGGCGCAGCGCGCGCCGGCGCCTCGGCGTCGAGATGGAAGATGGCGACGACCTGGTCGAGCTCGACCGCCTGCGCCTCGGTCTGCTCGATCGCGGCGTTGGTCTCCTCGACCAGTGCGGCATTGTGCTGGGTCATCTCGTCCATCTGCCGCACGGCGGTGTTGACCTCGGTGATGGCGGTCGCCTGCTCGCGGCTTTCCGCGGCGATGGATTCGAGCAGCGCATGGTTGCGCGCGACCGCCTCGAGCATGCCCGAGAGCTTGCTGGCGGCGTCGGAGACGAGGCGCGAGCCGGCGCCCACCTCGTGCGCCGACTGCTCGATGAGGCCCTTGATCTCGGCCGAGGCCTCGGCCGCCGATTGTGCGAGGCGCCGCACCTCCACCGCCACTACGGCGAAGCCCTTGCCCGCCTCGCCGGCCCGTGCCGCCTCGACCGAGGCGTTGAGCGCCAGGAGGTTGGTCTGGAAGGCGATGTCGTCGATGAGCCCGATGATGCTCGAGATCTTGCCCGACGAGGC
>JBDHTK010000347.1:0-2650 GCA_039808625.1 Devosia sp. | reverse complement strand
CATGGGCTCCCGTGCTCAGGCCCATTCGCCCCGGCGCATCACCGGCGTCACGCTGCCGTCCTGGCCGATGCCGTCGATGTCGATCCGGTCGGAGCCGATCATCCAGTCGATATGGATCACCGATTTGTTGCCGCCGCGGCGCTCGACCTCCTCGGCCGACACCGTGCCGCCGTCGCGGAAGGCGTCGGAATAGCACTGGCCGAGCGCGATGTGGCTCGCGGCGTTCTCGTCGAACAGGGTGTTGAAGAACAAGATTCCACTCTTCGAGATGGGCGAGGAGTGCGGCACCAGCGCCACCTCGCCGATGCGGCGGCCGCCCTCGTCGGACTCCATCGCCTTGACCAGCACGTCCTGGCCGCGGCTGGCCTTGACGTCGACGATCCGGCCGGCCTCGAAGCGCATCCTTATGTCCTCGATCAGCGTGCCGTTGTAGCTCAGCGGCTTGGTGGCCGCGACGACGCCGTCGACCTTGAGCCGGTGCGGCGTGGTGAAGACCTCCTCGGTCGGGATGTTGGGGTTGCAGGCGATGCCGTTGCGCGACTGGCTGATGCCGCCCTTCCAGGCGTGGTTCTCGGCCAGCCCGATGGTCAGCTCGGTGCCGGGACCGGCATATCTGAGGGCGGCGAAATTGTGCCCGGTGAGCCAGGTCTGGCGCTCGCGCAGGCGGCCATTGTGCTCGGCCCAGGCGGCCACCGGGTCGGCGGCATCGACGCGGGTGGCGGCGAAGACGGCGTCGGCGAGCTTCCTGACCGCCACCTCCTCGGGCTCGCCGGGGAAGACCTCGCGGGCCCAGGAGGTGCCGGGATAGGGCACGATCGACCAGTTGATGTCGTGATTGACGATATGGGTCAGCGCCGGGCGATAGGCCGTGGAATTGGCGCGGTTGGCGCGGCCGACCTTGTCGGGGTCCTGCTTGCCGAGCAGCATGGGATTGTCGCCGGAAATGGCGAGGCGCGCGGTATTGTCCTCGAAAGCCCTGGCGAGGCCCTCATAGAGCCAGCCGGGGGCGCGGTCGAAGCTCGCATCGTGGCCGTAGCGGTAGCGCGCCAGCGTCATCTCCTCGTCCGAGAAGATGGTGGTGACGAGCCCGGCGCCGGCCTTGTAGGCCGCGGCGGCGATGCGGCGCGCCAGCGGCAGCGCGCCGGTCGGCGCGGTCATGAACAGGTCCTGGCCCGGCTGGAGGCCGAGGCCCACCTTGACGGCGAGTTCGGCGAGCTTGTCGAGCTTGGCGGGGTCGATGGGCGTGGACATGGGCACACTTTCGGGCAGAGGAGCGACGCCGACTGGCCTAGCCCCTCGGCGCGCCGCTGAAAAGCCCCTCACACATCGTAGCTCACCGCCGCGTAGAGCTGGGTGGTGGCGGAGAAATTGGCGTTGTTGAGGTTCACCGCCGCGCCGTTGTTGGAGGCGTAGAGGATGATGCGGCTGGCATTGGGGGCGACGACGCCGATCACCGAGCCGGTCATGCCGGTGAGCCCGGAGGTGAAGCCGAGCGTGGCGGCGACGTAGACGCCGTCATTGGCATTGACGAAGGGCAGGCCGGTGAGGGTGGCGGGGCCGGTGGCGCTGCCCTTCGAGGTCAGAACCACCGAGCCCTTGGCGTGCACGGTGCGGCCGATCTTGGTGTAGCGGCCCAGCGTCGGGCTGCCATAGGTGATGCCGGTGGAGACGCCGTTGAAGCTGAGCCCCGGCGTCCAGGTGCCCTCGTCATAGTCGTCGAGCGTATGGGCGTCGGCCGAGGGGTTGGCGCTGGCGGGAAAGGCGAGCTGGCCCTGCGGCAGGCGCACCGTGCCGTCGGCGGCGAGGCGCAGCAGCTCGCTCCAGCTGGCGCCGTCGGCGGAAAGCTTCATGTGCAGCGCGTCGTCGCCGACAGTGCCGAGCTCGGCGCGGCCGGCATAGCCGGTGGCGAAGACGAGGCTCGCCGTGTCGCCGGCGGCCGCCTTGTTGAGGGTCAGCCGGTGGTCGGCGCCATCATGGGTGAGGAGCGTGCCGGCGGCGGCGACGGCGAGGCGGTTGCTGAGGTCGGCGTCAGCGTTGATGCCGAAGCGGGCAAGGCCGGCGCCGCCGGTGAAGGCAAAGCCCTGCCAGCCGCCGCCCGGCTGGGCGATGGCGATCTCGCCGGCATCGAGGACATAGGCGAGCCAGCCGGGCGCCGGGGAGCGGAAGCTCCAGCCGCCGTCGCGCCAGATGGCGAAGCTGTGGGCGTGGCCGGCCCAGGCGCCGTCCGGGGCCGGGCCGACGAGATAGGTGTCGCCCTCGACCGGGCTCGCGGGGGGCGTCGCGAGGCTGCGGCTCAGGACCACGGGCTGCACCAGCTGGTCGAGGGTGGCCATCGCCTCGTTGTAGCTGACTTGCTTTTGCGCCTGCAGCGGGGCGATGTAAGGCAGGTTCAGGCGGGCGGTAGCGGACATCTCATCCTCGTTGCGGTTCACTGTCCCGATCGTAAGCCCGGTGCGCGGCACCGTGCGTAACTTGCCCGGAAAGAGGCCCCTTCGTGCCGAAAATCGCTGATCTCGAAACGCCTTGCGTCGTCATCGACCTCACCCGCGTGGAGGCCAATCTGGCGCGCGCGCAGGCCCATGCAGACGCCAATGGCTATAAGCTCAGGCCCCATATCAAGACGCACAAGCTGCCGCGCTTCGCCAAGGCG
>JBDHTK010000346.1:0-2653 GCA_039808625.1 Devosia sp. | reverse complement strand
AGCAGAGGCCGAGCAGGAAGCGCCCGACATAGATGAGATAGAGCGTCACGGCGGCAATTCCCCGGGGCAGCGATGGGCGCGAAGATAGCAGGCGCGGCGCGGCGCGCAATCGCCTTCGCGCGGCCGTCCCCTATTCGGCGGGCTCGACCGCCTCGGGCCGGCGCATGGGGTTGTTGGGATGCGTCGTCCAGTTGGCATAGCGGCCGGTGACGATCCGGCCGGTGCGCTCGTCCACCGTGCCGGGCGGCAGTTGCACCATCGTGATGCAGTCCTCGACCGGGCAGACATTGACGCACAGGTTGCAGCCGACGCATTCGTCGTCCATCACCTCGAAGTGCCGAACGCCGTTCTTCTGCTTCATGATGGCCTGGTGCGAGGTGTCCTCGCAGGCGATGTGGCAGCGCCCGCATTTGATGCAGAGGTCCTGGTCGATCCTCGCCTTGGTGACGTAGTCGAGGTTGAGATACTGCCAGTCGGTGACGTTGCGGGCGGCCTTGCCGACGAAATCGTCGAGCCGGGCATAGCCCTTCGAATCCATCCAGTTGGCGAGCCCCGAGACCATCTCCTCGACGATCTTGAAGCCATAGACCATGGCGGCCGTGCACACCTGCACGCTGCCGGCGCCGAGCGCCATGAACTCGGCGGCGTCGCGCCAGGTGGTGATGCCGCCGATGCCGGAGATGGGCAGCCCGAGGGTCTCGCGGTCGCGGGCGATCTCGGCCACCATGTGCAGCGCGATGGGCTTGGCGGCGGGGCCGCAATAGCCGCCATGCGTGCCCTTGCCGTCGATGGTCGGCTCGGGCGCCATGCGGTCGAGATCGACCGCGGTGATGGAGTTGATCGTATTGATGAGGCTCACCGCGTCGGTGCCGCCGGCATGGGCGGCGCGGGCGGGCTTTCTGATGTCGGTGACGTTGGGGGTGAGCTTGGTGATGACGGGCAGGCGCGAATGCTGCTTGCACCAGCGCACGACCATCTCGACATATTCGGGCACCTGGCCGACGGCGGCGCCCATGCCGCGCTCGCTCATGCCGTGCGGGCAGCCGAAATTGAGCTCGATGCCGTCGGCGCCGGTCTCCTCGACCAGCGGCAGAATGGCCTTCCAGCTGGGTTCGTCGCAGGGCACCATGAGCGAGACGACGAGGGCGCGGTCGGGCCACGCCATCTTCACCTGCTTGATCTCGCGCAGGTTCTGCTGCAGCGCGCGGTCGGTGATGAGCTCGATGTTGTTGAAGCCCATGAGGCGGCGGTCGCCGGCCCAGATGGCGCCGTAGCGCGGGCCGTTGACATTGACGACGGGCGGGCCGTCCTCGCCCAGCGTCTTCCACACCACGCCGCCCCAGCCGGCCTTGAAGGCGCGCTCGACATTATAGGCCTTGTCGGTGGGCGGCGCCGAGGCGAGCCAGAAAGGGTTCGGGGCGCGGATGCCGACGAAATCGGTGCGCAGGTCTGCCATCTCAGTGCTCCTTGGCGCTCAGGAACCGGGTGATGCTCTCGGCGGCATCGCGGCCCTCGGCGACGGCGGTGACGGTGAGGTCGTCGCCGCCGGTGGCGCAGTCGCCGCCGGCCCAGACGCCGGCGAGCGAGGTGCGTCCCTCGGCATCGACCTCGATGCGTCCGCCGCTCAGCGCGACGCCCTCGCCGTCGGTGGCCAGCGTCTGGCCGATCGCCTTGAACACCTGGTCGCAGGCGATGGTGGTGGTCTCGCCGGTGGGCGCCAGCGCCCCGGCCGCGTCGGCGGCCATATAGGCGAGCTCGATGCCGGTGACCCGGCCGGCCTCGGCCAGCACGCGCACGGGCGCCAGCCAGTGGCGGATGGTGACGCCCTTGCTGGCGGCGAGGTCCTGCTCATAGGGCGAGGCGTTCATCTGCGCCTTGCCGCGCCGATAGGCGATGGTCACCTGCTCGGCGCCGAGCAGGCGGGCCTGCACGGCGGCGTCGATGGCGGTCATGCCGCCGCCGATGACGACGACGCGGCGGCCGATGGGCAGGGCGGCAAGGTCCGCGGCCTGGCGCAGGCCGGCGATGAAGTCGATGGCGTTGTCGACACCTTCGGCATCCTCGCCGGCGACGCGCAGCGCGTTGACGCCGCCGAGCCCGAGCCCGAGGAACACCGCGTCATAGTCGCGCTGCAGATCGGCGAGGCCGATGTCGCGGCCCAGCGCCATGCCGGTGACGAAGGTGATGCCGCCGATGGCGGTGACGTAGTCGATCTCGGCCTGGGCGAAGCCGCCCGGCGTCTTGTAGGAGGCGATGCCGTACTCGTTGAGCCCGCCGGGCTTGTCGCGCGCATCGTAGATGACGACGTCATGGCCGTGCAGCGCGAGGCGGTGGGCGCAGGCGAGGCCGGCCGGGCCGGCGCCGACCACGGCGATGCGCCGGCCGGTGGGCGCGGCGCGGGTGAAGAGCTGCGCCTCGGCCGCCATCGCCGCGTCGGTGGCGTAGCGCTGCAGCTGGCCGATCTTGACCGGCTTGCCCTCGGCGGCCTCGCGCACGCAGGCCTCCTCGCACAATTGCTCGGTGGGGCAGACGCGGGCGCACATGCCGCCCAGGATGTTCTGGTCGAAGATGGTCCTGGCGGCGCCCAGCGGATTGTCGGTCAGGATCTCGCGGATGAACAGCGGGATGTCGATCGAGGTCGGGCACGCCGTCT
>JBDHTK010000345.1:0-2664 GCA_039808625.1 Devosia sp. | reverse complement strand
GTGCCCGTCGTCATCGAGCGCGTCCTCGGCCGTGACAATGCCGTTCGGCAACTGGAGGAAGGCTTCACGCGTCCGCCTTTCCGTGTAGGCGAAGAGTTCCTCGGCGAAGTCGTCCGGGCTGTCCAGGCCGAAGCGCTCCAGCACTTCGACAAGGCGCCGAGCGCCGAGCGCGTTCGCCGCGACCTGCGCACGGAAGTCGCCCGCCGTCTCCTTCTTGGCGCGGACATTGGCCATGAACATCTTGAATACGTCGGTGTCGAGATCGCCGCACCTAGCGACCTTGACGATCGGCAGGATGATGCCTTCCTGATAAACCTCGCGGCTGGCGGCAAGGCTGCCGGCATAGGATCCGCCGACATCGACGTGGTGGGCGAGATTCGCCGAATAGGCGACGATACGGCCGCGGTGGAAGATCGGCGCGAATACCACGATGTCATTCAGATGGACACCGCCCTGGTACGGGTCGTTGGTGACGAGTTGGTCGCCCGGCTCGAGGTTGTGCTCGCCGTAGCGCTCGACGGCAGCGCGAATGATGATGTTCATCGCCGCGATATGGCAGGGCTGCGCGGCCGACTGGCCTATCACGCGACCATGGCGATCGAGCAAGGCGCAGGACAGGTCGAGCCTGGTCTTGATGTTCGTCGAGTATGATGAGCGCGCTAGCGCCACGCACATCTCGTCGGACGTCGCCTCCAGCGCGCGCCGGATAACTTCGAAGCGGATAGGGTCCATCTAGCGCGCCCTCGGACTGGTCTGGAACATTCTTTCCTCCGCGGTCATTGCAAACCGGTAACGATACCGGTATAGTTATCGGTGAGATTTCTGGGAGTCAACACGCCTTTGCAAACGTCTGAAAAATCGGTGGACGGAGATGGGCCGAGCCACCCGCGCGGCTACTCGGTCCTCAGCCTTCTGGCGGCGGCGGCCGGGCGCCATTCCTGGCCGAGGGCGTGGCGCAGCCGGCCTCCGCGCGGCGCCTACGATGCCGTCATCGTCGGCGGCGGCGGCCATGGCCTGGCGACCGCCTACTATCTCGCGCGCAATCACGACATGTCGCGGGTCGCGGTGATCGAGAAGGGATGGATTGGCGGCGGCAACACCGGCCGAAACACGACGATCGTGCGCTCGAACTACCTCTTGAAGGAGACGGCGACCTTCTTCGAGTTCTCGCTGAAACTGTGGGAGGGGCTCAGCCGCGAACTGAACTACAACGTGATGTTCAGTCCACGCGGCGTGGTGAATCTGTTCCACTCGCCCCAGGAGCGCGAGGCGCTTCTGCGCCGGCAGAACGCGATGATTCTCAACGGCATTGATGCCGACGTGCTATCGCTCGACCAGCTGCGCAGGCTGGTTCCGGCGCTCGACACCTCCGGCGGCGCTCGTTTCCCGGTAGCCGGAGCCGTAATCCAGCGGCGCGCCGGCACCGCGAGGCACGACGCGGTCGCGTGGGCCTATGCGCGGGGGGCGAGCAATCTCGGCATCGACATCATCGAAAACTGTGAGATGCTCGCCATCGAGACGCAGGCAGGCGCAGTCAGCGCGATCGAGACGACTCTAGGACGCATCGAGACGACGAAGATCGGCGTGGCCGCCTCCGGCCATTCCGGCCAGATCGCCGCAATGGCCGGCTTCAGACTGCCCATCGAGACCCATCTGCTGCAGGCCTGCGTCACCGAGCCGATCAAGCCTTTCCTCGACTGCGTGGTCTCGTCGGGAACGCTGTTCGTCTATGTAAGCCAGACAGCCAAGGGCGAACTCGTCATCGGCGGCAGGCTCGACGGCTGCAACTCGTTTTCCCAGCGCGGCGATCTCGCGGTGCTGGAGGAGAACCTGTCCAATGCAGTGACACTGTTCCCGCGCATAAGCCGGCTCAGGATCATGCGCCAATGGGCCGGTGCGGTCGACATGAGCATGGATGGAAGCCCAATATTGGGGCCATCGCCGGTGCCGGGCCTCTATCTAGACGCCGGCTGGTGCTACGGCGGCTTCAAGGCGACCCCGGCCGCCGGCTGGGCGCTCGCGCATGTGATCGCCAACGACGAGCCCCACCCAATCGCGGCCCCTTTCGCACTCTCCCGCTTCGCCGAGGGACGCCAAATCAGCGAGCGTGCCGCAGGCCCTCGCCCGAACGCCCACTGAGGATTTTCGATGCTGATGATAGACTGCCCTTTCTGCGGTCCGCGGGAGAGTGCGGAGTTCACCTATGGCGGCGACGCATCCGTTGTGCGTCCGGCCGACCCCGAGACCGTTTCCGATGCGGAATGGACAGCCTACCTGTTCATGCGCGACAACCCCAAAGGCTCGCATCTGGAGCATTGGTTCCACCGCGATGGTTGCCGCGGCTGGCTTAATGTCCGACGTTCGACGGTGACACACGCGATCGAGGCCGTATCATTTTCCGGCCAGGCGGAAGCTCAGCCATGACAGGTCCGTTTCGAATCGGCACCGAGCCGGGGCTGGCGGCGGGTGTGCCGATCACTTTCCGCTTCGACGGGAAATCCTACCCGGCGCTTCCAGGCGATACGCTTGCCTCGGCCTTGCTGGCGAACGGCGTCCGGGTCGTCGGCCGAAGCCTGAAATACCACCGCCCCCGCGGCATCGTCGGATTCGGCGTCGAGGAGAGCAATGCGCTGGTGCAGCTGGGACGCGGCGCGGCAGCGCGGC
>JBDHTK010000344.1:0-2692 GCA_039808625.1 Devosia sp. | reverse complement strand
CCGGAGGTGCCGCGGCACGCCTGGATGACGGTGTTGTAGCCGCGCTCGGCATAGATCTCGCCGACCGTGGCGAAGCCCTTGAGGCCGTAGGGCAGGCGGATGAGGATGGTGGGCGAGCGCACGCCGTTGCGCGGCTCGAAGAGCTCGGTGGCGAGCGCGACGCCGTCGCGCATCCTGACGCGGAGCCCGCGGGTGCGCTTGACGCGGAACCGGGCCTTGGGAAGACGTGCCGCCTGCGCGAGAAAGTAACTGCCAATGCTCATCGCGCGCCGCTACCAGCCAATACTGTCACGATCCGTCCTCCCGCGAGCAGATTGGGCCGCCGGCGGCCAAGGTCAAGCCCGCCGGAACCCCGGCGACGCCAGCACGTTGCTTTCTCACAAGCTACGGAGGGGCAGATGAAAACCTACGACCCCCATAAGTCCACGACCGAGGTGCGGCAAGCCGACCGGCGGCTCGACAATTTCTGGGTGCTGATCATCTCGACACTCGCGGTGGTGGCGCTGTTTGCACTTATCTATCTGATCTTCTTTGCCAATACACCGCCGAGTGCCGTCTGACGGGGAATGCGTCTCAAGACCGTCAGCCGCGACGATTTGTGCGTGCATAGAGTCCGGCGCGGGCACGGCCATGCCTATGTCGATGCCGAGGGACGCGCGTGGCCGCGCGGCGAATTGCGCGAGCGCGCCCTGCATCTGGGCATACCGCCGGCATGGACGGACGTGCGGGTGGCGCCGGCCCCGAACATGCATATCCAGGCCTGCGGCACGGATGCGGCGGGGCGGGTGCAGTACATCTATCATCCCGAATGGGAGGCGCGGCGCGCGCGGCGCAAGCTGCGGCACCTGGCGCGGCTGACGGCGGCCCTGCCGCGCATTCGCCGGCGCGTCGCGGCCGATCTCGACGCCGAGGCCGGCAGCCGGACGCTGGCGCTGGCCATCGGCGTGGCGCTGATCGACCGTACGGCGATGCGGATCGGGCGCGAGCGCTACCTCGACACGAGCGGCACGCGCGGCGCCGGCACGCTCTTTACGCGCGACGTGACGGTCGAGGAGGAGACGGTGGTGCTGCGCTTTCCCGCCAAGAACGGCAAGCCGGCGGCCTACACGCTGGCCGACGCAAGGCTGGCGGCCGCCATTGCGCGCGTGACGACGATCCCGGGCAGGCGCCTGCTGATGTACCGCGACGCCGACGGCAAGCCGCAGGCGATCCGCACCGAAGAGCTCAATGCCTATCTGCGCGACATCGCCGGCGCCCGCGTTTCGGCCAAGGACTTTCGCACGCTGCACGCCAGCGCCATTGCCGGCGAGGCACTGGCGAGGATGGCGCCGGGAGAGTCGAAGGCGATCCGCCAGCGGCAGCTGGCGGCGGTGACGCGCACCGTGGCGGCGTTCCTGCGCAATACGCCAGCCATTGCGCGGGCAAGCTACATCGCGCCGTGCCTCTATGGTCTGTTCGAGGCGGAAAAGCTCGGCGCGCTGTGGGCCTCGGTCGCCGGGCGCGACGGCCTCAGGGCGCGCGAGGCGCGGCTCGCCGCCGTGCTCGAGGCCGTCGTCTGAAGGCGTCAGGCGACGCGGGCGGCGGGGCGCTGGCTGAACAGCGGCTCGAGTTCCGCCGGCGGCAGCGGCGCCGACAGCAGGAAGCCCTGCAACACGTTGCAGCCCAGGCCGGCCAGCAGCGTCATCTGCTCGGAGGTTTCGACGCCCTCGGCGGTGACCTCGATAGCGAGCGCGTGGGCCAGCGTCACCATCGCCTGCACGATGGCCAGCGAGACGCCGCCGGGGCTCAGCTGGCTGACGAAGGAGCGGTCGATCTTGATGCGGTCCACCGGGTAACGCTTCAGGTAGTTGAGCGAGGAATAGCCGGTGCCGAAATCGTCGAGGGCGATGCGGATGCCGGCGGCGCGGAAGACGCGCAGCGCCTCGGCCGGGTCCGACGCCTCCTCGAGCAGGATGCCCTCGGTGATCTCGAGCTCGAGGTCGGCGGCGCGCATGCCGGTGCGCGCCAGCAGGTCGAAGACCTGGCGCGGGAACTCCCGGTCGCGCAGCTGCGCCGGCGAGATATTGGCGGCGATGGTGCGGCCGGGCCAGCGCGCGCCCATGCGGCAGGCGGCTTCAAGCACGACCATGCCAAGCTGGGAGATGAGGCCGGTGGCCTCGGCGACGGGAATGAAATGCGCCGGCGAGACGAGGCCGAGGCGCGGGTGCGACCAGCGGGCCAGCGCCTCGGCGCCGACGATGATGCCGTCGCGGCTGAACAGCGGCTGGAACGCCACCGAAAGCTGGTCGTTGCGGCGCAACGCCTCGCGCAGCTCGACCTCGATGGTCTTCCGGTTCTGCAGCAGCTCGTTCATCGACTCCTCGAAGACGACGGCGCGGTTGCGGCCGGCGGCCTTGGCCTCGTAGAGGGCGATGTCGGCCTTGCGCGCCAACTCGTGCGCGTCGGTGTCGCCGGCCTCGGCCGGGGCGATGCCGATGGAGACGCCGACGAAGGCTTCGCTGCCGAAGACGCCGAAGGGCATGCCGATGGCGGTGATGATGCGTTCGCTGAGGGCGTGCGGATGGGCGAGGCCCGGCGCATGGCTGTGCACGATGCCGAACTCGTCGCCGCCGAGGCGGGCGAGGCAGTCGGCAGGGTCCAGCACCTGGCGCAGCCGCTGCCCGACGGCGCGGATGAGGTCGTCGCCGGCGCG
>JBDHTK010000343.1:0-2703 GCA_039808625.1 Devosia sp. | reverse complement strand
CCCGGCCGCCCAGTGCCGGCAGCAGGCGACCGAGCTCGGCGAAGGCGCGGGCGATGAGCGCGGCGCGCGCCGAGGCGCCGAGCCCGGCGCCCTCGACCGCACCGGCGGCCAGCGCGTAGACGTTCTTGAGCGCCCCGGCGAGCTCGACGCCGATGCGGTCGCCGGCCGCATAGGGCCGGAAGGTCGGGCCGGCGAGCGCCGCCGCCAGCGCCTCCGTCGCCGCGTCGTCGTCGCCGGCAAGCGTCACCGCCGTCGGCCGGCCGGCCGCCACGTCGGTGGCAAAGCTCGGCCCCGAGAGCACGAACGGGATGGCACCCGGCGCCGCCTCGGCCAGCACCTCGCTCTGGCGCTTGAGGCTGTGCTGCTCGAGCCCTTTGGCGCTCAGCACCACCGGCAGGCCGGCGAGCGGCAGGCCGGCGAGCGCGGCGCGGCTCGCCTGCGCCGGCACCGCCAGAATGACCAGGTCGGCCGGCGCGAACGCGGTCGCGGCGCGGATCGCCGGCGACAGGGTCTGCGCGCCCAGGTGCCGGCTGTTGGTATGCTGCGCGTTGATCTCGGCGACCGCGCCCGCGTCGCGCCCGACCAGCAGCACGCTGCGGCCGGCCAGCGCCGCCGCCTGCGCCAGCGCCGTGCCCCAGGCGCCGGCGCCGACGACCGTCACGCGCTCAAGCGGCATCGGGGCGCCTCATGTCGGCGCTGTCGAGCGGCCAGCGCGCCCTGGCGGCGATGCCGAACCCGTCCGTCAGGCCCAGCGCCAGCCGCTCGGCGCCGGCCCAGGCGACCATCGCGCCATTATCGGTGCACAGCGGAATCGGCGGCACCACGAGCCGCGCCCCCGCCTCTGCGGCGACCGTTCCGAGTCCCGCCCCGATGGCCTGGTTGGCGGCCACACCTCCGGCGACGACCAGCACCGGCGCCGCTGCCGGGAGCGCCGCCTTGAAGCGCGCCAGCGCCGCGCGCGCCCGCGCCACGACGATCGCCGTCACCGCCGCCTGGAACGAGGCGCAGATGTCGGCCACATCGCGCTCGGTGAGCGGCGCGATGGCTTCGGCGGCGAGCCGCACCGCCGTCTTCAGCCCGGAAAACGAGAAGTCGAGCCGGGCCTCCCTGAGCAGCGGCCGCGGGAAGGCAAAGCGCGTGGCGTCGCCCGTCAGCGCCTGCCGCTCCACCGCCGGCCCGCCCGGCGTGCCCAGGTCGAGCAGCTTGGCCACCTTGTCGAAGGCCTCGCCCAGCGCGTCGTCGATGGTGCCGCCCCAGCGCTCGTAGGCGCCGACGCCGCGCACCAGCACGAACTGGCTGTGCCCGCCCGAAACGAGCAGCAGCAGATAGGGAAACGCCACCCCGTCGGTGAGCCGCGCCGTCAGCGCGTGCGCTTCGAGGTGATTGACCCCGATCAGGGGCTTGTCGAGCGCCGCCGCCAGCGCCTTGGCGGTGGTGAGGCCCACCAGCACGCCGCCGATGAGGCCCGGCCCCGCCGTCGCGGCGATGCCGTCGAACTCGCGCAGCCCGACCCCCGCCACGCGCGCGGCCTCGGCGATGATGCGGTCGAGATGGGTGACATGAGCGCGCGCCGCCAGCTCCGGCACCACCCCGCCATAGGGCGCATGCTCGGCCAATTGGCTGCGCACGACATTGGCGAGGATGGTGCCCCGGCCTTCGCCGTCGCGCGCGACAATCGCGGCGGCGGTTTCGTCGCAGCTCGTCTCGATGCCCAGAAGCCGCATTGCGCGGGCCAACTCCAAGGGTTAAGCCGTCCGCAACTCGCTACAAGGGACTGACCGGCTTTGCAATCTTCCCCCGTCCTCCGGCTCGGCACGCGCGGCTCGCCGCTCGCCCTCGTCCAGGCGCGGCTGGTCCAGGCGCTGCTGGCGCGCATCCACGGTATCGCACCCGAGCTGATCGAGATCGTGACCTTCACGACGACGGGCGACAGGCTGACCGACCGGCCGCTCAGCGAGGTCGGCGGCAAGGGCCTCTTCGCCAAGGAGATCGAGGCGGCACTGGGCGCCGGCGCCATCGACATCGGCGTCCATTCGAGCAAGGACATGGCGACGACACTGCCCGCCGGCCTCGTGCTCGCCGCCTTTCTCGAGCGCGAGGACATCCGCGACGCCTTCGTGTCACTGAGCGCCCGCACGCTCGACGAGCTGCCGCGCGGCGCCCGGCTCGGCTCCTCCTCGCTGCGCCGCGCCGCGCAGATGCGGCGCCATCGCCCCGACCTCGAGATCGTGCCCTTCCGCGGCAATGTCGATACGCGCCTCAGAAAGCTCGCGGCGGGCGTCGCCGATGCCACGCTGCTTGCCGCCGCCGGGCTCAACCGGCTCGGCCGGCAGGCCGAGATCACCGCCTGGCTCGACCCCGAAACGTTCCCGCCGGCCCCGGCGCAGGGCGCCATCGGCCTCGAGATCCGTGCCGACGACGCCCGCGTCGCCGGCCTCGTCGCGCCGCTCGACCTCGCCGCCACCGCCGTCGCCGTGACGGCCGAGCGCGCCCTGCTCGGCGCCCTCGACGGCTCCTGCCGCACCGCCATCGGCGCCCTGAGCCGCATCGACGGCGACACCCTCACGCTCAGCGCCCAGATGCTCTCGCCCGACGGCAGCATCGCCATCGAGGCGACGCATGCCGGTCCCGCCGCCGCACCCGCCGCCCTCGGCCACGCGCTTGGCCAGATCCTCAGGCAGAAGGCCGGTTCAGACTTCCTCA
>JBDHTK010000342.1:0-2713 GCA_039808625.1 Devosia sp. | reverse complement strand
GCTGATCAACTCCGGCGAATATCTCGACGCCTCCGGCAAGCGCGCGCTGATGATGGCCGGCGGCACCGACATCCTCAATGTGCACGGCCAGGTGACGGACGTAATGCGGATCGGCTGGCTGGCGGCCGAGCTGGGCATCCCGGTGTCGGTGGGCAACACCTTTCTCGAGGTCGGCGTGCACGTCGCCTGCGCGCTGCCGGAAGTCACGTGGTTCGAATACTCGTTCCAGAATTTCGACCATCTGGTCGATCAACCCGTCGAGATCGCCGATGGCTGGGCCATCGCTCCCGACCGCCCCGGCCACGGCCTCGTGCTCAGCGAGAGCGCGCGGCGCGAGTGGTCGCGCCCGAAGCTCCTGCCGAGGAAGGAAATCGGCGAAGCTCCCTTCAACCCGCGCGTCAGGAACGCGCCCAAACTCGCGGCGACCCGGTGAAGACCGGCGCCCATTTCGTCTAGGAGGACGACGAGAATGAGACTCATGCGTGCCACCGCCGCGCTGTCGGCGCTGTTCATCGCCGCGCCCGCGCTGGCGCAGGAAATCACCGTGTGGGCCGACGCCACGCGCCAGCCGGCCGTCGAGGCGTTCCAGGCCGCGCACCCCGAGATCAAGGTGAATCTGGTGGTCGACGACGGCTCGTCGGGCGCCTCGGGCACGTTCCAGACCAAGATCGCGCTGGCCGACCAGGCCGGCGAGGGCTGGCCGGACGTGGTGTTCTCGACGCAGAACAACGACGCCGCCTGGGCCGCGCGCGACATCAACGGCGTGCAGGCCTTCGCTCAGGTGCTGAGCGACGGTTTCCTCGACGCCGGCTTCCTCGACGGCTTCACGCCGGGGGCGCTCGATCCCGTGACCGTGGACGGCAAGGTCTACGGGCTGCGCAACGACCTCGCGCCGGTGCTGTTCTGGTACAACAAGAAGCTGCTCGAAGACTTCGGCTACGACGCGCCGACCACCTGGGAGGAGTACCAGGCGCTGGGCGACAAGCTGGCCGCCGAGCATCCGGGCTATTTCCTCGGCGTCATGGGCGATGCGTTCGAGGGGCCGTATATCTACTACTGGAGCGGCGAGGCGCCGATCTTCCAGCTCGACGGCGACACCTTCAAGTCGAACACGTCCGACCCGAACGCGGTGAAGGTCAGCGCCCTCATCGACCACATGGTCGCCAACAAGACGCTGACGCTCGACAGCCTGTTCGGCGCCAGCTTCGTGGCCAGCGCCGACAAGCTGGTGGCCATCCCCGGCCCCGCCTGGTACGCGGGAGCGGCGTTCCAGAACCCCGGCAACGTCAATGCGCAGCCCGGCGAATGGGTCGCCGCGCCGCCGCTCGCCTGGGCGGACGGCGACAAGGTGACCGGCAATGTCGGCGGCGGCGTATGGTACGCGTCGAGCCATACGACGGAGCCCGAGGCCGTGAAGACGTTCCTCCAGTTCATCGTCTCCGACCCGCAGACGGCGGGCACGGGCGGCCTGCCGGCCTATCAGGCGGCGGCCGAGGCATGGCTCGACACGCAGGCGGCGAGCGGCTTTTATGCGGGCGACTTCAAGGCGGCGGTGCTGGCCGCGGCGTCGAGCGTGTGGAGCGGCTGGGGCTACCCCAACTTCTCGCCCGAGACCGCCTGGGCCAAGGTGATCACGCCCGGCCTCGCCGCCGGCAAGACCATGAGCGAGCTCTCGCCCGAGTGGGAGCAGGAGATGAAGAACGAGGCGCAGGTCGTCGGCTACGCCGTCGAGTAAAGCCTGCAAGGGGCCGGCGCGGGAGTGCTGACGTGACCACGCTCGAACCGACTGCCGTCCACCCCGCAAGGGGTGGGCGGCACGCCCCCCGGACCGCCAGCGTCGAACGCGCGCAGGGCCGGATCGGCCTGGCCTTCGTCAGCCTCTATACGCTGTTCCTCATCGTCTTCGGCGTGCTGCCCTCGCTCTATGCGATCTACCTCGCCTTCACCAAGCAGGGCGCCTTTGTCGGCTTCGCCAACTTCATCAAGGTCTTCAAGGATTATCGCTTCCTGCCGGCGGTCGAGCATGTCGGTCTGTTCGTCCTGGTGTGGCTGGTGGCGCTGGTCGTGCTGGTGGTGGTCCTGGCGCTGGTCGTGCATTCGGTCGGGCTCAGGCGCTTTTCGGCCACCATGCGCTTCCTCTACTATATCCCCGGGGCGCTGGCGGGGGCGTCGAGCGTGATGCTGTGGCTGTTCGTGCTCGATCCCACGGTCAGCCCCGTGGCCTTCCTGCTGCATGCGCTCGGGTTCAGTTCGCTGGTCGAGACGGTGCAGGCCGACCGGCTGCCGCTGACGCTGGCGGTGATCGCCTTCTGGACCGGTGCCGGCGGCTGGATCGTCGTCATGTACGGGGCGCTCAACAATATCAGCCGGGATCTCATCGAGGCGGCACGGGTCGACGGGGCCGGGCCGGTACGCATCGCCTGGTCGATCCAGATCCCGCTGATGCGCAAGTGGATCGCCTATATGGTGATCCTGAGCTTTGCCGGCGGAACGCAGCTCTTCGTCGAGCCGCGCGTGCTGTCGCAGGCGAGCCGCGGCGTCGTCTCGCAGGACTATTCGCTCAACCAGCTCGCCTTCCTCTACGCCTTCAAGCAGAACGACTTCAACGGCTCGGCGGCCATCTCGCTGGTACTGCTGGTGGTGGCACTGGCGCTCAGCATCTACTTCGTGTTCAAGGGAGGCCTGTTTGAGCGCGCCTGACCGCACCGCGCCG
>JBDHTK010000341.1:0-2715 GCA_039808625.1 Devosia sp. | reverse complement strand
GCCCCGCCGATGACGGCGCTGGGCACGGCGCTGGCCGGCGCCGTCGCCCTGCTCGACCCCGAGGCGATCATCCTCGCCGGCGGCGTCGCCGCCGCGCGCGATGTGCTCGCCCCGCTGATCCGGCCGGCGCTCGACCGGCACCTGCCGCCGCATCTGCGCGGCATCGGCCTGCGCGCCGGCCGCTTCGGGCCGCGCGCCGGGCTCGTCGGCGCCGCCCTCGCCGGGGCGGCCGGCCCCGCCTGGAGAGAACAGCGTGACTGACACTTCCCTCGACCTTCTGCGCCCCGACCGCCGCCGCCCCGAGCCGCTCTGGCACCAGGCCGAGACGGCATTGCGCGCCCGCATCGAGGCGGGCGACTGGGCCGCCGGCGCGCAGATCCCCAATGAGGACCGCCTGTGCGAGATGCTCGGCATCTCGCGCATCACCGTGCGCCACGCCCTGCGCAATCTCGAGGAGGCGGGCCTGCTGCGCCGCGAGCATGGCCGCGGCACCTTCGTGCGCGCCGCCGCCATGGTCGCCGGCGCCCGCGGCCTCAACAGCTTCACCGACGAGATGAAGACGCTGGCGCTGGCGCCCGGCACCACCCTCATCGCCGCCGACCGCATCGCCGCCAGCGCCGAGATCGCCGACGCGCTCGACCTCGCGCCGGGTGCCGCCATCGTGCGGCTGAAGCGGCTGCGCCTGGGCAACGCCATGCCCATCGGCATCCAGACCAGCCATCTGCCCGAGGCGCGCGTCCCCGGCCTGCTCGCCGCCGCCGCCGAGGTGCACTCGCTCTACGACTGGCTGCGCGCCCATTGCGACATCGCGCCGGTCAAGGCCCGCGAGGTCTACCGCGTCGGCCGCGTCGCGCCGGCCGACGCGGCGCTCATCGAGCTGCCGGCCGGCACCCCCGCCTTCGAGGTCGAGCGCATCGCCTATGACGCGCGCGGCCCCTTCGAGTTCACCCTCTCCACCATGCGGGCGGATCGCTACGAGATCCGCTCGACCCTCCACATCTAGACCAACGCTCCGAAAGGCCAGACCATGTCGACCCTCTATATCAGCCGCCTGCTCAAGCTCGCCGCGGCGGCGGGCGAAGCCAACGAGGAGGCTTTCGGCAAGGCCTCGGACGCCATCGCCGCCACCCTCGCCGGCAACGGGCTCGTCCACCTCTACGGCTCGGGCCACTCGGTGCTGCCGGTGCAGGAGACCTTTCCGCGCTACGGCTCCTATGTCGGCTTCAACCCGCTGACCGACCCGCGCGTCATGTGGCACAACGTGCTCGGCGCCGGCGGCGTGCGCGAGCTGCTCTGGCTCGAGCGCACCGAGCACTATGCCGAGAAGTTCCTCGACCACCAGCCGATCAATGCCGGCGACACCGTCGTCATCTTCGGCCATTCCGGCCGCAACGCCTCGGGCATCGACACCGCGCTCTACTGCAAGGCGCGCGGCCTCACCGTCGTCGCCATCACCGCCAGGGCCAATCTCGACAAGCCCGCCACCCATTCCTCGGGCAAGCGCCTCGCCGACGCCGCCGACATCGTCATCGACACCGGCGCCCCCATCGAGGACGCCATCGTGCCCATCGAAGGCTGGAGCCGCCCCGTCTCCGGCGCCTCGACCGTGCTCGCCATGATCATGATGCACGAGCTGATTTCGCAGAGCGCGCAGAAGCTCGCCCGGCGCGGCATCGAGCTGCCCGTCTTCGCCTCGCCCACCATCGCCGGCGTGACGCTGCACGACACCGACATCATCTACGGCATCTACCGCGAGAAGATGATCGAGGCGCAGCAGAAGCACCTGCCGCAGTTCAAGAAGACCATGCAGGGCTGAACCGTCACGCGGCCGGGTAGACGATGCCCTCGGGGCCCGGCCGCGCCCCCGGCGTCAGCGTCGCCGGCTTGATGCTGTCGGCACTCAGGATATGGAACACCGTTTCGCCGGCGGCCAGCAGATAGTCGGCGATGAGGCGCCGGTGGCAGCGCCACCACACCGCCTCGGCGCACATGATGGCCGTGCGCTGCCGTGCGCCGGTCTCGCGCAGCTCGGCCAGCCCGGCGCGGAACGGCGCCGTCAGCGCATAATCGGCATAGTTGCGGAAGCTCGCATTTTCCCACAGGCCGTTGGGCGACGGCCCGATCTCCTTCTGCCGCCCCCTGAGCCCGCCCAGCGCGGCGCTGTGCCGATAGCCGATCTGGTAGGCGCCGAGCGCCTCGCCCAGCCCCTCACGGTTGAACTGCGGGTTGGTGCGCGAGCGCGGCACGCTGCGCACATCGACCAGCATCCGCACCTCGGCGAGCTGCAGCAGGCCGGCAAGCTCGGCGAGCGTCCGCGTCGAATGGCCGATGGTGAAGAACGGCGCGCCCATGCCCCACCCCACGCCTCCGTCGCGCGCCTGTCAACCGCGCCTGCACCCGCTTGGGAGGCCCGGCCGGACGCTTGCCGTGCGGCGCGGCTTGCTTCCGCCGCCGCGCAGGGCGCCCGCTGCTTGACAGCCGCGCCACCGGCACGCCGAATGCCGGCGCACCGAGAGGCGAGTCCATGCCGAGAGCCAGCGACGACACCGACCTGCCGCCCCGCGACTTCGAGGCGCTGCGCCTCGCCATCCTGCAGCGCCGCGCGACGCTGCCCAGGCGCCTGACCCAGGTCGCCGCCTTCGCCCTCGACAACCCCGACGAGATGGCCTTTGCCACCGCCGCGCGCGTCGCCGCCGCCGCCGAGGTGCAGCCCTC
>JBDHTK010000340.1:0-2716 GCA_039808625.1 Devosia sp. | reverse complement strand
TCGAAATGGTCGGGCCGCATGTCGACCAGCGCCCGCCGCATGCCGGGACTTTCCACCTGGAACACGCCGACCACGTCGCCCCTGGTCAGCTTGTCGAAGGTTTCGGCGTCGTCGATGGGGATGTCGGTCAGCGTGAAGGGCGTGCCGTTGCGGTTGATCATCTTCACCGCATTGTCGATCACGGTCAGCGTCTTGAGGCCGAGGAAGTCGAACTTCACCAGCCCCGCCGGCTCCACCCATTTGAGCGAGTACTGCGTCACCGGCATGTCAGAGCGCGGATCGCGATACATCGGCACGAGGTCGGTGAGCGGCCGCTCGCCGATGACGATGCCGGCGGCGTGCGTCGAGGCGTGGCGGTAGAGCCCCTCGAGCTTCTGGGCGATGGCGATCAGCTCGGCGACGGCTTCGTCCTCGTCGCGCAGCGCCTTGAGCTGCGGCTCCATGTCGAGCGCCTGGGCCAGCGTCACGGGATTGGCCGGGTTGGCCGGAATCATCTTCGAGATGCGGTCGACCTGCCCGTACGGCATCTGCAGCACGCGCCCGACGTCGCGCACCACGGCGCGCGCCTGGAGCGTCCCGAAGGTGATGATCTGGGCGACATGGTCCTCGCCATATTTGCCCTGCACGTAGCGGATGACCTCGCCGCGCCGGTCCTGGCAGAAGTCCACGTCGAAGTCGGGCATCGACACGCGGTCGGGATTGAGGAAGCGCTCGAACAGCAGGTCGTAGCGCAGCGGGTCGAGGTCGGTGATGGTCAGCGCATAGGCGACCAGCGAGCCGGCGCCCGAGCCGCGCCCCGGCCCCACGGGAATGCCCTGTGCCTTGGCCCACTGGATGAAGTCGGCGACGATGAGGAAATAGCCCGGATATTTCATCCGGACGATGACGCCGAGCTCGAACTCCAGCCGCTCCTCGTACTCGGCCACGGTATGGCCCTCGGCCATGCCGTATTTCTCGAAGCGGCGCCTGAGGCCTTCATGCGCCTCGACGCGCAGCCGCTCGGCCTCGGCCGCCATGCCCTCCTCGGCGGTCTGGTTCGGCGCGGCGGCGAAGCGCGGCAGGATGGGTCCGCGCGTGTGCGGCCGGTAGCCGACGCGCCGCGCGATCTCGACCGAATTGTCGACCGCCTCCGGCAGGTCCTTGAACAGCTCGACCATTTCGGCGCGCGACTTGAAGTAATGCTCGGGGGTGAGCTTGCGCCGCTCGGTCTGCGCCACCACCGAGCCGGCGGCGATGGCGAGCAGCGCGTCATGCGCCTCGTAGTCGGCGCGGCTGGCGAAGAACGGCTCGTTGGTCGCCACCAGCGGCACGCCGCGCCGATAGGCGTAGTCGATGAGCCGCGCCTCGTTGGCGTGCTCGCTGGCGAGGCCGTGGCGCTGGATCTCGACATAGAAGCGGTCGCCGAACAGGTTGCGCAGCGTTTCGAGCCGGTTCTCGGCCTGCCCGTCGAGCCCCGCGGCGAACCACGGGTCGATGGCGCCTTCGGGGCCGCCGGTGAGGCAGATGACGCCGGCGAGGCTGTCGCGATCGAGCCAGCCGAGCTGCGCCGCCGCGCGCCCCGCTTCGCCCTCGAGGTAGGCGCGCGACACCAGCCGGCTGAGATTGGCATAACCCTCCTCATTGGCCGCCATCAGCACCACGGCGCTCTTGCCGAACGAGCCGCGCTCGTGGCCGCGTTCGAGCATGCGCTCGGCCGGCGTCTCGAAATCGAGCGCCAGCTCGGCGCCAAGCAGCGGCTGGATGCCCTTGCCCGCCGCCTTCTCCGAAAATTCCAGCGCGCCGAAGAGGTTATTGGTGTCGGCGATACCGATGGCGGGCTGGCGGTCGGCCTTGGCCAGATCGAGGAGCTTGCCGAGCTTCAGCGCCCCTTCGAGCAGCGAATAGGCCGAGTGGATATGCAGGTGGATGAAGCCGGGGCCGCTCATGCCCGTGGTCCTACGCCGCCGCTGCCGGCGGGCCAAGCCGGTGCCCGGTCAATCCACAGCTCACACCAGCCGGCTTGCCATGTCCATCCAGGTGAGCATGGCGCCGGTGAAGCCGACCAGGGCGACGAGCGCCATCATGTCCTTGAGGAAAATCAGCATCGCAACCTCCGTGTTTTCTGTTTGTTCTTCTACGTTCGATTTTTGTTCACGTCCAGCACCATCGGTGTAACCGTGAATCGGAGGTTAATGCGGGCGCGGCAGCCTAGAGAACCAGCGGCTCCACCAGGCCGTTCCTCAGCGTCACGATGCGGTCGGCGCGGCGCGCCAGGTCGTGATTGTGCGTGGCGATGAGCCCGGCCGCCCCCTCGTCGCGGATCAGCCCCTGGAGCGCGGCGAACACCAGCTCGCTGGTCGCTGGGTCGAGATTGCCGGTGGGCTCGTCGGCGAGGATGATGCGCGGCCGGTTGGCCGCCGCCCGCGCGATGGCGACGCGCTGCTGCTCGCCGCCCGACAGCTCGGCGGGCCGATGCGCGGCGCGCGGGCCGACGCCGAGCAGGTCGAGCAGCTCGCGGCGGCGCAGGTCGGCCTCGGCCTGCGGGCGCCCGGCGATGAGCTGCGGGATGGTGACGTTCTCGAGCGCCGTGAATTCGGGCAGCAGATGGTGGAACTGGTAGACGTAACCGATGGTGGTGCGGCGCAGCAGCGTCCGGCCGCGCTCGCTGAGCGCCGCCGTGGGCGTGCCAGTAACCTCGATCTCGCCGCCCTGCGGCCGCTCCAGCAGCCCGCTCAGA
>JBDHTK010000339.1:0-2724 GCA_039808625.1 Devosia sp. | reverse complement strand
GCCACGACATGGACATGGGTGCGCTGCAAGGGCTGCTCGGCCGGATGGATCGCGGCGAATTGTCCATCGACATGACCTTGAACGCCTGCATGCCGCGCTCGCCCTGGCGCACCAGGCAGACGACGCGCGCGCCCTCGAGCGCGATCTGGAAGCCGTCCTTGCGCAGGCAGGTGACGTGCAGCAGCACGTCGCCGATGCCGGGCTGGTCGGGGAGGATGAAGCCGTAGCCCTTGGCGACGTCGAACCACTTGATCGCACCGGAAATCTCAGCGAGCGCGGCCTCGCTCCCGTCTTCCGGATTCGAGGCTTCGTCATTGGCCGCATACCGCCCTTGTGCGGAGGCCTTGTCCCCCATCCCGACGCACCTTCCTTGCAACCACCCGACTGATTCTGAATGCGCAGGATAACACCGCGCCTTTGTGTGTTAGCAAGTACCACGCCCGATTTTTCAACATTTCCCACCCGACGGCACGGTGCAGCCGCGATATGGCAAGGTTGCCGCGCGCCGCGGGCCGCACCATATCAACGCCGATCCAGAACAGAGGAAAACGAAGCCGATGCGCTATCTGCACACCATGGTCCGCGTCAAGGATATCGACCAGTCCCTCGACTTCTACTGCAACAAGCTCGGCCTGAAGGAGATGCGGCGCCACGAAGACCGCGCGGGTCGCTACACCCTCGTCTTCCTCGCCGCGCCGCAGGACGAGGAAGCCTGCGCGGCCGCGCATGCGCCGCTGATCGAGCTGACCTTCAACTGGGACGCGGAGGACTATTCCGGCGGCCGCAATTTCGGCCACCTCGCCTACGAGGTCGACGACATCTACGAGACCTGCCAGCGGCTGATGGATGCGGGCGTGACGATCAACCGGCCGCCGCGCGACGGCCGCATGGCCTTCGTGAAGTCGCCCGACGGCATCTCGATCGAGCTGTTGCAGAAGGGCGCGGCCAGGCCCGCGGCCGAGCCTTGGGCGTCGATGGCCAACAGCGGGAGCTGGTGAGGCCCCGCTCAGCGCTTGCGGCGTTTGGCCTCGTCGATGAGCACGTTGGCGATCTGCATGCGCAGCGCCGCGCGCTCGCGCATCTCGTGGGGCATCCGGTCGGGGTGGTAGCGCATGGCGAAGGCGCGGCGCGCGCGGTCGAGATCTTCCGGCCGGCTCTTGTCGTCGATGCCGAGCTCGCGCGAGATCGATTGGGGGTCGAGGAAGAACAGGTCGTCCAGCGCCGGCTGGAGGTCGGGCACGCCCCCGTGCTGGTGGGACGCGGGCCGGGCCGGCTTCGGCTGCTCGGGCCGGCGCGGCGCGGCATCGGCGGCGGCCTCGCGGTATTCGCGCATCGCGCCCTCGGTGAAAAGCGGCTGGCTGTGCGCCTGCAACCGCTCGATGTGGGAAAGCAGGTCGACGCGCAGCGACGGCGCGACGACGTCGTCGCCGCCCTCCTCGGCCTCGGCCGAGGCGGCGAGCAGATCGTCGAGCAGTTCCGTGAAGTCGAGCTCGGCTCTGTCGTCGCCCACCGAAACCTCCATCCGGGGCAGCACTATGCGGCCAGACCCTAAGCCGCATTCGGTTAAAAAGGTTCCCTCAAAATAGGCGGCATTTTGCGCATGGCTGCCATGCGCATGCTGCGCTGCACAATGGCGGCGATTCGCGGTATGGCTCACGAATGGGAGGCACGCTGGACGGGGCCTGCCATGGGTTTCTTCACCGAGATGTTTTCGCGGCCGCGGCCGGACGAGATCGAGCGGTTCCGCAACGCGCTGGCGTTCCTGGAATCGCTCAGCCCGGCCGACAGGTCGGATATCGGCATCCGGCCGGCCGACTTTCCGCGCGTCGCCCGCGAGATGGCCGGGCGCCGTCCCTGCTGAGCCTTGAACCCGATCTTGCCTCGCAGCGGCGGCGGCGTAGACTCCGGCGTCTCGTGGAGGGAATCATGGCGCGCCCGATCCTTTTGTCCGTCCTTCTCCTTGTTGCCGCGTCGGCGGCCCATGCGGAGGATGCCGCCGACCGGGCGGCGCTCACCGAGAAGGCCAAGGCGATGTTCGCCGCCACGGCGGCGGCCACCTGCGACGAGGGCGACGCGGCGGCGGCGCCCGACATCCACGCCATCGGCTTCCGCTACAGCTACGATTCGCCGGAAGATCCCGAGCGCACCGCGCATCTCTTCCGCTTCTTCTGCCTCGGCGGCGCCTATAACGAGATCCACGTCTATTACATCGCCGACGACGACGGCATGCTGTCGCCGCTCTATTTCGCCGAACCGTCCTACGACGTGCGCTATGCCGGCGACACCGACGAGAAGGTGGAGGCGATTTCCGTCACCGGCTTTGCCGCCAACGGCCAGCTGGTCAATTCCGGCTACGACCCGCAGGCGCGCACGATCACCGCGCATTCGCAGTGGCGGGGGGTGGGCGACGCCTCCTCGATCGGCACCTGGGTGTTCGTCGACGGCGGCTTTCGTCTCGTGCGCTACGAGGTCGACGCCTCCTATGACGGCGAGATCAACCCGCAGGTGCTGCTCGACCATTGGTCGGCGCCTTAAGGCGTCAGCGCGCTTCGGCCATCCAGTTCAACACCCAGCGCCAGTCCGACATGCGGATCGGCGTGCCGTGGCTGCCGGTCTCGAAGCGCACGAAGCGGGCCGGATAATCGGGCGCGCGCTTCAGGATCGAGCGGAAGAACGCCTCCTGCCCGGCGACGGGATAGACCCGGTCGCCGCCGCCATGGCCGA
>JBDHTK010000338.1:0-2727 GCA_039808625.1 Devosia sp. | reverse complement strand
CTCAGGAGGATCTGAAGCTCCTCCTCACCCCAATGGCCACCACCGGCCAGGAGGCGGTGGGCTCGATGGGCACCGACACGCCGATCTCGGCGCTCTCGGACAAGTCCAAGCTTCTCTACACCTATTTCAAGCAGAACTTCGCGCAGGTCACCAACCCGCCGATCGACTCGATCCGCGAGGAGCTGGTGATGAGCCTCGTGAGCTTCATCGGCCCGCGCCCCAACATCCTCGACCTCAAGGGCCAGCGGTCGCGCCAGCGCCTCGAGGTACGCCAGCCCATCCTGACCAACGCCGACCTCGAGAAGATCCGCGCCATCGGCGCCATGCAGGACAATCCGTTCCGCTCCAAGACGCTCGACATCACCTGGGCCGCGGCCGAGGGCCCCGACGGGCTCGAGGCGGCGCTCGAACGGCTGTTCTCGGACGCCGAGATGGCCGTCCATTCGGGCGACAACATCATCATCCTCTCCGACCGGCTGGTCGGGCCCGACCGCATCCCGATCCCGGCCCTGCTGGCGACGGCGGGCGTGCATCACCACCTCATCCGCAAGGGGCTGCGGACCTCGGTCGGTCTCGTGGTCGAGACCGGCGAGGCGCGCGAGATCCATCATTTCTGCGCGCTGGCCGGCTACGGCGCCGAGGCCATCAACCCCTGGCTCGCCTTCGAGACGCTGACGGCGATGAAGGCCGACCTGCCCGAGGAGGTGGACGACCACGAGATCGTGCACCGCTACATCAAGGCCATCGGCAAGGGCATCCTCAAGGTCACCGCCAAGATGGGGATCTCGACCTACCAGTCCTATTGCGGCGCGCAGATCTTCGACGCCGTGGGCCTGAACTCGGCCTTCGTCGACCGCTATTTCACCGGCACCGCCACCTCCATCGAGGGCGTCGGCCTCGCCGGGATCGCGGCCGAAACCGTGCGCCGGCACCAGGACGCCTTCGGCGATTCCCCGATCCTCGAAGACGCGCTCGACGTCGGCGGCGACTATGCCTTCCGCTTCCGCGGCGAGGCGCATGTGTGGCGCTCCGAGACGGTGAGCAACCTCCAGCACGCCGCCCGCGGCAACGCACAGGACAAGTACCGCGAATTCGCGCGCCTCGTGAACGAGGTCGAGGACCGCTACGTCACCATCCGCTCGCTGTTCCGGCTGCGCTCGGCGGCCGAGGACGGCCGCGCCCCCGTGCCGCTGGACGAGGTCGAGCCCGCCGCCGAGATCGTCAAGCGCTTCTCAACCGGCGCCATGTCCTATGGCTCGATCAGCCGCGAGGCGCACACCACGCTCGCCATCGCCATGAACCGCATCGGCGGCAAGTCGAACACCGGCGAGGGCGGCGAGGAGGTCGACCGCTTCCGGCCCATGCCGAACGGCGATTCCATGCGCTCGGCCATCAAGCAGGTGGCCTCGGGCCGCTTCGGCGTCACCACCGAATATCTCGTCAACGCCGACATGATGCAGATCAAGATGGCGCAGGGTGCCAAGCCCGGCGAGGGCGGCCAGCTCCCGGGCCACAAGGTGGATGCGGTGATCGCCAGGGTTCGCCACTCGACCCCCGGCGTCGGCCTCATCTCGCCGCCGCCGCACCACGACATCTATTCCATCGAAGACCTGGCGCAGCTCATCTTCGACCTGAAGAACGTCAATCCAGCCGGGCTCGTCTCGGTGAAGCTCGTCTCCGAGGTCGGCGTCGGCACCGTGGCGGCGGGCGTCGCCAAGGCGCGCGCCGACCATGTGACGATCTCCGGCTATGAGGGCGGCACCGGTGCGGCGCCGCTGACCTCGCTGAAGCATGCCGGCTCGCCCTGGGAGATCGGCCTTGCCGAGACGCACCAGACGCTGGTCGCCAACAAGCTGCGCGGCCGCATCGCCGTGCAGGTCGACGGCGGCATCCGCACCGGCCGCGACGTGGTGATCGGTGCCCTGCTCGGCGCCGACGAGTTCGGCATGGCCACCGCCCCGCTCATCGCGGCGGGCTGCGTGATGATGCGCAAGTGCCACCTCAACACCTGCCCGGTCGGCATCGCCACGCAGGACCCGGTGCTGCGCGCCCGCTTCACCGGCAAGCCCGAGCACGTCATCAACTATCTGTTCTTCGTCGCCGAGGACGTGCGCGAGCTGATGGCCGGGCTCGGCTACCGCCATTTCGACGAGATGGTCGGCCAGATGCAGATGCTCGACAAGACCGAGGCGGTGACCCACTGGAAGGGACGCGGCCTCGACTTCTCGCGGCTCTTCCACAAGCCGCCCAACCCCGACGGCGTCGCCATCCGCCACAGCGAGGCGCAGCATCATCCGATCGCCGACGTGCTCGACCGGCGTCTCATCGCCGAGGCGATGCCGGCGCTCGAAGCGGGGACGCCCGTGCAGATCGCCGCCGACATCCGCAGCGTCGACCGCTCGGTCGGCGCCATGCTGGGCGGCGAGGTGGCGCGGCGCTACGGCCACAAGGGCCTGCCCGAGGACACCATCGCCATCTCGCTCACCGGCACCGCCGGGCAGGCTTTCGGCGCCTTCCTGACCCGCGGCGTCTCGATCGACCTCGTCGGCGAGGCCAACGACTATGTCGGCAAGGGCCTGAGCGGTGGCCGCCTCGTCGTCCGCCCGTCCGAGAAATCGGCGGCCCGCCCCGAGGACTCGATCGTCATCGGCAACACCGCGCTCTACGGCGCCATCGAGGGCGAGTGCTATTTCCGCGGCGTCGCCGGCGAACGCTTCGCCGTGCGCA
>JBDHTK010000337.1:0-2764 GCA_039808625.1 Devosia sp. | reverse complement strand
GGCCTCGTGCGCCTCCTCGCCGCTGGCGTCCGCCGCGCCCGCGCCTGATTTGCGCCGCCCGGCGCCGCGTCCTATATTGCCACAATTCACCCCTAGAGGGGCGGCGTCCGCCCCGAAGGAAGCCAAATGAGCTGGATCGACAACGTCCTCCCCCCCAAAATCCGGTCGTTTCTCAACAAGCGCGAAACGCCGGAGAATCTGTGGGTGAAGGACCCCGAATCCGGCGAGATGGTTTTCTACCGCGACCTCGAGGCCAACCAGTGGGTGGTGCCGGGCTCGGGCTACCACATGAAGATCAAGGCCGCCGACCGGCTGGCCGCCTTCCTCGACGAGGGCCGCTACGATCTCGTGCCGCTGCCCGGCGTGCCGCAGGACCCGCTGAAGTTCCGCGACCAGAAGCGCTACGTCGACCGGCTGAAGGACATGCGTCTCAAGACCGGCATGGAGGACGCGGTGCTCGTCGCCACCGGCGCGCTCTACGGCCAGGCCGTCACCGTCGCCGTGCAGGATTTCGACTTCATGGCCGGCTCGCTCGGCATGGCGGCCGGCTCGGCCGTCATCACCGGCCTCGAAAAGGCCGCCGCGACGAAGACCCCCTTCATCCTCTTCGCCTCCTCGGGCGGCGCCCGCATGCAGGAGGGCATCCTCTCGCTCATGCAGATGCCGCGCACCACCGTCGCCGTGCTGCGCCTGCGCGATGCGGGCCTGCCCTTCATCGTCGTCTTCACCAACCCCACCACCGGCGGCGTCACCGCCTCCTACGCCATGCTGGGCGACGTGCATATCGCCGAGCCGGGGGCGCTCATCTGCTTCGCCGGCCCGCGCGTCATCGAGCAGACGATCCGCGAGAAGCTGCCCAAGGGCTTCCAGCGCTCGGAATATCTCTACGAGCACGGCATGGTGGATATGGTCGTGCATCGCCACAACCTGCGCTCCACCATCGGCTCGCTGGTGGCGATGCTGACCGGCGCCGACTCGCCCGCCGGCCTCGCCGAGGCGCCGGCCCGCCTGCCGGTGCCGGCCGTCGCCAATGACGACGATCTCGCCGAGGCGCCGGTGGCGCAGGCCGCTTCGGAGTAGCCGGCGCGCCCGAGCGTCATGTCCCGCACCGATGCCATTCTCGCGCGCCTCGCCGCGCTCTATCCCAAATTCATGGACCTGCAATTGCACCGGCAATTGCGGCTCCTCGCCGCTCTCGGCAACCCGCATGAGCGCCTGCCGCCGGTGATCCACGTCGCCGGCACCAACGGCAAGGGCTCGACCATCGCCTGTCTGCGCGCCATGCTCGAAGCCGCCGACCGGCGCGTCCACGTCTTCACCTCGCCGCATCTGGTGCGCTTCAACGAGCGCATCCGCCTCGCCGGCAGGCTGGTCTCCTCGCGCCGCCTCAACGCCGTGCTGGAGGAGGTCGAGCGCATCAATGCCGGCCGCCCCATCACCCAGTTCGAGATCACCACCTCGGCCGCCTTCGTGCTCTTTGCCGAAACGCCCGCCGACGTGCTGCTGCTCGAGGTGGGCATGGGCGGCACCTATGATTCGACCAATGTCGTCGCCCACCCGCTGGGCGTCGTCATCGCCCCGGTGGACCTCGACCATCAGGCCTATCTCGGCACGACCCTGGGCGAGATCGCCGGCAACAAGGCCGGCATCCTGAAGCGCGGCAGCCCGGCCGTGTTCGGCCGCCAGCGCGACGAGGGCCTCGCCGTGCTCGCGGCGCGCGCCGCGGCGCTCGGCATCGTGCCCTTCGTGCAGGGCCGCGACTATGACGGCTACGAGCAGGCCGGCCGCCTCGTCTACCAGGACGAGGCGGGGCTTCTCGACCTGCCGCCGCCGGCCCTCGCCGGCGCCCACCAGTTCGACAATGCCGCCCTCGCCATCGCCGCGCTCCGCCATTTCGGCCTCGACGTGCCCGAGCCGGCGCTGGCCACCGGCCTGCGCCGGGTCGTCTGGCCGGCGCGCCTGCAGCCGCTGCGCGGCAGGCTGCGCGCGCGCCTGCCCCGGGCCGACGAGCTCTGGCTCGATGGCGGCCACAACGCCCACGGCGCCGCCGCGCTCGCCCGCGCCCTCGCGGCCATGCACGCCGCCCGGCCGCTGCCGCTGGTCCTCGTCATGGGCATGATGAACACGCGCGCGCCCGCCGATTTCCTCGCGCCCTTCGCCGCGCTCGCACCGAAAGTGCTGGCGCTGACCATCCCCGGCGAGCCCAATGCGCACAAGGCCGGCGTCATCGCCGCCGCCGCCCGCGCCGCCGGCTTCGACGCCACCGCCTGCCGCGGCCTCGATTCGGCGCTGGCGCGGGCGGCAGAGGTGCCGCGCGCCCGCGTCGTCATCGCCGGCTCGCTCTATCTCGGCGGCTACGTCCTCGCCCGCAATGGCACCCCGCCCGACTGACGGGCGCGCAGCGCCGGCAGCGGTTCATCGCCGCTGGAACGGCGGTCCATGGGTGCGGCATGGCCGCACAAAAACGCCGCCTCGGGCTTCCCCGGGCGGCGTTTCTGATTGCCTTCGGATGTGGGCGCGGCTTACGCGGCGTAGCTTTCCAGCCACTTGCTGAGGCCGGCCTTGGGCGTGCCCGCGCCGATCTTCATGTCGACGGCCTCGCCGCCCTTGTAGAGGATCATGGTGGGAATGGAGCGCACCCCGTACTTCACCGTCGTCGAGGGGTTTTCGTCGACATTGAGCTTGACGATCTTCACCTTACCCTGGAGCTCGGTCGAAAGCTCCTCGAGCACCGGCGCGATGGCCCGGCACGGACCGCACCATT
>JBDHTK010000336.1:0-2784 GCA_039808625.1 Devosia sp. | reverse complement strand
CCCGGCGGTATGGGCGATGATCTCGTGATCGTTCTCGAGCTTCACCCGGAAGGTGGCATTGGGCAGCAGTTCGGTGACGACGCCCGGAAACTCGAGTACTTCTTCTTTAGCCATTGTCTCTCCAGCGGCCACGGCAACAGCGTGCCGGGCCGGATTTGGCGTGAGCTATACTGCACCTCACGGGGTTTGTGAACCACCCGCGACCAGGGGCTCCAGCCGCTCGCGGACCTTGAGCTGCAGGCTGTCGCGCAGCCCCCGGTAGGCGCTGAGCACCGCCTCGCGGTTGCCCTCGATCTCGGTGGGGTCGGGCATCGGCCAGTGCTCGCTCGCGCCCATTTCGAGGCCCCGGCGCTCGACCGCCGCCGCGGCGTCGGCCGAGAGCGTCACCACGAGGTCGAAGCGGTTGGCCGCCAGCTCGTCCATCGTGTGCGGCGTGTGGATCGACATGTCGATGCCGATTTCCTCCATCACCTCGTGCACGAACGCGTCGGCCTTGCCCGAGCGCACCCCGGCCGAGCGGGCGATCAGCCGGCCCGGAAACAGGCGCCGTGCCAGGGCGGCGGCGATGGGCGAGCGCACCGAGTTCATCGAGCACACGAACAGCACCGTCGGCAGCTTGCTCTCGCGCTCGTCGATGCGGCTGGCATAGGGCTGCACGGCGCAGATGAGCGTGAACAGCCGCCGCGCCGTGTTGAGGTCCATCTCGAGCTTGTTGTCGAGGCGGGTGCGCAGCAGCTCGGCGGCCTCGTTGTGCAGGCCCCGCCGCGCCATGTCGACGGTCTCGATCTGCATGGTGGAGGCGGTCTTGATGGCGTCGTAGTAGGAATCGCGGATGCGGAAATAGTCGCGGATCAGCCGGCGGAACGGGGTCAGCGACAGATAGTGCGCGGCGATCGGCTCGTAGGTCTCGGGATGGCGTACGTCGAGCACGATGTAGTTGCCGACGATGGAGACGTGCAGCGCGTAGGGCCCGGTGGCCGTCACCCGCGCCGGGTGGAAGCTGTTGGCCTCGACCAGGTCGTAGATGGCGATGCGCCACTCATGCACCTCGTCGGGGTCGATCGAGGTGATGGTGTTGGGGTCGAGCGTGACGGCGACGATCCGGTCGGTCTTCGCCTCGAAGACGTGCGGGCTCAGCGCCATCAGCGATTGAGCCTGATGCTCACCGAGCGGCCGTGGGCGCCGAGCCCTTCGGTTTCGGCAAGCGCCACGGCGGCGGGCGCCAGCGCGGCGAGCGAGGCGGGATCGCAGCCGAGCAGCGAGGTGCGCTTCATGAAGTCGAGCACGCCCAGCCCCGAGGCGTAGCGCGCCGAGCGCGCCGTGGGCAGAACGTGGTTCGTGCCCCCGACATAGTCGCCGATGGCCTCGGGCGTGTGGTGGCCGAGAAAGATCGCCCCGGCATTGCGGATTTTCGGGGCGAGCGCGAGGGGGTCGTCGACCATGAGCTCGACATGCTCGGAAGCGACGCGGTTGGCGATCTCCACCGCTTCGCCGGGCGAGGCGGCAAGGATGATGGCGCCGAACGCCTCCCAGCCGTCGCGGGCGATGTCGGCGCGCGCCAGCAGGGCGAGCTGGCGCTCGACCTCGATGGCGACGGCGTCGGCGAGCGCCGCGTCGGTGGTGACGAGGATGGCCTGCGCGCCGCCGCCATGCTCGGCCTGCGCCAGCAGGTCCGCGGCGATCCAGCTCGGATTGGCGCTGGCGTCGGCGATGACGAGGACCTCGGACGGGCCGGCGATCATGTCGATGCCGACGATGCCGAACACCTGCCGCTTGGCGGCCGCGACATAGGCGTTGCCGGGCCCGACGATCTTGCTCACCGGGCGGATGGTGGCGGTGCCGTAGGCGAGGGCGCCCACCGCCTGCGCCCCGCCGATGCGGTAGATTTCGGAGACGCCGGCGATGCGGGCGGCGGCCAGCACGGCGGGATTCACCTCGCCGGCCGGCGTCGGCACCACCATCGCGATGCGGCTGACGCCGGCGACGCGCGCCGGCACGGCGTTCATCAGTACGCTCGAGGGGTAGCTTGCGAGCCCGCCCGGCACATAGATGCCGACCGCCTCGACGGGTGTCCACACGGTGCCCAGCGTCACCCCCAGCGCGTCCTGGTAGACGTGGTCGAGCGGCTTCTGCTTCTCGTGATGGGCCGCGATGCGGTCATGCGCCGTCTGCAGCGCCGCGCGCACGCCGGGGGCGACGGCGGCGGCGGCGGCGTCGATCTCGGCGGCGGTGAAGGCCAGGCCGGACGCGGTCAGCGGCAGGCGGTCGAAGCGGTCGGTATAGGCGAGCACGGCCTCGTCGCCGTGCAGCCGCACGTCGTTGAGGATGGCGGCGACGGTGCTGCCGACCTCCTCGGAGACCTCGCGCTTCGAGCCGAGCAGCGTTTCGAACGCCTCGGCGAAGCCGGCATGGCTGGTGTCGAGCCGGATGGGCATCAGGCGGAGTGCGCCGGCACGGCCTTGGCGGCCCACGCGGCGCCGAGGTCGGCGAGGCGCGCCTCGAGGCATTCGACGCCGAGCCGCACGGTGGCGCCGCCGGCGAAGGTGAGCTCGACGAGGCCGGCAGGGGCGTCCGTCTCGGTGAAGCGGATGGCGAGCAGCTCCAGCACGCCGTCGACGGCGTCGAGGTCGAAGCCGGCCGCCTTGACGGCGGTGACGCGCTCGAAATGCAGGCCGGTCCGCTTGCGCTGGCGCGTCCTGCCGCCTTCCTCCCAGGCGAAGCGGTTCATCAGGAGGGCGAAGCGCCGGTCGGCGCGGGCGAAGCCCATGTCGCCGACGCGCACCA
>JBDHTK010000335.1:0-2787 GCA_039808625.1 Devosia sp. | reverse complement strand
GAAACCATCTTCGGCACCACGGACCCCGGCGCCCTCAAGCTCGTCCCCGAGCTCGGCTTCGCCAATGTCGCCGCCGGTGCCGTCGCTGTCCTGAGCCTCGCCTGGCCGGAATTCGTCCTGCCGATCGCCCTCTACGGCGTGATCTTCTACGGTCTCGCGGCGGCGCTCCACGTCGGCCACGCCGGCCGCAACCGTCCCGAAACCGTCGCCTTGCTCTCCGATGCGTGGATTGCGCTGGTCCTCGCCGCCTTTCTGCTCTCGCATCTCTTCGGCGCATAGCCGGCGGGCGGCTCTGGAACCCGCCCCTCCTTCGGTGGATTATGTCGGCAAAGGAGGCTCTCCATGTCCACACCGCCCCTCAACCGTCCGGCCGGCGCGATCAACCCGCCGCAGCATCTGTTCGACGAACAGGTACCCGTCGCCGAGCGCAGCCTCGGTGCCGGCGCCGTGCCCGCCGCTGCGCCGCGGCCCGCCGATGCGGCCCTGCCCGCCGACCCCCATCCGGCCGACGAGGAGCACCCCTCCCTCGCCCCGCATCCGGGCGGTGCCAACCCGCCGGTGAACTCGCCCGAGGGCGATCACGACATGGGCCCCAACCCGGCCCTGCATGACGGCTTCGCCCCGCCGCGCCCGCACAATGCCGGCAGCGGTCCCGAATAGGAGCTGGAGACCGTCATGTCCCGTCCCGACTCGCCCCACGTCACCGCCCTCAAGGCCTTCCGCACGCGCCTCGTCGAGGCCCGCCGCGCCGCCGCCGCCGAGTCCAGCCTCGATACCGCCCGCGCCCGCTTCGTCGAGATCGAGACGGCCATCGGCCTCGTCGACCGCGCCATCGAGGACGAGCTCGACCTCACCCCCATCCCGCGCGTCGACGATCCCACGGCCCCACCGCCCACCGGCGAGGTCTCCTGACGGCGCACCCGCCGGCCCGGCCATATTCCCGCCCCAGCGGCGCGCTGCATTCCGCCCGCGCCCCCGCATCAGGAACCCGCCCATGTCGAAACCCGTCTTGCTCCTCGCCCTCGCCGCCACCCTCGCCGCCGCCGTCGGCCCCGCCTTCGCCGAGCGTCCTACCGCCCGCGCCTCGGGCGTGCAGGCCGTGCACACGCGGCCCAGCGCCAGCTCCGCCATCATCGACAAGCTCGCCAACAACGAGCGCGTCTATCTCGACTTCTGCACGCGCCAGGCGCGCTGGTGCCACGTCATCCAGCGCGACGGCGGCCCGTCCGGCTGGGTGCTCGGCTCCTATCTCGTCGGCTCGCCGGCCAAGAACGCCGTTACACCCTTCGAGTTCTCGTTCAACCCGCTCGATCCGCTCGACCTGTTCAAGCGCCACCGCTGACGGCGTCGCGTAAAATGCAGTCCTAAACGGCTCCGTCAGCTTCGGTTCAGGCGGCGGGGCCTAGCGTCCGGGTCAAGGCAAGCGATTGCCGGCAACCCGAAAGGAAACTGCAATGAGCCTCTCTGTGCTGAAGACCGGCGCCATCGCCGCCGTCATCGTCCTCGCCACCGCCTCCGCCTCCCTCGCCGCCACCTGGGGCGTCGTCACCCAGGGCAGCCCCGTGCGCGCCAACCACTCGAACGCCTCGGCCATCGTCAATTCGGTCGGCTTCGGCCAGCCCGTGCAGATCGTCAACAGCTGGGGCAACTGGTACAAGATCAAGGTTCCCGGCCCCGATGGCTGGGTGCGCAAGAACCGCATCTCCCTCAACCCGGCGCCGCCGCCGCCCTCCGGCCCCGGCGTGCAGTTCTGCTTCAACGGCCCGTTCGGCTATTTCTGCGCCAGCCAGTAACACCGCCTTCCGCCGCCATTCCGGCCGCCGGCACCCACCATCGGGGGCCGGCGTTGCCGTTCGCGCCCGGGCACCCTATCTCTTCAGTCTCCCGGAGGGCACCGACATGGCCGCACCCAGCCGCCACCCCTATGTGAAGCTTGCCGCCACCCTCATGCTCCTCGGCATGGGCCTGTTCACGCTCGAGCGCTACGGCCTCGGCCGGCTCGGCGGGGAGGGCGAGGCGCTGCATCTCGACCCCACCGTACTGTCGCTGCTGGTGCTCGCGCCCGTGCTGCTCGTCGCCGCCGGGGCGCTCGTCTTCGTCGTCGGAAAGCTGCGGCGGCTGTGAGCCTATTCGACGCGCAGCCGCTCGGTGTCGATGCCCTTGGCCTCCAGCGGCGCCACCATCTGCCGCCCCAGGAACTCGTTGATGCCGTAGAGCACGAGGGCGGCGATCACCAGCGCCACGCCGAAGCCGCGCGTTCCCTCCGCCGTCGCCACCAGGATGGCGCCGAGCAGCGCCACCAGCACGCCGCCGAACAGCAGGTAGAGCCGCCGGTCGCGCTGCACCTTGAGGTTGTGCGCGCTGGAGAGCAGCAGGTCGCGCAATTCCGTGTCGCTCATCGCCACCAGCTCGGCATTGGAGCCCTCGCGGCGGATCGTCTCGATATAGGCGTCGACGCGCCGCCCGATCATCGCCTCGCGGCTCGCCTGCCGGCGCCCGCGCGTCACATAGCTCACCACGCCGCCGACGAGGATCAGCGCCAGGGCAATTTCGATGAGGATCGGCATGGCGGGGCTCCTTTCGCGACGGCCGGCGGGCGTTCCGCTAACGTGCCCATGCCGCCCGGCGCTTTCAAGAGGCAGGCGCCATGCTGAGCGAACCGCTCTCCATCTGGATCCGCGGCCTCGCCCGGCTCGGCCTCGTGCTGGCGGCGCTCGGCGTGCTGCCCATTCTCGCCGTCCGCTATGTCTTCACCGGCCTCGATCCGCTCGTGCCGCTGCTGCTCTT
>JBDHTK010000334.1:0-2788 GCA_039808625.1 Devosia sp. | reverse complement strand
GCCGACTGGGCGAAGAAGAACCCCAAGCAGTTCGGCTACAACGGCATCAAGGGCGGCATGTCCGGCGTCGCCTTCGTCGTCGGCTGGGTCTACGCCTATGGCGGCGACGCCAAGGTGCTGGAGCAGGGACCCTTCAACGACCAGGGCAAGGCCGGCTGGGGCAACGCGCTCGCCTCGCTGAAGGAGTTCAACAAGCTCGTCACGCTGACGCCGGGCAACGCCGGCACGCTCGACATGCTCAACCGCGGCGAGATCGCCATGGGGCCGGTGTGGGTGGACATGTTCTACACCTGGATGGCCAACGGCCAGCTGCCGCCCGACCTGAAGCTCATCCTGCCCGAGCCCGGCATGCCCGGCCAGCCGATGCACTACGTCATCCCGGCCAAGGCGCAGAACGCCGACCTCGCCGAGAAGTTCATCGCGCTCGCCACCAGCCCCGAGGTGCAGGCCAATGGCATCGTCAAGAAGTTCAACTGGTATCCGGGCATCGACGCCGACAAGGTGAAGGACAAGCTCGACCCGGAGACGTGGACGAAGCTGTTCACCGACATCAAGCCCGACGAGCTCGCCGCCAAGGGCAAGCCCTTCCCGATCAAGCCCTATTTCGACGGCATCCTCGAGGCCTATGAGAAGCAGGTCGCCAACTAGCGTGGGCGCGAGCGCCGGCGCCACGCGGAAGGGCGGGTCCATGTCCCGCACCCTCATCGGCCTTTCGCTGGTGGCGCCGGCGCTCGCCACCATCTTCTTCCTCTTCGTCATCCCGCTGGTCGGCGCCGTCACCGGCGCCTTCCAGGTGGGGGACGGCATCGGCCTTGGCAATTTCGCCAAGACCTTCGAGCTCTACTCGACCGACATCCTGTTCACGATCGTCATCGTGGCGCTGTCGGCGGTGCTGACCGCCATGCTGTCGATCGCGATCGCCGGCTACCTCACGCTCGGCTCCAACCCGCGCGCGGTGGCGCTTTTGCGCTGGCTCTACCGCTGGCCGCTCTTCATCCCCTTCATCGTCGTGGCGCAGATCCTGCGCACCTTCCTCGCCAAGAACGGCATGATGATGAACCTGTTCGTCGCCTCCGGGCTGATGACGCCGATGCAGACCTTCGGCCTGCTCGACTGGCGCGGCATCGTCATCGCCTTCGTGTGGAAGCAGACGCCCTTCGTCACGCTGCTGCTCGCCGGCGCCATGGCCTCCGTCGATCCGGGCACCATCGAGGCGGCGCGCAACCTCGGCGCCTCGCGGCTGCGCATCCTGTTCGAGATCGTGCTGCCGCAGGCGGCCGCGACGCTGATGGTGGCGCTGACGCTCAGCATCGTCACCATGATGTCGGTGCTGTCGGTGCCGCTGATGATCGCCTCGCAGTCGCCGACCATGATCACCGCCGACATGGCCTTCCGCATCAACGCCTATGGCGACTACGGCGTCGCCAACGCGCTCGGCCTCATCTCGCTGGTGCTGACGGCGGGCGTCGCCTGGCTTTACCTGCGCCAGACCATGCGCGAGAATGCCGGCTGATGCGCGCAGAAATTGCATCCCGGGCGCGCACGATGCTGGTGGAGACCAACCATGAACCGATGGATCGCCCTTGCCGGATTTCTGGTCCTGACGGTCGGAGGGGGGCTGGCGATCGGCCTGCTCGCCGCGCCGGACGCCTGGTATGCCGGGCTCGCCAAGCCCGCCTTCAACCCGCCGGGCGCGGTGTTCGGGCCGGTCTGGACCGTGCTCTACGTCCTCATCGCCGTCGCCGGCTGGCAGGTGTGGCAGCACGACCGCGCCGGCCGGGCGATGAAGCTGTGGTGGGCGCAGCTGGCGCTGAACTTCCTGTGGAGCCCGGTCTTCTTCGGCGCCCACCGGGTCGGGCTGGCGCTCCTCGTCATCCTGCTCCTGCTCGCCGCGATCCTCGCCTTCATCGCCGCGGCGTGGCGGCCGCAGCGCGCGGCGGCGTGGCTGTTTTTACCCTACGCGGCCTGGGTGGCGTTCGCCTCGGTGCTGAACGGCGCCATCCTTGCCCTGAACTGAGGCGGCAATGAGCGCGATCGCATCGAGCGGGCAGAACCACCGCCGGCTCGCCGCCGTCGACTGGCGCTGGCTGCCGCGCGCGCTGCTGCTCGGGCTGCTGGCCTTCGCCATCTTCGGGCCGCTGGTCAACATGCTGTTGTGGACGGTGACGGAGCGCTGGTATTTTCCGCACGCGCTGCCGCTCGAATACGGCTTCTCCTTCTGGGAGCGGGTGTTCGCGCCGCGCGGCAACGCCATGGCCTCGCTCGGAACCAGCGCGCTGGTCGCCTGCCTCACCGTGGCGCTGTCGCTCGCGCTCGCCATCCCCGCCGGCTATGCGCTGGCCAGGCTGAAGCTGCCCTTCCGCAGCCTCATCCTGTTGTCGCTGCTCGTGCCCAACGCCTTCCCCAACCTGCCGATCTACGTCAACATCGCGCGCCTTTTCTACGAGATCGGGCTGAACGGCACGATCCTCGGCGTCGTGCTGGTGCACACCACGCACGGGCTGGTCTATGCGGTGTGGATCGCCACCGCCGCCTTCGCGGCCATCGAGCCGGAGCTGGAGGAGGCGGCGCGCTCCTCCGGCGCCGGGCCGGTGCGCGCCTTCTTCGACGTCATGCTGCCGCTCGCCGCGCCCGGGCTGATGGCGAGCGCCATCTTCGTCTTCCTCGAATCGCTCGACGAGTTCACCGGCACCTTCTTCGTCGGCGCGCCGGACGTGAACACGCTGCCGCTGCTGCTCTACACCTCCGCCGCCGGCGGCAACTACCAGATCGCCTCGATCACGGCGCT
>JBDHTK010000333.1:0-2797 GCA_039808625.1 Devosia sp. | reverse complement strand
TCGGCGACAGCTGGTTCGAGCAGAACTGGCGCAGCCTCATTCCCAGCTTCGCCGGGCTGTCGCTCGCCGGGCTCGACCTCGACGTGCCCAACCCCGAGCAGCCCGACAGCCGGGTGCAGGCCAAGGTGGAGGCGTTCGACCTGAGCCTGGGCAATTACCGCGACGGCATTCCGACCAAGCTGTCGATCAAGGGCGACGGCATCGAGGTGCCGCTGCCGCAGGATTCGACCGATCCGCAGGTGACGATGCTGCTGGCGGCGGGGCTCGAAAAGGTCAATGTCAGCTTCGAGGCCACCGGCAACTGGGACGAGGCGGCGCGCACCATCGCCATCGACACCGTGTCGTTCAGCGGCGTGGACCTGGGCGGCATGAAGATCAGCGGCGTGCTCGGCAACGCCACGCCGCAGCTGTTCAGCGCCAAGCCCGAGGTGGCGACCGCCGCGGCGCTGGCGCTGACGGTCAAGTCGCTCGACGTCTCGCTCAGCGACGACGGCATCGGCGCCATCGCCTGGCCGCTGGCGGCGGCCGAGGAGGGCGAGAGCGACGTCGCGGCGTTCCGGCTGAAGCAGGCGGGACTCGTCGAGGGACTGCCGGCGCAGCTTCTGGGCTCGACCGACTCGGCCCGCCAGCTCGGGGCGGCGCTGGGCGACTTCATCGCGGGGCGGGCGTCGCAGCTCACCGTCAGCTTCGCGGCGACCGACGCGAACGGCGTGGCGCTGCCGCTCTTCATGGTGGCGCAGGAAGACCCCAGCGTGCTCGCCGGCCAGTTCGAGGTGACCGGCTCGGCACACTGAGGGCGGGTTGACTCCGGCGTCCCCGCTCGCCACTTTCCGGCCACGATGAGCGGCGACAGCGCTGTGAAATCAAAAGGAAAGTGCGGGCGGGGATGCAATCCTATCTCGATTTCGAAAAGCCGGTCGCCGACCTCGAAGGCAAGATCGCCGAGCTCAAGTCGCTGTCGGGCGACGCCCGGGCGGTCGCCATCGACGACGAGATCTCGGGGCTGACGGCGCGCGCCGACCAGGCGCTGGCCGACATCTACAAGAAGCTGACGCCGTGGCAGAAGACGCAGGTGGCCCGGCACCCGCAGCGGCCGCATTTCTCCGACTACGTCAAGGCGCTGATCAGCGAGTGGACGCCGCTCGCCGGCGACCGCAAATATGCCGAGGACCCGGCGGTGCAAGCCGGCTTCGGGCGCTTCGAGGGGCGGCCGGTGGCGATTCTGGGCCAGGAGAAGGGCTCGACCACCGAGACGCGGCTCAAGCACAATTTCGGCATGGCGCGGCCCGAGGGCTACCGCAAGGCGGTGCGCATCATGGACATGGCCGACCGCTTCAACATCCCGGTGATCAGCTTCGTCGACACGGCGGGCGCCTATCCGGGCATCGGCGCCGAGGAGCGCGGACAGGCCGAGGCCATCGCCCGGTGCACGGAAAAATGCCTCGAGATCGGCGTGCCCAACCTCGCCATCATCATCGGCGAGGGCGGCTCGGGCGGAGCCATCGCCATCGCCACGGCGAACCGCGTGCTGATGCTCGAAAACGCCATCTATGCGGTGGCCTCGCCCGAGGCGTCGGCGTCGATCCTGTGGAAGGACGCGGCGCGGGCGCAGGATGCCGCCAACAACATGCGCATCACGGCCCAGGACCTGCTCGGCTTCGGCGTCATCGACGGCATCATCGGCGAACCGGCGGGCGGCGCGCACCGGCATGCCGAGGCGGTGATGGCGGCGACAGGCGCGGCCATCGCCAGGTTCCTCGACGATTTTCCGGGGACGCGCAGCAAGCTCGAAGTGCGCGAACTGCGGCGCGAGAAGTTCATGGGCATCGGTTCGGCGCTGAACTGAGGGGGCATAGGGGCTTCACAAAGTCGTGGTGTGGCGCGGCGGTGACTGTGCGGTAACCATGCGCCGTGTAGTCATGGCCCGGTGTCACGGGGCAGATTCGACGAGATGAACGTGCCGGTTTCCAAGCTTTTCGGCGTCGCGATGGTGCTGGCCGCGGCGCTGCTGCTCGCGGCGTGCAGCGGCATCGCGCCGAAATCGTCGTCGACGCGCGCCTACCAGTCGCTGAAGCAGGCGGCCGTTTCGCGGCTCACCGAGATGGGCTCGTCGCCCGGCGAGGCGATGGTGATCCGCATCTTCAAGGACACCAACGAATTCGAGGTGTGGAAGCGCACCAAGGCCGGCAGCTTCAAGCTGTTCAAGACCTACGACATCTGCGCCTATTCCGGCACGCTCGGCCCCAAGATCAAGGAAGGCGACCGGCAGGCGCCGGAGGGCTTCTACAACATCACGCCGGGGCTGATGAACCCGAACTCCAACTACTACCTGGCGTTCAACACCGGCTATCCCAACAAGTTCGACCGCGCCTGGAACCGCACCGGCTCGGAGCTCATGGTGCATGGCGACTGCTCGTCGCGCGGCTGCTATTCGATGACCGACGAGGCCATCGCCGAGATCTATGCGCTGGCGCGCGAGAGCTTTGCGGGCGGCAACAGCGTCGTGCAGATGCAGATCTTCCCGTTCCGCATGACGCCGCGCAAGCTCGCGGCCTATGCCAGGAACCCCAATATCGATTTCTGGATGAACCTCAAGGAAGGCTACGACCGCTTCGAGCTCAGCAAGACGCCGCCGCAATGGGATGTGTGCGAGAAGAAATATGTCTTCGCGCTGAGCGGGCCGGGCGGCGCGGCGCTCGACGCGCAGGGCGCCTGCCCGGCGCGCGGCGACGATCCGCTGCTCACCGCGCTCAAGGCCAAGCAGGCGGCCGACATGGCGCAATACGAGATCGAGGTC
>JBDHTK010000332.1:0-2815 GCA_039808625.1 Devosia sp. | reverse complement strand
GAGCGCAGAGACCGCCGCAAAGCTGGTGCAGGCCTGCCGCTATCCGCCGCACGGCGTCCGCTCCTACGGGCCGGTGCGCGCGTCCATCCTGCGCGGCACGATGGATCCGGACGTGCTGGGCGACGTCGCCGCCGTCGCCATGATCGAGACGGTCAAGGGGCTCGATGCCGCCGAGGCGATCGCCCATACCCCCGGCCTGTCGGCGATCTACATCGGATCGGTCGACCTTTCGATCAGCCTCGGCCTCGGCCCGAAGATGCCTTCGGACGACAAGCGCTTCGTGGATGCAGTGGCGCGCGTGAAGAAAGCCTGCGACGCCGCCGGCATCGCGGTCGGGTTGCATTGCCCGAACGGCGAGGTCGCCGGCGCCTATGCGAAGGCGGGCTATCGCATGGTGACGGTGGCGACGGACATCGAGCTGCTCAAGGCCGGCGCGAAGCGCGAGCTCGACGCCGCGCGCGCGGCCGGCAAGGGAGCCGCCCGATGACGCCGCGGTGGAGTGGCGGCGCCGGGGTCGGCACCTGGATCCAGTCGCCCAATCCCGAGGCCTGCGAAGCGGCCGCCGGCGCGGGCTATGATTTCGTCATCATCGACATGGAGCACGGAACCTTCGGCTGGGACACGACGGTGCATCTGGTCCGGGCGGCCCAGGCGCTCGGCGCGGCCGCCATCGTGCGCGTGCTGGAGGGCGACCAAAGGACGTTGCAGAAGACCCTCGACCTCGGCGTCGACGGCGTGCTGGTGCCGAAGGTCGAGACCGCCGCGCAGGCTGCCGCCATCGTCGAGGCCTGCCGGTTCCCGGGCAAGGGCATCCGCGGCGCTTGCGGCACCACCCGCACCAGCCTCCATGGCGTCCACGACTTCCAGGCGGTGATCCGGCGCGGGAACGCCCTGCATATCTGGGGCCTGATCGAAAGCGGACCGGGGGTCGAGAATGTCGACGCCATCCTCTCGGCCGGGCTGACCGGAATTGTCCTCGGGCCGTTCGACCTTGCTTTCAGCCTCGGCCTGGAAGGCGACACGGGCCGCGCCGAGGTCTGGGATGCCCAGCAGACGGTGATGAAGGCGGCGCAGGCTGCCGGGCGCGACTGCGTCGTTTCGCTTGGTGCAACCGATCCGTCGGGCCTCGATGCCGAGATACGCAAATGGCGCGCCGTTGGCGCACGGACCGTTACCGCCCCCTCCGATCGCGCCATGCTCACTGCCGCCTATTCACGCGGTCTCAAGGCCTGTCGAGCAGGGCTCGGCGAGTAATCCAGTTCATCGGGAAAGAATGTAATGACGAAGTATCTCAAAAAGGCCGCTCCCAAGGCTCGTCAGGCGACGAGCGGCGTCGAGGATACTGTGCGCAGGATGCTCGCCGACATCGCGGAAAACCGGGATGACGCGGTGCGCCGCTATGCCGCCACGCTCGACAAGTGGGAGAAGAAGGGTTTCGAGGTAACCAAGGACGATTTCCGCGCCGCGGCCGCACAGCTTCCGGAGTCGTTCAAGGAAGATTTCGATTTCGCCTACAAGATGGTCACCGAGTTTGCCCGGCGGCAGCTCGACAGCATGAGCGAGTTCGAAAGCGAGATCGAGCCGGGCATCCTGCTCGGGCAGAAGCTCATCCCGGTGACCAGCGCCGGCTGCTACATCCCGGGCGGCAAGTATCCGCTGATATCGGCAGCGATCATGAGCATTGCGACGGCGCGCGTGGCGGGCGTCGACAAGATCGTCGCCTGCGCCCCGCCACGCGACAGGGACGGCATGTTCGGGCCGCAGGTCTATGCCCTGCACAAGGCCGGGGCCGACGAGGTCTTCACGCTCGGCGGCGTCCAGGCGCTCGGCGCCATGGCTTACGGGTGCCTCGGAATGCCGGCCGTCGACATCATCACCGGACCGGGCAACGCGTTCGTGGCGGAAGCCAAGCGCCAGTTGTTCGGCCAGGTCGGGATCGATCTTCTCGCAGGCCCGACGGAAATCATGATCATCGCCGACGAGACGGCCGATCCCGATCTCGTTGCGACCGACCTGCTTGGTCAGGCGGAGCACGGTCCCGACAGCCCCGCATGGCTGATCACGACGTCCGAGGCTTTCGGGAACGCGGTCGTCCGGGCGGTGAAGCAGCAACTCGAGACGCTGCCGACGGCCGCAATCGCCTCGCTCGCGTGGCGCGACCATGGCGAGGTCGCGGTCGTCGAGGATTTTGCGGCGGCGGTCGCGCTGTCGGATATTTATGCGCCGGAGCATCTGGAACTGATGACGGCGGACAACGACTACTTCCTCGACCGCCTGAGGAACTACGGCAGCCTGTTCGTCGGCGAGGAGAGCACGGTCGCCTATGGCGACAAGGGCGTGGGCACCAACCACACGCTGCCGACGGCAGGAGCGGCCCGCTACACCGGGGGGCTCTGGGTCGGGAAGTTCATCAAGACCGTGACCTACCAGCGGCTGACCGCCGAGGCCAGCCACCGGATCGCGCCGATCATGGGGCGTCTGTGCCGCATGGAGGGGATGCTCGCCCACGAGATCACCGCCGACGTGCGGCAAAAGCGCTACGCAACCTGACCAGTCTATCGCATCTGTGGAGGAGCCATCATGTGCAATTCACCGTTTTGTGGCCACGTCGGAGGCCCGCTGCCGGGCAAGTTCGCGTATTCGGCGTTTTCCGCCGATCTGGATCTGGCTCCACGGCGCACGCTGGATGAAGTCGTCGCGATGTCGCCGGAGCAGATGGCCCGCTCCTCGCGCGTCGTATCCGCTGCCTACAACGAACTGCTGCAGGTAGCGGCGAGCCTCGAGAACCAGCAATACCGTGAATTGATGACGGAGT
>JBDHTK010000331.1:0-2816 GCA_039808625.1 Devosia sp. | reverse complement strand
GGCGCGGCCCGCCGCCATCACCGCCGGCGCCATCGCCTACGAGCATGTGGACTTTCGCTACGGCAGGCATGAAACGCCGCTCTATAGCGACCTGAGCGTGACCATCCCGGCCGGCCAGCGCGTCGGCCTCGTCGGCGCCTCGGGCAGCGGCAAGACCACCTTCGTCAAGCTCATCCAGCGGCTCTACGACGTCACCGGCGGCCGCATTGCCATCGACGGCATCGACATCCGCGACGTGACGCAGGCCTCGCTGCGCCGCCAGATCGCCATCGTGCAGCAGGACCCCATCCTGTTCCACCGCTCGCTGGCCGAGAACATCGCCTATGGGCGCCCCGGCGCCAGCCGCGCCGAGATCGTCGCGGCGGCGAAGCTGGCGAGCGCCCACGGCTTCATCGAGGCGCTGCCCAGGGGCTACGAGACGCTGGTGGGCGAGCGCGGCGTGAAGCTTTCGGGCGGCGAGCGCCAGCGCGTCGCCATCGCCCGCGCCTTCCTCGCCGACGCGCCGATCCTCATCCTCGACGAGGCGACCTCCTCGCTCGATTCGGAATCGGAGGTGCTGATCCAGGAAGCAATGGAGCGGCTGATGGTGGGCCGCACGACGCTGGTCATCGCCCACCGGCTGTCGACGGTGCGCGCGCTCGACCGGCTGCTCGTCTTCGAGAAGGGCCGCATCATCGAGGAAGGCACGCACGCCGCGCTGGTGCGCAGCGAGGGCGGCCTCTACCGGCGCCTGTTCGAGCGCCAGGCGCTGGAGCTGACGCGCGGCCTGCAGCTCGCCTAGGTGGCGGCCTGCACCGCGCGCCACGCGGAAATGATGGCGGCGGCGCTCAACTCGATGTCGGCGTCGGTGGTCGGCTCGGAGATGACCGAGATACGCATCACCCACTCGCCGCGCCACTCGGCGCCGCCGACGAAGCACACGCCGTCCGCCTGGACGCGCGCGATCACCGCTTCGGTGGCGGCGCGCCGTGCCGCCGCATCGCCGTCGCCGAAGCTCGCCACGAACTGGTTGATGACCACCGCGTTGCGGATATGGATGCTCGGCTCGGCGGCGAGCAGTTCGGCAAAGCGCGCCGCCTGCCGGCAATGGCGCTCGACCAGCGCGGCGATGCCGGCGCGGCCGAAATGCCGGATCACGGCCCAGACCGGCACGCCGCGGGCGCGCCGGCTGAGCTCGGGCACGAAGTTGGAGGGCACGCGGTCGCCCTGCCCGATGCTCGGCAGATAGCTCGACCATTGCGTCATGGCGCGCGCCAGCACGGCCTTGTCACGCACGATGGCGAAGCCGGAATCATAGGGCACCTGCAGCCATTTGTGGCCGTCGACGCACCATGAATCGAACTGCTCCAGCCCTTCGGTGAGATGCCGCCGGCCGGGCGTGGCGCGCGCCCACAGCCCGAAGGCGCCGTCGACATGCAGCCACGCCCCGTGCGCCTTGCCGATACGGGCGATCTCGGTGAAGGGGTCGTAGGCGCCGGTATTGATCTGCCCGGCCTGGGCGATGACGATTTTCGGGCCCTCGAGCGGCGCGATGGCCGCTTCGAGCGCGGCCGGCAGCATCCGCCCCTCGGCGTCGGTGGCAACCTTCAGCAGCCGGCGCGAGCCGAAGCCGATGAGCTGCAGCGACGAGAACAGCGAGGAATGCGCGTCCGCCCCGATCAGCACATGCACGGGCGGCGCGCCGAAGAGGCCATCCGCATCGGCGTCCCAGCCCGCCGCCTGCAGCACGCCGCTGCGCGCCGCCGCGAGGCAGATGCCGTTGGCGACGGTGGCGCCCACGGCAAAGCCGATGGCCGCCCCGCGCGGCAGGTCGAGCAGCTCGAGCAGCCAGCCTTCGGCCACCTCCTCGATGGCTGCCATCGCCGGCGTCGGCGTGTGATAGGCGGCGTTCTGCCCCCAGGCGCTGACCAGCCAGTCGGCGGCGACGCCGGTGGGGAGCGAGGACCCGATCACCCAGCCGAAAAAGCGCGGGCCGGTCATCGGCATCAGCCCGTCGGTGGCGAGTGCCACGAGGTCGTCGATGATCGTCTCGGGCGCCGCGCCGGTCTCGGGCAGGGGCGCGGCGGCGCGGGCCCGCATCTCGTGATAGTCGGCGGCGGGCGGACGGGGCTGGACGGCGACGGCATCGCGATAGGCGGCGGCGTGCTCCATCGCCCGCCGGAACAGGGGCAGGCTCGACATGACGGTCCTCCGAACGGCCGGCGGGACGTGCCCGGCGGCCGAGCTGGTCAGGCGGCGAGCTTGTGGCGGATCGCGGCGCCCATTTCCTCGGTGCCGACCGCCTTGCCGCCCTGGGCGATGTCGCCGGTCCTCAGGCCGTCGTCGAGCACCGCCGCGATGGCCGCCTCGAGCCTCGTCGCGAGTTCGACGAGCCCGAAGGAATAGCGCAGCGCCATGGCAAAGCTCGCCAGCATGGCAATGGGGTTGGCGACGCCCTGGCCGGCGATGTCGGGAGCCGAGCCATGCACCGGCTCGTAGAGCGCCTTGCGCCGTCCGGCCGCGTCGGGCGCGCCGAGCGAGGCCGAGGGCAGCATGCCGAGCGAGCCGGTGAGCATCGCCGCAGCGTCGGAGAGCACGTCGCCGAAGAGGTTGTCGGTGACCAGCACGTCGAACTGCTTGGGGTTGCGCACGAGCTGCATCGCCGCATTGTCGGCGAGGATGTGCTGGAAGGCGATGTCGGGATACTCCCTGGCGACGCGCTGCGCCACCTCGTCCCACAGCACGCCCGATTTCATGACGTTCTTCTTGTCGGCCGAATGCACCTTCCTGCCGCGCGTCCGCGCCAGGTCGCAGGCGACGCGCACGATGCGCTCGAT
>JBDHTK010000330.1:0-2831 GCA_039808625.1 Devosia sp. | reverse complement strand
CTCAAGATCGACGAGTGGCAGAGCGTCGGCCACAAGGTGCCGCTCCTGGTCAACCTGCAGCCGGCCGGCGAGTATCTGGGCGAGGACTACTACCATGCCGGCGGCGTGCCGGCGGTGGTCAACGAGCTGATGCGGCACGGGCTGATCCACGAGAGTGCACCGACCGTCAACGGCCGGAGCATCGGCGAGAACTGCCGCAGCACGCCGATCCAGGACGACAGGGTCATCCGCCCGTTCGACAGGCCGCTCAAGGCCGAGGCGGGGTTCGTCGTGCTGCGCGGCAACCTCTTCGACAACGCCATCATGAAGACCTCGGTGATCTCCGAGGAGTTCCGCCTCCGCTATCTGAGCGACCCGGCGCATCCCGAGATGTTCGAGGGGCGCGCCGTGGTCTTCGACGGGCCGGAGGACTATCACCGGCGCATCGACGATCCGGCCCTCGCCATCGACGCGCAGACCATGCTGTTCATGCGCGGCACCGGCCCGATCGGCTATCCCGGCGGCGCCGAGGTGGTGAACATGCGGCCACCGGACTACCTCATCAAGCAGGGCGTGCATGCGCTGCCCTGCATCGGCGACGGGCGGCAGTCGGGCACCTCGGGCTCGCCCTCGATCCTCAACGCCTCGCCCGAGGCGGCGGCGGGCGGCAATCTCGCCATTCTCGAAACCGGCGACCGGGTGCGCATCGACCTCAGGGCGGGGCGCGCCGACATCCTCATCGACGACGCCGAGATCGCGCGCCGGCGGGCGGCGCTCGACGCCGCCGGCGGCTACAAATACCCGGCGCACCAGACGCCCTGGCAGGAGATCCAGCGCGGCATCGTCGACCAGCTCGGCTCGGGCATGGTGCTGAAGCCGGCCGTCGCCTATCAGCGCATCGCCCAGTCGAAGGGCGTGCCGCGCGACAACCACTGAGGCGCGCCGCCGCCCGGCCGGCGGCGCCGCCGATTGCGCGGCGGCGGGCTTTGGCTTATGCCCCCCTCCTCGAGGTGGAGTGGGGACATGGCCGACATTCTCGCCTATTGCGCGGGCCGCACGGCCCGGGAGTTCGCCCCCGGCGCGACGCTGCTCCGCGAGGGCGGCGAGGCCCGCCAGCTGTTCGTGCTGAGCGCGGGCCAGGTCGAGGTGCTGCGCCAGCAGACCGCCGTGACCTATGTCGACGAGCCCGGCTCGGTGTTCGGCGAAATGAGCGTGCTGCTCGACATGCCCTATACGGCGACGGTCAGGGCGCTGTCGCCGGTCAGGGCCTATGCCATCGACGCGCCGCTCGCCTTCCTCGGCGCGCATGCCGAGATCGCGCTCGAGCTGGCGGCGCTGCTCGCCCGGCGGCTCTACTACACCACCTCCTATCTCGTCGACCTGCAGCAGCAGGCGCAGGGGCGGCGCGAGGATCTCGACCTCGTCGACCGGATTCTGGCGCAGCTCGCGCAGTCGCCCGAGGCGCCCAACCCGCCCCGGGGCTGACGCCGGCGGCGAAGATTCGTCGCCGGGGGGCGGCCGCGGCGTGCTAATGAAGCCGGTCCGCACCCCGGGGCGCAGCGCGCCGGCGGGGGCGTCACGCGGGGGACGTGTCATGCACAAACTGGCCCTGATCCTCTTTTTCGTGGCCGCGAGCGCGGCCGGCGCACCGGCGGCGACGCCGGCCGGTGCGGCGCTGGGCGTCACGCCGGCGGCCGATGCGGCGCGCGGCGGCGAGCGGGTGACGCTGGTGGTCGGCGCCGACATCTTCATCGGCGACCGGGTGGAAACCGGGCCCAGGGGGCAGGTGCAGATCCTTTTCGCCGACGACACCGAGCTCGTCGTCGGGCCGGGCGCGGCGCTGGTCATCGAGGACTATCTGCTGCGCAATGACGGCGGCGCCGGCGCGCTGGCCGTGCAGATGCTGTCGGGAGCCTTCCGCTTCGCCACCGGCACGAGCGCCAGGGACCGCTACCGCATCGACACGCCCACCGGCACGATCGGCGTGCGCGGCACGGCCTTCGACGTGGTCGTCGATGCCGACGGGGTGGCGCGCATCCTGCTCTATCACGGCGCCGTGCGCTTCTGCGCCACGGCGGGCGACTGCAAGACGCTGACGGGCTTCTGCGCGCTCGGCCAGATCGGGCACAGCGCGGCGACGCGCTTCGGCGACACGCGCGGCATCGGCGGCGCGGCGCGCCGCCAGCTCCAGGGCGAGTTCATCTATGCGATGAACCAGGCGCCGCTGCTGCGCCGCTTCTGGGTGGCGCCGGCGCGCGATTGCCTCAATACGCCGCCGCAGCCGCCGGCGGCGCCGGCGGACGACGACGATGCGGGCCGGCCGCCGCGCCAGTGCCCGATCGGCACGCAGTGCGTGCGGCCCTGAGCCGCCGCCCGGCATGCTGCGCCACCGGCTGCTGCCCGGCCTCGCCGGCCTCGCGCTGATCGTCGGGCTGGCGCTGGTGCGGCTCGCCGACCCGGCGCCGGTGGCGGTGCTGCGCGACATGGGCTTCGATCTCTACCAGCAGCTGCTGCCGCGCCCCGGCGGCGACAGCGCCGTGCGCGTCGTCGACATCGACGAGCGGGCGCTGGCGCAATACGGGCAGTGGCCGTGGCCGCGCGATCTGCTCGCCCGCCTCACCGACCGGCTGGGCGCGCTCGGCGCCGCCGCCATCGGCTATGATCTGCTGTTCGCCGAGCCCGACCGGCTCGCCGCCGCCCATGACGCGGCCTTCGCCGCGGCGCTCGGGCGCACGCGGGCGGCGCTCGGCTTTGCGGTGACGCCGGCGGGGCCGCCGCTGACGCTGGCGCCGAAAGCCGCCATCGCCGTGTCGGGCGGCGATCCGACGCCGGCGCTGCCGCCGCTCGGCGGC
>JBDHTK010000329.1:0-2872 GCA_039808625.1 Devosia sp. | reverse complement strand
CCGCCCGCCGTGCCGCCGAAGCCGACGCCATCAAGCCGCAGAAGCTGAAAAAGACGCAGAAATCCGCCGTCACCGGCATGAGCCTCAGGGCCCCAAAGTCCAAGGCCAACTCCGTCGAGCGCCCCGATTTCTCCGGCCTGGGCGAGCCCGAGCAGGCCGGTTTCGGCCACGTCCCCTCGGCCGCGGCGCGCAGCGCGCATCTGGACGGCACACGGCCCCTCAGCGCCCGCGACATCTCGCGCGCCGCCGCCAAGGATCCGGCAGTGCTGGCGCAGATGCGCGGCGCCCTCGCCGGGGCCGCGGAGACGGCGAAGGCGAAAACCCCCGGCTCCGGCTCGGGCCGCAAGGTCAGGCTGCCCGGCCAGGACCTCTCCACGGCGCAGACCGTCGGCATTTCCGCCACCGTCAAGGCGCTGGAAGAGATCATCCTGCATGGCCGCAAGGAGGTCGAGGGCAACTCCACCTGGGTGCCGCACCGTCCCGAACGCCCGCAGAAATCGGAAGGCGGCATCCCCTTCAGGCTCGTCACCGACTACGAGCCGCGCGGCGATCAGCCCACCGCCATCGCCGAGCTGGTCGAGGGCATCGAGAACGGCGAGACCGACCAGGTACTGCTCGGCGTCACCGGCTCGGGCAAGACCTTCACGGTGGCGCAGACCATCATGCGCACGCAGCGCCCGGCCCTCATCCTGGCGCCGAACAAGACCCTCGCCGCCCAGCTCTACGGCGAGTTCAAGGCCTTCTTCCCCGACAACGCCGTCGAGTACTTCGTCTCCTACTACGACTACTACCAGCCCGAGGCGTACGTCCCGCGCACCGACACCTATATCGAGAAGGAATCGACCATCAACGAGCAGATCGACCGTATGCGCCACGCGGCGACGCGCGCCCTGCTCGAACGCGACGACGTCATCATCGTCGCCTCGGTGAGCTGCATCTACGGCATTGGCTCGGTCGAGGACTACACGGCCATGACCTTCGATTTGCGCAAGGGCCAGACCATCGACCAGCGCGCGCTGCTGCGCGGCCTCACCGACCTGCAATACAAGCGCGGCGACACCGGCTTCGTGCGCGGCACCTTCCGCGTGCGCGGCGACACGGTCGAGCTGTTTCCCGCCCACTACGAGGACGCCGCCTGGCGCATCACGCTGTTCGGCAACGAGATCGAATCCATCCAGGAATTCGATCCGCTCACCGGCAAGAAGAGCTCCGACCTGCTCTTCATCCGCGTCTTCGCCAATTCGCACTACGTGACGCCGCGCGCCACGCTCACTGGCGCCATCAAGGAGATCCGCAAGGAGCTCGCGGCCCGCCTGCAGGAGCTCAACGGCGCCGGCCGCTTCCTCGAGGCGCAGCGCCTCGAGCAGCGCACCCTGTTCGACCTCGAGATGATGGAGGCCACCGGCTCCTGCGCCGGCATCGAGAACTATTCGCGCTACTTCTCCGGCCGCAAGCCCGGCGAGCCGCCGCCCACCCTGTTCGAATACCTGCCCGACAACGCCCTCGTCTTCATCGACGAAAGCCACGTCACCGTCGGCCAGCTCGGCGCCATGTATCGCGGCGACCTCCGCCGCAAGGCGACCCTCGCCGAATACGGCTTCCGCCTGCCCTCGGCGATGGACAACCGCCCGCTCCGCTTCGAGGAGTGGAACGCCATGCGCCCGCAGACCGTCTACGTCTCGGCCACCCCCGGCGGCTGGGAGATGGAGCAGGCCGGCGGCGTCTTCGCCGAGCAGGTCATCCGCCCCACCGGCCTCACCGACCCGCCGGTCGAGGTGCGCCCGGCGCGCACCCAGGTCGACGACGTCATCGACGAGGTGCGCCAGGTCGCCAGGGCCGGCTACCGCACCCTGGTCACCGTGCTGACCAAGAAGATGGCCGAGGACCTCACCGAATACATGCACGAGCAGGGCATCCGCGTGCGCTACATGCACTCGGACATCGACACCATCGAGCGCATCGAGATCATCCGCGACCTGCGGCTGGGCGCCTTCGACGTGCTGGTCGGCATCAACCTGTTGCGCGAGGGCCTCGACATCCCCGAATGCGCCCTCGTCGCCATCCTCGACGCCGACAAGGAAGGCTTCCTGCGCTCCGAGACCAGCCTCATCCAGACCATCGGCCGCGCCGCGCGCAACGTCGACGGCCGCGTCATCCTCTATGCCGATTCCGTCACCGGCTCGATGGAGCGCGCCCTCGCCGAAACCAACCGCCGCCGCGAGAAGCAGGTCGCCTACAACGAGGCGAACGGCATCACCCCGCAATCGGTGCGCTCCAACATCAAGGAGATCGTCGACAGCGTCTACGAGAAGGACCACGTCACCGTCTCGATCGGCAGGGACAAGTCCGGCAAGGAGGAGATCCAGGTCGGCGCCAACCTCGCCGCCGTCATCAAGGACCTCGAGGGCCAGATGCGCGAGGCCGCCACCAATCTCGAATTCGAGCGCGCCGCCCGCCTGCGCGACGAGATCAGGCGCCTGCGCGAGATGGAGCTGGATACGCTGGAGGGCGCCACCGACTGACGGCGAACGCGGCCGCCGCCGCCGCGGTGGCCCGGCCTTGTCCGTCGCGCCCGGCCGTGCCACCATCCGCGCGGGGGCCTTGTCATGTACTACGCCGTCGTTCTCGCCTTCATGCTCGTCCTGCCCATCGCCTCGATGCTCGTCGAGCCGCTGCTGACGCAGGCGCCATTCGACTTCTGGCTGCTGCTCGGGCGCTGGTTCGTCTTCTGGGCCGTCGGCGTGCGGCTGCTCACGGCAGGCATCCGGCAGATCGCGCAGCCGCGCTTCACCGCCGAAACCATCTTCGGCACCACGGACCCCGGCGCCCTCAAGCTCGTCCCCGAGCTCGGCTTCGCCAATGTCGCCGCCGG
>JBDHTK010000328.1:0-2880 GCA_039808625.1 Devosia sp. | reverse complement strand
CCGCCGGTCGCCGCGATCATCGCGTAGATGACGTGCATGCCGTCGAACGCGCCCACCGCCGGAAAGCTCAGTTCGGCCTCGTTGCCGCCCAGCGCCGCCGTTGCCGCCGCGATGAAGGCCGCGTTCTCGGGCGAGTCGTGCGCCACCGAATAGTGGAAGGTGGTGAGCAGCCCGAGCGCTGCCTCGCCCAGCACCGGCAGGTCGGGCTCCTGCGTCAGGTCGCCGGTGGCGAGCAGCGTCACGCCGGCCGCCTTGAGCCCGTTCTCGTTATAGGCCCGGACGAAGCCCAGCGTCGGCGGGCCGGCCGGCAGGAAGGCGAACGCCGCGCCGGCGCCGGAATCCTTGATGCGCTGCATGATGGGCGAGAAGTCGGTGGTCGCCAGCGGCATGCGCACCGTCTCGGCGATGCTGCCGCCCGCCGCCTCGAACGCGGTCTTGAACGCCGTTTCGGCGTCGATGCCCGGCCCGTAGTCGGACACCACGGTGACGACCTTGTCGATCCCCCTGGCGCGCGCCACCGCCGCCATCGGCGTCGCCGTCTGCCACAGCGTGAACGAGGTGCGCACGACATAGGGGCTGGCGGTGACGATGGCCGAGGTCGCCGCGTTGAAGATCACCATCGGCACATTGGCCTCTTCGAGCAGCGGCGCCGCCGCCATCGCATCCGGCGTGAAGTAGAATCCGGCGAGATACTGCACGCCTTCCTGCACGACCAGCTCCTGCGCCAGCGCCGCCGACCGCGCCGGGTCGGCCTCCGGCAGGTCGCGATAGACGAGCTCCACCGTGTCGTCGCCCACGCTCGCGCCGTTGAGCGCCTGGTAGGCGTCGATGCCGGCCTTGAAGTTCTTGCCCTGCAGCGCGAAAGGCCCCGAGAACGGTCCGATCACGCCGACCTTGATGGTGGCGGCGCCGGCGCCGCCGGCCAGCAGGCCGACCAGCGCGGCGGCCATCGCAAGCTGCTTCATCGAAACTCTCCCAGTCCGCTTCGGGCGCCCGAGCTATAGCCCCTGCGCCGCCCCGCCGAAAGGCCGTTGCCCCGCCCCCTCTGGCGGGCCGCGCCGAAACTTCCTAAGACTTGCCGGATCGGGGCCCCAAGCCCGGCGGTCCCGGGGGAGGGGCGTATGCTCAGGCTCTTCGGGCCGACCCGCGTTTCCGGCATGGTGGCGCCGCGGCTGCCGCGCAGCGCCTTCGTGGCCGTGGCGCTGCTCGATCTTACGCCCGCGCGCCACATGACGCGCGAGGAGCTCGCGGCGCGCCTTTGGGAGGGCGCGGCGCCCGCCCGCGCCGGCAACAATTTCCGCCAGATGCTGGCCCGCATCCGTGCCTGGGAGCAGGCGACGGGGCAGGTGGTGGTGCGCACCGAAGGCCGCGTCGTGTCGCGCGACGCCACGACGCTGCCGTCCGACCTGTCGCTGTTCCTCGCCATCGACGATGCCGGCACGCCCGCCGGCCTGCGCTGGCTCGCCGAGCTCTACGGCGGCGACCTGCTCGCCGATGTCGAGCCCGAAGCCGAATTCACCGCGCAATGGGTGGCCGCGCGCCACGATCCGGCCGCCGTGCGCGCCATCTACCAGCGTTTCGCGCGCCGGCTCGAGCTGGATCTGGGCAGCACGCCGGAGGCGCGCACCACCGCCCTGCTCGGCGAGCTGGCGCGCGGGGCGCTGCCGGCGGCGGCGCCACCGTCCGACCTCGAGCGGCCTGCCGTGTCGGCGGCGCTCGACAGCGTGCCGCGCGTCCTCATCCTGCCGCCCGGCGCCAGCGACCTCGCCGGTCCCGAGCGCCACCTCGGCGACGCCCTCGTCGACGAGGTGACGCACACGCTCTCCCGGCTGCGCACCTTCGCCGTCTTCGCCCCGCACACGGCGCGGCAGCTGGTGCGCGGGCCCTTTCCCGGCGGCAACCCCTATGGCGCCGACTATCTCGTCGCGACGCGCCTCGCGCCCGGCCCCGCCGGCGCGCGCCTCACCGTCGCGCTCACCCGGCTCGCGACGCAAGAACTGCTGCTCAGCGAGGAGCTGCCCTTCGTCCGCGGCGACCTCAACGCCCACCACGTCCATCTTGCCGCGGCTCTCGGCGCGCGGCTGGCGCAGGGCATCGAGCGCGCCGAGCAGCGGCTCTACCGCACCACCGGCTCGGCCTCGGCCTATGTGCACTACCTCATCGGCTGCGAGAACCTCAGGACCATCGACCTGCGCGCGCTGCGCCGCGCCAAGGGCCATTTCCGCCAGGCCATCAGGCTGTCGCGCGACTTCGTGCCGGCCCGCGCCATGCTGGCCCGGACCCTCTGCCTCGAATGGATCCTGCTCGACCGCAACGAGCGCGAGCCCATCGAGGCGGCCGTGGCGCTGGCCCGCGAGGCGGCCGGCATCGATCCGCTCGACCCGCTGGCGCATCGCGAGGTCGGCCATGCGCTGCTCTATCTCGACGCCATCGACGAGGGCGTCGAGGCGCTGCGCGCCGCCACCCAGCTCGGCCCGCACCATGCCGATGTGCTGTTCCACTACGCCGACGGGCTCATTCATCTCGGCGCCATGCCCGAGGCGCGCCGCGTCATGGACCGGGCGCTGGCGCTCAACCCGCTGGCGCCCGACCTCTATCACTGGGTCAGCGCCACCGCCGACTATTTCCTCGGCCACTACGCCGCCGCTTCGGTTGCCCTCAAGCGCATGCGCCAGCCCGAATCGGCTGCCCGCGTCATTGCCGCCGTCGAGGCGATGAACGGCAATCTCGACGAGGCGCGGCGCCAGCGCGACATCTATCTCGCCGCCCATCCCGACTTCCGCCTCGCCGACTACATGTTCCCCCAGCGCCGCCCCGAGGATCGCGCGCACTATCTCGAGGGCCTGCGCCGCGCGGGCTTTGCCTAGGGACTTGTCCTCA
>JBDHTK010000327.1:0-2894 GCA_039808625.1 Devosia sp. | reverse complement strand
CTGCCCGAGATCAGCCAGACCATCATTCTGACGCGCACCTCCGGCAAGGCCTCGCCCATGCCGCCGCGCGAAACCCTCGAAATCCTCGGCGCCAGCGGCGCCACCCTCGCCATCCATCTCAGCGTGCGCAACCTTGCCTATGTCGAGGCCGCGCTCGCCCCGCACTATGGCGCCGATTGTCCCGCCGTTCTGGTCTATCGCGCCACCTGGCCGGACGAAGAGATCGTGGTGACCACCCTTGCCGGCCTGCGTGCCGCCGCCCGCGCGCGAAAGATCACCCGCACCGCCCTCATCTTCGTCGGTCGTGTCTTCGGTGAGACGCGGTTCCAGGAGAGCCGCCTCTACGCCGCCGATTTTACCCATGTGCTGCGCAATGCCGGCAAGAAGAAATTGCGGGCCGCGACATGACGGGGGCGAGAAATCTACCGGCCCGGCTCCAATATTGCCGCCACCGCCGCCGAAACGCTCGCCACCTCCCGTGCCGGGCCATAGACCGGCCGCGCGATCATCACCACCGCGGCGCCGCTCTCCCGCGCCGCCTCGAGCTTAGCCGCGGTCTGCGTCCCGCCGGAATTCTTGGTCACCAGATGCGTGATGCCCTCGGCCCTGAACAGCGCCCGCTCGGCCGCGAGCCTATGGGGCGGCCGCGCCAGCAGCAGCCGCGCATGGACGGGGAGGGGGGCGACGGGCGGTTCGATCAGCCGCACCAGGAAGCGGCAGTCGTTGCGCCCCAGAAGCGTCGCGAGCCCCTCATGCCCCGTGGTTGCCAGCACAGTCGCGCCGCTCGGCAAGAGACGTGTGGCCGCCGCGATGTCCGGCACGTGCTGCCAGCCCGCTCCCGCCGGCTCCTCCCAGGCCGGCCGCATGCAGCGCACCAGCGGAATGCCGGCCTGGTTCGCCGCCGCCACGGCGTTGATCGAGATCAGTCCGGCATAGGGGTGCGTCGCGTCCACCAGCCGCTCGATGCGCGCGGTGCCGAGATAGGCGACGAGGCCCGGCACGCCGCCGAACCTGCCGACGCGCAGGCCACCGGCGGGCAGCAGCGGCTGCTGCGTGCGCCCGGCCAGCGACGTCATCACCTGGTGGCCGAGCGCCACCAGCCGTGCTGCCAGCGCCCGCGCCTCGCTCGTGCCGCCCAGGATCAATATGCGCATTCAGCCGCTCTCGCCCACGATGGTGCCGGCGCGATCCACCACCAGCACGTCGACCCGCGCCGCCTCGCCCACCATCGCCTGCGCCTTGCGCCGCGCCGCGTCGGCCACGGCAGCGGCGAGGGCCGGCCCGCCCAGCCCCAGCACCTCGTTGGCGGTGTTGGCGGCGCGCGCCCGCGCGCGCAGCGCCTCGGGCAGCAGCTCTGCCAGCGCGTCGAGATCCACCGCGCCGCGCGCCGAATGCAGGTCCATCGCCCCCTGGCCGAGCTTGGCCATCTTGGCGAAGCCGCCGGCAATGGTCAGCCGCGCCACTGGGTGGCGCTTCACATATTTGAGCAGGCCCCCGACGAAATCGCCCATGTCGAGATAGGCTTCGATGCCGAGGCCGAGTCGTGCCATCGCCGCCTTCTCCGAAGTGTCGCCGGTGCTGCCCACCACATGGCTGAGGCCCAGTGCCCGCGCCACGTCCACGCCGCGCTGGATCGAGGCGATCCACGCCGCGCACGAATAGGGCACGACGATGCCCGTGGTGCCCAGGATGCTGAGGCCGCCGACGATGCCGAGCCGTCCGTTCCAGGTCTGTTCGGCGATGCGCGCGCCGTCGCGCACGCTCACCGTCACGGCGAAATCGCCGTCCTCCAGCGCCGCGCGGATCATGCGGCGCGGCACCGGGTTGATGGCCGGCTCGCCCGGCGGGATCGGCAGGCCCGGCTTGGTCACCGTGCCCACGCCGGCGCCGGCATGGAACGTCACGCCCGTGCCGGGCGGGTTGGGCGCCAGCCGCACCGTCACCAGCGCGCCATGCGTCACGTCGGGGTCGTCGCCCGCATCCTTGACGATGCCGGCTTCGGCGAAGCCCTCGCCGAGCTTCTCATGCGCCAGCGCGAAGGCCGGCGTCTGCCCGCCGGGCAGGGTGATGGTCACGGGGTCCTCGAAACTGCCAGTCATCAGCGCCGCGCGGGCCGACTTCGCGGCCGCCGTGGCACAGGCGCCGGTGGTCCAGCCGCGGCGCAGGGGACGGCCCTCGGGGGCGAAGTCGGGCGTTTCGGTCATGGAGGCCTTGTAGCATGAGCTTCGCCGCGCTTGACGCTCTCGATTGGCCGGTGTTCGAGCCCGGCACGGTGTGGCTGGTCGGCGCCGGCCCCGGCACGCCCGGCCTGCTGTCGCTGCTCGGCTACCGCGGCCTGCAGGAGGCCGACATCGTCGTCTACGACGCGCTGGTGAGCGCGCGCCTGCTCGCCTTCGCCAATCCGGCCGCCGAGCGCCTTTATGCCGGCAAGCGCGGTGGCAAGCCTTCGGCGCGGCAGGCCGACATCTCCCTCAGCCTCGTCGAGCTTGCCCGCGCCGGCCGCCGCGTGCTGCGGCTCAAGGGCGGCGACCCTTTCATGTTCGGGCGCGGCGGCGAGGAGGCAGGGGCGCTGGCCCGCGCCGGCATCCGCTTCCGCATCGTGCCCGGCATCTCCTCGGGGCTGGGCGGGCTCGCCTATGCCGGCATTCCGGTGACGCATCGCGACACCAACCACGCCGTCATCTTCCTCACCGGCCACGACGAGAGCGGCGGCCTGCCGCAAGGGGTCGACTGGGCCGCCATCGCCACGGCTGCGCCGGTCATCGTCATGTTCATGGCGGTGAAGCATCTCGCCGCCATCGCCGAGCGGCTGATCGCCGCCGGCCGGCCGGCCGGTGATCGCCTCGCCGTGGTCAGCCACGCGGCGCTGCCCGCCCAGCGCGTCGTCGAGTCGA
>JBDHTK010000326.1:0-2904 GCA_039808625.1 Devosia sp. | reverse complement strand
CGATTTCTTCGCCGCCTCGTTCGTCTCCTTTCCGGTGCTGGTCTGGCTTATCGACGGCGCGGCCAGCCAGCCGGGCGAGCGCCTCGGGCGGCGCATGATGCGGCCGTTCCTGATCGGCTGGTGGTTCGGCTTCGGCTATTTCCTCGCCGGCCTGTGGTGGACGGGGGCGGCGCTGCTGGTCGAGGCCGAGCTGTTCGCCTGGGCGCTGCCGCTCGCCGTGCTCGGCCTGCCGGCGCTGCTCGCCTTGTTCTGGGGGCTCGCCGCCATGCTGGCGCGGCTGATGTGGAGCGACGGCGCCGGCCGCGTCGCCGCGCTCGCCGCCGCATTCGCGTTGGTGGAATGGCTGCGCGGTTTCGTGCTGACCGGCTTTCCGTGGAACCCGATCGGCCAGGCGGCGATGCCGGTGCCGGTGCTGATGCAGTCGGTCGGCGTCGTCTCGATGATCGGGATCGACGCGCTTTCCGTGTTCGTCTTCGCCGCGCCGGCGCTGCTGGCCTCGCGGCGCGGCCGGGCCGCCGGCCTCGGCGTCGCCGCGCTCATGGTGGCGCTGCACGCCGGCTACGGGTTTTGGCGGCTTTCGACGGCCGAGGCCAAGCCGCCGGTGCTTGCAAAGGTGCGCATCGTCCAGCCCTCGATCGACCAGAGCGAGAAGTGGGACGCCTCGGTGCGCCAGCGCATCTTTTCCACCCTGATCGAGCTGTCGGGCCGGCCGCCGGCCGAGGGCGGGGCGGCGCCCGGGCTGATCGTGTGGCCGGAAACGGCCGTGCCCTTCATCCTGTCCGAGCAGCCCGAGGCGCTGACGGCGCTGGCCGAGCTGATCGGCGACGGCCAGATGCTGATGGCGGGCGCGGTGCGCATCGAGGGCGAGCGGGCCGAGGCGCGCTACTACAACGCCCTGGTGGCGATCGATTCGGCCGGCCAGATCGTCGACGCCGCCGACAAAGTGTGGCTGGTGCCGTTCGGCGAGTTCCTGCCCTTCGCCGGGCTCCTGTCGCGCGTCGGCGTCGAGAAGCTGGTGCGCTCGGTCTCGTCCTTCTCGGCCGGCAGCCACCGCAACCTCCTGTCGACGCGGGTGGGGGGGCCAGCCGGCGCCAGGGCGCTGCCGTTCATCTGCTACGAGATCATCTTCCCCGGCGCGGCCGGCTATGGCGACACGGACGCCGACTTCATCCTCAACGTCACCAACGACGCCTGGTTCGGCGACACGCCGGGCCCATACCAGCATTTCCGGCAGGCGCAGATCCGCGCCGTGGAGGCGGGGCGGCCGCTGGTGCGCGCGGCCAACAACGGCATTTCCGGCGTCGTCGACGCCTATGGACGGGTGATCGACGCCTTCGCGCTCGACGCGGTCGGCACGCTCGACGTCGCTGTGCCGCGCCAGCGCCTCGCCCCGCCCGCCGGCCGGCCGGAGACGACGGGGCTGGCGCTCTGCCTGCTGCTTCTGCTGTGGGCCGCGCTCGGGTTGCGCGCGACCCGGGTCGCACATTGACATGAATCCGGGCGCGAATCATAGTGCCGCCTTGTTTCCTGGGTTCGAGACCTCGGACCATGGCGCCGGCGGACCACGGGCGCGGAGAAGGGCTACCATGGCCGAGAGCAAGAAGAAGCCCAATCCGATCGACGTCCATGTCGGGGGGCGCATCCGCCTGCGGCGCAACATGCTCGGCATGAGCCAGGAGAAGCTCGGCGAGCATCTGGGCATCACCTTCCAGCAGGTCCAGAAATACGAGAAGGGCACGAACCGCGTCGGCGCCAGCCGCTTGCAGGCCATCGCCTCGATCATCGAGGTTCCCGTCTCCTATTTCTTCGAGGGCGCGCCCGGCAGCGGCGGCGCGGCGGGCTTCTCGGAGGACACCCAGTCCGGCTATGTCGTCGACTTCCTGTCGAGCACCGAGGGGCTGCTGCTCAACCGCGCCTTCGCCCGCATCGGCGACCCCAAGGTGCGGCGCCGCATCATCGAGCTGGTGCGCACGCTGGCCGACGAGGACTGAGCGGGCGGCCCGCGCTTAACTATAGGGAATCTTTCTACTCCGGCGGCCCCGCGGGGTCGTTTGCGCGCTTGACGCGGCAAGGCGCGCAAAGATAACTAGCCAGCGCTTTCGCCAGGGACCTCCCGGCTTTGTCTTTCATCGAGGGGGCGCCCGTGTCTCGCCGCAACTATCTGTTCACCAGCGAATCCGTTTCCGAGGGCCACCCCGACAAGGTGTGCGACCGCATCTCCGACGAGATCGTCGACCTCGTCTACCGCGAGGCCCGCAAAACCGGCGTCGACCCGTGGACGGTGCGCATCGCCGCCGAGACGCTGGCGACCACCAACCGCGTCATCATCGCCGGCGAGGTCAGGGTTCCCCCCTCGCTGCTGAAGACCGACCGGAACGGCGACACGGTCATCAACCCGGCCAAGTTCAAGTCGGTCGCGCGCAAGGCGATCCGCGACATCGGCTACGAGCAGGACGGCTTCCACTGGAAGACGGCGAAGATCGACGTGCTGCTCCACCCCCAGTCGGCCGACATCGCCCAGGGGGTCGACAACGCCGCCGACCGCCAGGGCGAGGAGGGCGCGGGCGACCAGGGCATCATGTTCGGCTATGCCTGCGACGAGACGCCCGACCTGATGCCGGCGCCGATCTATTACAGCCACCGCATCCTCGAGCTTCTGTCGGCCGCCCGCCACAAGGGCGAGGACGACGTCGGCAAGCTCGGCCCCGACGCCAAGAGCCAGGTGACGGTGCGCTATGTCGACGGCAAGGCGGCCGAGGCGACCTCGATCGTGCTGTCGACCCAGCATCTCGACGAAAGCTGGGATTCGGCCAGGGTGCGCAGGGTCGTCGAGCCCTATATCCGCGAGGCGCTGGGCGACCTGAAGATCGCCGACGACTGCAACTGGTACATCAACCCGACCGG
>JBDHTK010000325.1:0-2912 GCA_039808625.1 Devosia sp. | reverse complement strand
CGCCCTGCCCCATCTCGGTGTGCGGGGTGACGATGCTGACGATGTTGTCGGCATCGATGGTGAGCCAGGCATTGATCTCGTTGCCGGTCGCGCCGGCAGCGGCCTCGGTCTGGGCACGGGCGGCCATCGGGAAGCCGATCACCAGGCCGCCGGCGGCGGAGGCTGCGATCTGCAGGAAATTGCGTCTTGTGAACGTCATGGTCATGGCAGTTTCCTCCCTCAAGCCGAGCCGAGTTCGGCGGCTTTGTGAATGGCCGCCCGGATGCGCGGGTAGGTGCCGCAGCGGCAGATGTTGCCGGCCATGGCCTGGTCGATTTCGTTGTCCGAGGGCTTGGGATTGCGCTCGAGCAGCGCCACCGCCGACATGATCTGCCCCGACTGGCAGTAGCCGCATTGCGGCACGGTCAGTTCCTGCCACGCCTGCTGAACCGGATGGTCGTTGTTCTCCGACAGGCCCTCGATGGTGCGGATCGATTTGCCCACCGCCGCCGACAGCGGCATGTTGCACGAGCGCACCGCATTGCCGTCGATGATGACCGTGCACGCGCCGCACTGCGCGATGCCGCAGCCGAACTTCGTGCCGTTCAGGCCAGCCTTCTCGCGGATCGCCCAGAGCAGCGGCATCTGCGGGTCGGCATCCAACGAATAGTCTTGACCGTTGATGTTGAGTGAAATAGTCATATTATCCTCCAGTCCCCCCATCGAGGGCGCTTCGGCAGCAGACGAACCTTAAGCCTTGGAAAGTGTTGCTGCGATCCGAGCTGTTCGCAAGATGAGCGTGGCGCGCGAGGGGGCGTATTTGGGTTTGATTGCTCGCGTGCAACCGGGCTATAGTACAGCCATGGCCGGCACGATATGCTTATTGGGACATATCGCGAGACTCCCCTCGCAGCCCCGGCAAAACATCCCCGGCCTGGCCCGGGACATACCCACAATCCCCTGAGTTAACCGCGCGCGGCGTCGGCGGCGAGGCGCGCCTCGGCGATCTCGGCCAGGATCGAGAGGGCCAGGATTCCTGGCTCGCGGACCCGGCTGATGAGGCCGATCGGGCCGCGAATGCGGTCGATGGCGGCTTCCGGCACGCCCCGGGCGCGCAGGCGCCCGCGGCGCTGCCCGTGCGTCCGCTGGCTGCCGAGGGCGCCGACATAGAAACCGTCCCGCGTCAGGGCGTCGGCGAGGATGCCGTCCTCCCACTCATGCTCGTGGAAGAGCAGCACCGTGGCCGTCCACGGATCGATCGGCAGGTCCCATTGCTCGCTGGGCGTGCGCAGCAGCGTGACCGGCACGCCCAGATCGGCGAGGGACGCGGCCGTCTCCTCGCTGGGCGTCGCCAGGGCGACGTCGAACTCCGCCGCCCGCGCCGCCCGCGCCGTGACCTCGAGATCGGCGCCGCGGCCGACCAGCAGCACGCGGGTGCGCGGCAGATAGCGGCGCCGGAACAGGTTGTCGGCATGGCCGGTGGCGGGGCCGAGCCCGTCGGCAAGGGTGAGCGCGCCGCCGGCCTTGTCGAACAGGAGGCTGAAGGGCCGCCGCCCCTCGAGCCGAAACAGCGCCTCGCTGAGCACCTTGGGGTCGGGGTCGACCTGGATATGCACGTCGATGCCGCCGCCGCAGGGAAAGCGGATGTCGATGAAGCGCGAGCCACGCCCGAAAGTGAGGACCTCATTGCGGCCGCGGGCGATGACGGCGGCCACTTCCGCGGCGATGGCCGGCTCGACGCAGCCCCCCGAGACGTAACCGATGAAGCGCCCGTCCGCGAGCACGCCCAGTTGCGTGCCGACGGGCTTGGGGGCCCCGCCATTGATGGCGTAGATGGTGACGAGCGCCCCGCGCACGCCGAACGTGTCGCCGGCGAGCAGGAAGGCGAAGGGAGCCGCCTCGCGATTCATGCCGGCGAAACGCGCGCTGGTGAGGCACTCGCTGCCGGCGGTCCGCTCCATCAACACGTCAGCCCCTCCCCCTCCGTGGCCAGACACAGGTGGCCGTCCGGCCCAGTCTAAGGGCACATCGTCGCGATCGACAAGGCATAAGCTTGCGTGCGGCGAGGGCGCGCACTAGGCTTGCGGCAAGGGAAACGGGCTGAGCATGACATCCATCATCGAGGCGCGGCCGCTGGTCGACACGTTTGGCCGCCGCATTTCATACCTTCGCATTTCGGTCACCGATCGCTGCGACTTCCGCTGCCAGTACTGCATGGCCGAGGACATGCAGTTCCTGCCCAAGAAGGAAGTGCTGACCATCGAGGAGCTCGACGCCATCGCGTCGGCCTTTGTCGCGCGCGGCGTCAGGAAGCTGCGCCTGACGGGTGGCGAGCCGCTGGTCCGGCGCGGCATCATGGAGCTGGTCGAGCGCCTGTCGCGCCACCTGCAGTCGGGCGCTCTCGACGAGTTGACGCTGACCACCAATGGCAGCCAGCTGCGCCACCATGCCGAGGCGCTGGCGCGGTACGGCGTCAAGCGCATCAACGTGTCGGTGGACACGCTCGATTCGGCGAAGTTCACGGAGATCACGCGCCGGGGCCGGCTCGAGCAGGTTCTCGACGGCATCCGCGCGGCGCAGGCCGCCGGGCTCCGGATCAAGATCAACGCCGTGGCGCTGCGCGGCTTCAACGACCTCGAGATTCCCACGCTGCTGCGCTGGGCGCATGGCGAGGGCATGGATCTCACCCTGATCGAGACCATGCCCCTGGGCGAAGTCGACATCGACCGGGTGGACCAGTATCTGCCGCTGAGCGAGCTGCGCGAACGGCTGGAACAGGACTTTACCCTGACGCCAGAGGACCATCGCACCGGCGGGCCGGCGCGCTATTACCGCGTCGCCGAGACCGGCGGCCGGCTCGGCTTCATCACGCCGCTGACGCACAATTTCTGCGAGAGCTGCAACCGGGTGCGGCTGACGGCGACCGGCGAGCT
>JBDHTK010000324.1:0-2938 GCA_039808625.1 Devosia sp. | reverse complement strand
GAGAGGGCCTTACGGGCGCCGGGGGGCTGCGCAGGCTTGCCAGCCACCCGCTCCTTGCCGTGGCGGTGCTCTTCCTCCTCTTGCCGCTCATCACGCGGCCGGTCGGCCTCGACGTCGCCACCGAGATCGCCTACCTCTCGCTCTACGCGACGGCGTTCAACCTTCTGCTCGGCTATACCGGCGTCGCCTCCTTCGGCCATTCGCTGTTCGTCGGCCTCGGGGCCTACGGAACCGGGCTGATCCAGATCCATCTGGTCCAGTCGACGGGGCTGGCGCTGTTTTCCTCGGCGATCCTCGCCGGCGTGGCGGCGCTCCTCCTCGGAGCGCTGATCATCCGCCGCAAGGGCGTCTATTTCGCCCTTTTGACGCTCGCCTTCACGCAGATGATGTTCACCATCGCGTTCCGCTGGAGCGTCACCGGCGGCGAGATGGGCCTGCAGGGGATCGAGCGCCATCCGGTGACGCCGTTCGACCTGCCGATCAACACCGCGTCGGGGTTCTATCTCTTCACCAGCCTGGTGTCGTTCGCGGGCATCGCGGCGCTGTGGATGGTGACGCGCACGCCCTTCGGCCACACGCTTCAGGGCATCCGCGAGAACGAGCGGCGGATGCGGCTGCTCGGCTGCAACACCACGCTCTTCAAGCTCAGCGCCTTCGCCATCTCGGGGGTCTTCTCCGGGCTTGCCGGCGGCCTGCAAGGGCTGCTCTTCCACGCCACCTATGCACAGGTCTTCGACTGGAAGTCGGCCGGCGTCGTGCTGGTGATCGCGGTCCTCGGCGGCACGCGCTACTTCCTCGGGCCGATCGTCGGCGCGGTCGTGTTCGTGTTCCTGCAGAACTATCTGAGCACCATCACCCAGCACTGGATGATCGTGCTCGGGCTGATCTTCATCGTCAGCATCGTCTTCCTGCCCGACGGGATCGCGAGCCTCTACGGCGCGCTGAGGCGCAGGCGGGGCGGGGACGCGGCGAATGTGGAGCCGCCGTTTGCGCGGGTCTCCGCGCCCGAGCCAGGCGGCGGCAAGGCCGTGCCCCCGGCCGCGCTGACGGTAGCGGGGCTTTCCAAGCGCTTCGGCGCGGTCGTCGTCGCCGAGGACCTGAGCTTCTCCGTGAAGCCGGGGCAGCTCTACAGCATCATCGGGCCGAACGGGGCCGGCAAGACGACGCTCTTCAACATGGTGAGCGGCCTACTCTCAGGCGACCGGGGCGAGATCCGGCTCGACGCGCGGCATCTGGAGAGCCTGCCCGACTTCGAGCGCGCGCGGCTCGGGCTCTCGCGCTCGTTCCAGATCGTCAGCGTCTTCAAGGGCCTCACGGTGTTCGAGAACGTGCGCCTCGCCGTCCAGGCGCACCGGGGGAACAGCGCCGATTTGTGGCGGCGCGCGCAGGACCTCCATGCGGTGACGGCGCGCACCTGGGCCATCCTCGACAGGCTGGCGCTGGCCGACAAGGCGCACATCGTGGCGGAGAAGCTGCCCTATGGCGACCAGCGGCTGGTCGAGATCGGCATCAGCATCGCCTCGGAGCCGCCGATCCTGCTCCTGGACGAGCCGCTGGCGGGGCTTGCCGAAGCCGAGCGCAACAAGGTGGCGGCGCTGATCCGGCAGCTTGCGCCCGCGCACACCGTGGTGCTCGTCGAGCACGACATCGACCGGGTGCTGTCGATCTCGGACCATGTCTGCGTGCTGCATCAGGGGCATCTGGTGGCGAGCGCCGATCCGGCGGCGATCGCGAAGGACCCTGAGGTGCTGCGCGTCTATCTCGGCAACGAGAAGCGTGGCGCGGCGGCAGGCCGGCGCAGCGACGCCAGGGCGCCCGGCGAGTTGCTGCTTTCGGTCCGCGACCTCACCGCCGCCTACGGCAAGAGCCAGGTGCTGCACAAGGTTTCGCTCGACGTCCGGCAAGGCGAGATCGTCGGGCTGCTCGGCCGCAACGGCGCGGGCAAGACGACGACGGTGCTCGGCATCATGGGCGTCGTGCCCGCGAGCGGCGGCACGGTCTCCTTCAAGGGCGTGGACGTCACCCGCGACACGCCCGACCTCATCAACCGCGCCGGCATCGGCCTCGTGCCGCAGGGACGGCGCATCTTCCCCAATCTGAGCGTGCTCGAGAACCTCCGCATCGCGCAGATTCCCGGCCGACCCGGACGCTGGAAGGAGGAGAAGGTGTTCGAGGTGTTCCCGCGGCTCGCCGAGCGCCGGGCGCAGAAGGGCCGCTATCTCAGCGGCGGCGAGCAGCAGCTCCTGGCGATCGCGCGGGCGTTGATGGGACCGCTCGACCTGCTCATCCTCGACGAGCCGCTCGAAGGGCTGTCGCCGGTCATGGCCGACCTCGTGGTCGAGGCGATCGAGCGGCTGCGCGAGGAGAACCTGACGGTGCTGCTGGTCGAGCAGGCGGCCGCTGTCGCGCTCGGGCTCGTCGACAAGGTGTACGTGCTCAACAACGGCCAGGTCACCTACGAGGGCCGGGCCGACGAACTCATGGGCGACATCGGATTGCAGCACCGGCTGCTCGGCGTGCACGGCGAGACGGCATGAGCGGGCGCGCGCCATCGCAGCGCCTTTCAGGGCGCACGGCCTATGTCAGCGGCGCGGCGAGCGGCATCGGGCGCGCCACCGCGCTGCGCATGGCCGCGGAGGGAGCGAGGCTCGCGCTGATCGACGTCAGCGGCGAGCGGCTGGAAGCGCTCGCCGGCGAGATCGGCGACCTCGCGCCGGCGTTCACGGCGGACATCCTTGCGGGCGGCGAACGCGCGGGGGCACTGGCCGCGGCGCTCGCCACCGTCGGGGCGCCCGACATCCTCGTCAACTGCGTCGGCGGCAGCACGGGCCTGCCGAAGCCCGACCTCGCGCTTGCCGACATGAGCGAAGAACAGTGGGACGCGATGATCGGGTTCAACCTGAAGAGCACGTTCCTCTGCTGCCACGATCTCATCCCG
>JBDHTK010000323.1:0-2948 GCA_039808625.1 Devosia sp. | reverse complement strand
TTGAGGATGGCGGCATAGGCGGCCATCAGCGACATGCACATCAGGTAGGGAAAGCAGATGCGCGTCAGCAGCACGGTGAGGTCGTATTTGGCGGGGTCGCCGAGGAAGCCGGGAACGAACGGCGCCAGCACCCAGGGCATGAAGATCTCGGCGAGGATGGTGACGGCGGTCACCATCAGCACCAGCCAGCTCATGATGCGCGCCGCCCACTGGCGCGCCGGCTCGCGCCCCTCCTGTTCGAGCGCGCGGGCAAAGAGCGGGATGAAGGCGGTATTGAAGGCGCCCTCGGCGAAGAGCCGCCGGAACAGGTTGGGGAAGCGGAAGGCGGCGAGATAGGCGTCGGCCGCCGCGCCGGTGCCGAGCACGGCGGCGACCAGCGCGTCGCGGACGAAGCCGAGGACGCGGCTCAACAGGGTGAGGCCGCCGACATCGAGGAAATTGCGGTAGAGGCTCATGCCGGCGCCCCCCGCCGCGGCCTAGCCACTGGCCAGCCGGGCGGCCGGCTCGGCGCGCGGACGGGGCACGTCGAAGACCCTGAGCAGCGTGTCGCGGATGGCCTTCTGGCGCGCCTTGCCTTCGATCTTGTGGCCGGTGAGATCGGTCACGTAGAAGACGTCGACGGCCTTCTCGCCATAGGTGCCGATATGGGCCGAGCCGATGGTGAGGTTGAGGTCGGCGATGGCGCGGGTGAGCTGGTGCAGCAGCCCCGTGCGGTCGAGCCCCATCACCTCAAGCACGGTGAATTTCTCGCTCAGGGTGTTCGACACCTCGACCGAGGCGGGCAGCGTGAACGGCTTCAGGCGGCGGTTGTGGCGGCTCTCCTTGCCGAGGTCGATGAGCACCTGGCGCTTGCCCTGGAGCAGCTGGCGCACCGTCTCGATGATGCGGTTGGCGCGCACCTTCTCGTCCTCGTCGGAGGTGAAGGCGCGCCGCAGCCGGAAGGTATCGAGCGCCTTGCCGTCGCGCGTCAGGAAAATCTGCGCGCCGATGATCGAGGCCTCGCACATGGTGCAGGCGCCAGCAATGAGCGAGAGCAGGCGCGGGTGGTCGGGCGTGTAGAACGACACTTCGGTGATGCCTTCGAAGGCACGCACGCGGATGGAGCCGGCGAAGGGCTCGTGCGCGGCGTCGGCGGCGCGGATCATGCGGGCGTGCTCGCGCTGCAGCTCGAGCTCGGCGCGCAGCCAGTAGTGGTTGTAGTGGCGGGCCATGTAGGCGTCGAGCTCGGCCGCAGGCCAGCTCGCCAGCGCCGCGGCGAGCTCGGTCCTGGCGGCGGCGACGCGGTCGGACTGGCTGACGCGCGAATGGCCGCCCGACAGCAGCGGCTCGGTGGCGTAGTAGAGCGAGCGCAGGAGCGAGCCCTTCCAGCCCGTCCACACGCCGGGGCCGACGGCGCGGATGTCGCAGGCGGTGAGGATCATGAGCAGCGCGAGGCGCTGCGGCGACTGCACGATGTCGGCGAAGGCGCGCGCCGTCTCGGGGTCCTGCAGGTCGCGCGACTGGGCGATCTGGCTCATGGTCAGGTGGTACTGCACGAGCCAGGCGACGGTGTCGGTCTCGGCGGCGTCGAGCCCGAAGCGCGGGCACAGCCGGCGCGCGATGCGGGCGCCGGCGATGGAATGGTCTTCCGGCCGGCCCTTGGCGATGTCGTGCAGGAACAGCGCCACATAGAGCAGGCGCGTGTCGTTGAGCGAGGGCCACAGCTCATGGGTGAGCGGCAGCTCGTCGCGCAGGCCGCCATTGGCGATCTCGGCCATGACGCCGACGGCGCGGATCAGGTGCTCGTCCACCGTGTAGTGGTGGTACATGTTGAACTGCATGAGCGCCACGATCCTGCCGAACTCGGGCACGAAGCGGCCCAGAACGCCGCTCTCGTTCATCTGGCGCAGGATGCGCTCGACGGAGCGCGGGCTGGTGAGGATCTCGAAGAACCACTGGTTGGCGGCGCGGTCGGCGCGCAGCTCGGGGCCGATGAGGCGCAGCGAGCGGGTGACCTGCTTCAGCGCGTCGGGATGGAACAGCAGGTCGTTGCGGCCGGCGACGAGGAAGCTGCGGATGAGGTTGGACGGGGTCTTCTCGAAGGCGTCGGGGCGGGCGATGTTGAGCCGGCCGGAATCGATGACGAAATCGGGCTCGCCCTTGATCCTGACGCGGCCGCGCCGGAACATGCCGGTGACGCGCCCGAGCATGTCGAGCTGCTTGACGTGGTGGAATTCGAGGCTGGTGCAGAAGATGCGCGTCAGGTCGCCGACATCCTTGGCGACGAGGAAATAGCGCTTCATCATGCGCTCGACGCCGAGCATGCCGGGCCGGTCGGCGAAGCTGAGGCGCGCCGCGAGCTCGGGCTGCAGCTCGAAGGTCAGCTTCTCGTCGGCGCGGCCGGTGAGGAAATGCAGGTGGCAGCGTATGGCCCACAGGAAGTCCTCGGCGCGCTGGAACAGCCGGTATTCCCCGGCCGAGAAGACGCCCTTGCCGACGAGCTCGGCGCTGGTGTGGACGCGGTAGAAATACTTGCCGATCCAGAACAGGGTGTGCAGGTCGCGCAGGCCGCCCTTGCCGTCCTTGATGTTGGGCTCGACGACGTAGCGCGTGTCGCCCATGAGGCGATGGCGCTCGTCGCGCTCGGCCATCTTGGCGGCGATGAACTCGGGGCCGGTCTTCGGCATGATCTCGGTTTCGAAACGCCGTTCCAGCGCGTCGTAGAGCGTCCGGTCGCCGGTGAGGTAGCGCGCTTCGAGCGTGGCGGTGCGCACGGTCATGTCGGCGCGCGCCATGCGGATGCACTCGTCCACCGAGCGCACGGCATGGCCGACCTTCTGGCCGATGTCCCAGAGCATGTAGAGGATGTATTCGGTGACCTGCTCGCCCCAGGGGGTCTGCTTGTAGGGCAGGATGAAGAGCAGGTCGATGTCGGAGCCCGGCGCCAGCGTGCCGCGGCCATAGCCGCC
>JBDHTK010000322.1:0-2957 GCA_039808625.1 Devosia sp. | reverse complement strand
ACATGATCGCCGCGGCAAGCGCCAGCGCGCGCCCGCCGCGACCCCGGCGGCACCGGCGGACAATCCGCTTTTCCAGAACGGCACTCCACCCGTGGTGCGGACGAACTGACATTTCCAACCAAGGGAGCAGATCAATGAAAACCGCTCTTGCCGCCCTGGCGCTGACCTCGGCCCTGGTGGCACCCGATCTCGCCATGGCGCGGCCGGTCACGTTTACCGCCACCATGAACAATTACGGCGGCGACGGCGCCTATCTGGCGCTCTATGTCACCGACGCCAATGGCGGCTTTGTCGGCACGCTGTGGATCGCCGGCGGCAAGTCGAAATATTACGACTCGCTTGCCGGCTGGTATCGCGCCTCCGGCGGCGCCTCGACGCAGATCGACGGCATAACCGGCGCCAGCGTCGGCGCGGGTCGCACGCTCGAAATCACCTTCGAGCTGGCCGATGCCCTGTTCGATGCCGGCTACAGCCTGCATGTCGATGCGGCGGCCGAGGACATGCGCCCGAGCCCCGACGACGTCGTCGTGCCGCTGACCACGCAGGGTGCGGGCGCGGCCGTGCCGGGGCGGCGCTACGTCGCCGGCCTGCGCTACAGCCTGTAGCGGCGGGCCCTCCGATGCTGCGTGTCCTGCACCGCTGGCCGGGGCTGGCCGGCCTGCTGCTCGTCGCCCTGCTGGGGCTGAGCGGCGCGGCTCTGTCGGTCTTTCCGGCGGCCGAACAGGTAAGCTCGCCGCAGGCCGCGCCCGAGCTCAGCGTCGGTGCTCTCGCGGCCCGCGTGCAGGCCCGCCTGCCGGGGCTGGAGCAGCTCCGGCGCAGCCCCTCGGGACAGCTCACCGCCTACTGGTTCGAAAACGGCGCGCCGGGGGCGGCGGTGATCGATCCGGCGAATGGCGCGGCGGTGGCCTCCGCCGACGGCAATCCCGCCGAGCGCTGGCTGGTGGGCCTGCACCGCCAGCTCTTTGCCGGCGATATGGGCCGCCTGGCGACGGCGGCGGGGGCGGGACTCATGCTGGCGCTCTGCCTGTCCGGAGCGGCGCTGGTGGCGCGCCGCATGGGCGGCTGGCGCCACTGGTTCGGCCGCGCGCGCGGCGCCGGCGCGGGGCGGCTGCATGTCGAATTCGCCCGCATCGCGGTCGCGGGGCTGGCGCTGTCGGCGCTGAGCGCCCTGTGGATGACGGCCTCGAGCTTCGAGCTTTTGCCCGACACCGCGAGACTGCCGCGCTTCCCCGACGTCACCAGCGGCGGGACCGGCATGGCGCCTGACCATATCGCCGCGCTGGTCGCGCTGCCCGTGGCCGAGCTGCGCGAGCTGGGCTTTCCCGCCGCGGACGATCCCACCGATGTCTTCACGCTGAAGACCGACCGTGGCGCGGGCTATCTCGACCAGGGCACCGGCGCCGTGCTGGCCTGGGCGGACACACCCGCCCTGGCGCGGGTGTCGGAGGTCATCACGATGCTCCATACCGGGCGCGGCGCGGCGGTGCTGGGCCTCGTGCTGGGGCTCATGGCGCTGTCGGTGCCGGTCATGGCCGCGAGCGGGCTCGTCCTCTATCTGGTTCGCCGGCGGGCGCGCCCACGCCTCCGGGGCAATGCCGCGGCGGCGCGCGCCGAAACGATCATCCTCGTCGGCAGCGAGGGGGGTAGCACCTGGGGCTTTGCCGCCACCCTGCACCGGGCCCTGACGGAGGCGCGGCAGGCCGTGCATGTGGCGCCGATGTCCGGCTTCGATCCCGGCCGCTATCGCGCCGCCCGGCGGCTGCTGATCCTCGCCGCCACCTATGGGGAAGGCGCGGCGCCGGCCTCGGCCGGCGGCTTCATCGCGCGTCTGGCAACGGCCCGCCCGCTACCCGGCATCGCCACGGCGGTGTTCGGCGATCGCAGTTTTCCGGATTTCTGCGCCTATGCCGAAGCGGTGTCCGGGGCGCTGGCCGCCGGCGGCTGGGACGAATTGCTGCCCCTTGCAACCGTGGACCGCCAGTCGGCGCAGGATTTCGCGCAATGGGGGCGGGCGCTCGGGCGGGCGCTGGGTTTCGAACTCGACCTCGTGCATCAGCCTGCACAGCCCGCCAGCGCGGTGCTGACGCTGCTGTCGCGGCGCGATTTCGGGGCCGAGGTGCAGGCGCCGACCGCCATCCTGCGCTTTGCCATGCCGCGCACAAGCCTGTGGCAGCGCCTGACCGGCACCGGCTTTTCGCGCTTCGCGGCTGGCGACCTGCTGGCGGTGCTGCCCGAGGGCTCGCCGGTGCCGCGCCTCTATTCGCTGGCCTCGGGTCGCCGCGACGGCTTCATCGAGATCGTGGTGCGGAAGCACCCGCGGGGCCTCTGCTCAACCAAGCTCGTGGCGCTCGAGCCGGGTGACGCGGCGCGCGCCTTCATCCGCCGCCATCCGGCCTTCCATGCCAAGCCGGGGCGGACGCCGCTGCTGCTGATCGGGGCCGGCACCGGGATCGCACCGCTGGCCGGCTTCATCCGCGCCAATCGCCGCGGGCGCCCCATGCACCTGTTCTTCGGGCTGCGGCACAGGCAGAGCGACTTGCTCTTCGCCGAGGAGCTCGAGCTGTGGCAGGGCGACGGCCGGCTGGCGCGCCTCAGCACGGCCATTTCGCGCGGTGCGCGGCCGCACTACGTGCAGGATGCGCTGCGCGACGAGGCGGCGCAGGTGCGGGCCATGATCCGCTCCGGTGCCCGCGTCATGGTGTGCGGCGGCCGCGACATGGCCGCCGGGGTGCGCGCCGTCCTGACCGACATCCTCGCCCCCATCGGCGCATCGCCCGAATTTCTGAAGACGGCAGGACGCTATGTCGAAGACATCTTCTGACGCGGTGCGCCATGCGCTGCACGGCCCGACCATGGGCACGGCCTGGCAAGCCAGCTTCTACGCCCCGCCCGGCTTCGATCCGGGCCCCGTGCGCGACGCCCTGCAGGACGCTGTCGACATGGTGGACTGGCAGATG
>JBDHTK010000321.1:0-2997 GCA_039808625.1 Devosia sp. | reverse complement strand
AACCGCTCCTCTATCGTGTCGAAGCCTGACCTCATGACCGACCTCTCCCCGCGCCCGCAATTCGAGGCCGCCGTCCTCTCCCGCATCGGCGGCCTCCTCGACAGCGTCACCACCATCGACATCAAGGGCCGCGGCGTCGTCGGCATGTTCCACGCGGCCGTCGCCGGCACCGCCGGGCACGGCCTCGCGCTCGACGCCGCCCGCCTCATCCTCGACACCGTCGGACCCGGCGACGTCGTGCTGCTCGCCACCGGCTTCCCGGTGCGCCCGTGGATCGACGAGACGTTCGGGGAGACCGACGGCCCGCCGGGCGTCGCCGCCCTCTGCCGCGCCCTGTCGGCGGGGCTCGGCGCCATCCCCGTCGTCACCGTGCCGCCGGCCATGCGCCCCCAGCTCGAAGCCACGCTGCGCGCCGCCGCCGTGGTGCCCATGAGCCTCGACAGCGCCCGCCGCGCCGTCGCCGGTCCGCGCCCCACCTGCGTCGCCGTCATCCTTGACTACACCACCGACGACGCGGCCGCGGCCGCCGCCGCCGAGGCGACGCTCGCAACCTGCGCGCCCGTGCTGCTCGCCGCCGTCGAGCACCCCGGCGCCAACGAACACGGCGTCTATCACTCGAGCGTCGGCGTCGACATTTCCGCCGGCGTGGCGCGCGTCGAGCCGCTCTTCGCCCTCGCCCGCGCGCGCGGCCTCCCCACGCTCAGCTTCCTCGACAATGCCAACGAGATCGGCGGCGGCGCCCTGCGCGCGCTGGCGCATGAGCGCATCCCCTTCGCCCGCGCCTGCGTCTGCCCCTGCGGCGGCGGCATGGCGGCAGCGAGCACCGTCGACCGCATCGTCGTCGGCACCACCGCCAATTTCGCCGCCTACGCCACCGTCGCGGCCCTCGCCATCCTCACGGCCCGGCCCGAGCTTGCGGTGACGCGCGCCCACGACGCGCGCGCCATCGCCGCCGTGATGCAGAGCGGCGGCGTCGAGGGCGTCTCGGGCTCCATCTGGCCCGACGACGGCGTCGACGGCATCGCCACGCGCATCTCGGGCCATTTCGTCGACCTGCTCGCCGAGATCGTCGCCAACACCGCCCATTACCAGGCCGGGAGACCGTTTTGAGCCACGCCGCCGCCCGCGTCCTCGCCCCGCTCGACGACGTCAGCGTCGACGCCCGCACCAAGGGCATGCCCGGCGGCCTGCCGCCGACGCCGCTCGCCGCGCTCGGCGGCAAGGGCTGGAACCTGCTCGCCAACGACCTGCCTTTGCCGCTCGCCGTGCTCAAATGGAGCGCCATCGACAACAACAGCCGCTGGATGCAGCAGGTGCTCGCCACCTATGGCGTGTCGCTGTGCCCGCACGGCAAGACCACCATGGCCCCCCAGCTCTTCCGCAAGCAGCTCGACGATGGCTGCTGGGGCATCACTCTCTCCACACCGCACCAGGTGCAGGTGGCGCGCCACTACGGCATCAGCCGCATCTTCCTCGCCAACCAGATCGTCGACCCCGTCTTCCTCGACTGGCTGGCGCGCGAGCGCGAGGCCGATCCCGGCTTCGAGTTCTTCCATCTCGTCGACTCGCCGGCCGGCGTCGCCGCGCTCGACGCCGCCGCGCGCCGGCACCGGCTGGCGCGCCCCTTCACGGTCCTCGTCGAGGTCGGCTCCGCCTTTGCCCGCACCGGCAGCCGCACGCTCACCGAGGTGCTGGCGCTGGCCGAAGCCATCGCCGCCTCGCCCGAGGCCGCCACCCTCGTCGGCGTCGAGGGCTTCGAGGGCTCGATCCGTGGCGCTCCCGGGCCCGAGATCGAAAGCCGCGTCACCGATTTTCTCGGCCTCGTCTCGCTCGCCGCCGAGGCCATCGAGGCGCGCGGCCTGTTCGCCACCGACGAGGTGCTGCTCAGCGCCGGCGGCTCGGCCTATTTCGATCTCGTCGCCACCATCCTCAGCGCCACCCGCATCCCGCGCGCCAAGCGCGTCGTGCTGCGCAGCGGCTGCTACATCGCCCACGATTCGGCGATGTACGAAGACCTCGTCGCCCGCGCCACGGAGCGCTCGCCCGAGTTGGTGCCCGCCGGCCGCCCGCGCCCCGCCCTCGAAGTATGGACCTACCTGCAGTCGCGCCCCGAGCCGGCGCTCGGCTTCCTCACCGCCGGCAAGCGCGACCTCTCCTACGACATCCACCTGCCGCATCCCGAGCGCTATTTCCGCCCGGGCATGGCGGCGCCGGCGCCCCTCTCCGCCGGTCACGCCGTCACCGCCCTCAACGACCAGCACGCCTATCTCGCCCTGCCGCCCGACACCCCGCTCGCCATCGGCGACCGCGTCGTGCTCGGCATCTCGCACCCGTGCACGACCTTCGACAAATGGGACGTGCTGCTCGTCGTCGACGACGACTACACCGTCATCGACGCGGTCAAGACCTTCTTCTGAGGCCCGCCATGTACGCCCCGCCGCCGCGCCTGAGCTACGAGGTCTTCGCCAGCGTCCCCGAGGCGCTGCGCGTCGGCGGGCGCACCTCGCGCTGGCTCGAGATCAATCACGGCGGCCGGCAGATGCACAGCTTCCTCGAAGGCCCCGCCTTCGACCGCGCCGGCAACCTCTATGTCGTCGATGTCGCCTGGGGCCGCATCTTCCGCATCTCGCCGGCGGGCGAATTCACCGTCGCGGCCGCCTGTGACGGCGCCCCCTGCGGCCTCGCCATCCATCGCGACGGCCGCATCTTCATCGCCGACTGGCTGCGCGGCATCTTCTGCCTCGATCCGGCCACCGGCGCCCTTGCCGAAGTCCTCACCAGCGTCGACGGCCGGCCCTTCCTCGGCATCAACGACCTCACCTTCGCGCTCAACGGCGACCTCTATTTCACCGACCAGGGCCTCACCGGCCTCCACGACCCGCGCGGCCGCCTCTACCGCCTGCGTCCGAACGGCACGCTCGACATCGTCGTCGACAACATCCCGAGCCCCAACGGCCTCGCCGTCGCCGCCGACCAGCAATCGCTGCTGCTCAACGT
>JBDHTK010000320.1:0-3002 GCA_039808625.1 Devosia sp. | reverse complement strand
CGCCGGTGACCTACTTCCTGAAGAAGGCCGCCAACCTGAAGTCGGGCTCGAAGGAGCCGGGCAAGGCCAAGGCCGGCTCGATCGGGCGCGACAAGCTGCGCGAGATCGCCGAGGTGAAGATGAAGGATCTGAACGCAAACGACGTCGAGGCGGCCATGCGCATGGTCGAGGGCTCCGCCCGCTCGATGGGCCTGGAAGTGGTGGGCTGAGACCATGGCGAAGATTGCTAAGCGCGTTGCCAAGTCCCGCGAGGGCATCGACCCCAACAAGGCCTACGGCCTGGTTGAGGCGCTCCAGATGCTGAAGGACCGCTCCTCGGTCAAGTTCGACGAGACCGTCGAGGTCTCGATGAACCTCGGCGTCGATCCGCGCCATGCCGACCAGATGGTGCGCGGCGTGGTTAACCTGCCGAACGGCACCGGCCGCACCGTGCGCGTGGCCGTGTTCGCCCGCGGCGACAAGGCCGAGGAAGCCAAGGCCGCCGGCGCCGACATCGTCGGCGCGGAAGACCTGGTCGAGACCGTGCAGAAGGGCGAGATCAACTTCGACCGCTGCATCGCCACGCCCGACATGATGCCGCTGGTCGGCCGTCTCGGCAAGGTGCTCGGCCCGCGCGGCATGATGCCCAACCCGAAGGTCGGCACCGTCACCCCCGACGTCGCCGCCGCCGTCAAGGCGTCCAAGGGCGGCGCCGTGGAGTTCCGCGTCGAGAAGGCCGGCATCGTGCATGCCGGCGTCGGCAAGGTTTCCTTCGACGTCAAGGCGCTGGAAGAGAACGTGCGCGCCTTCGCCGACGCCGTCACCAAGGCCAAGCCGAGCGGCGCCAAGGGCAACTACGTCAAGAGGGTGGCGCTGTCCTCGACCATGGGGCCGGGCCTCAAGCTCGACATCGCCGCGCTCGGTGCCGGAGCCGCGGGGCAGTAGCCGGCGCGGGCCGGCGGCAACCGCCGCGGCCCTTTTGAAGAATTCCGGGTTCCGGCCCTGCCGGGCCCCGGATGCCGCGAGCCGCAAGGCTTGCGGTAAATCCTGTCCGAGATTGCAGGCGGTTCCGGCCTCGCCGGTCCTTAATCGCATGGCCTGCATGAGACGGGTGACGACCGGATAAAGGGGCATGCGCCCCGATGGAAGGTTCGAACCGTGTTTGCCTTTTGTCAGCGCACCGGGGCTTTCGGCCCGCCGGTGTGGCGAAAGGGGGCAGGATCCTCGAGCGTCGCCCGGGCGGTCCGTGAAGGAAGGCCCGTGCGGCAAAAGGCAACCGACGCCCGCTCCCCTAAGGGGCGGGGGTCAACTGGAGATAGGCAGTGGACAGAGCGGAAAAGCGCGAATTCGTCACGGGCCTGAACGAAGCGTTCTCGAACGCGGGTTCGGTGGTCGTGGCCCACTATGCCGGTATCACCGTTGCGCAAATGACCGATCTTCGCTCGAAGATGCGCGCAGCCGGCGGCACCGTCAAAGTCGCGAAGAACCGCCTCGCCAGGATCGCTCTTCAGGGTACGGGCTCCGAAGCCATCATCGATCTGTTCAAGGGACAGACGCTGGTGGCCTATTCGGAGGATCCGATGACGGCGCCGAAGGTGGCGGCCGATTTCGCCAAGGGCAATGACAAGCTGGTCATTCTCGGCGGCGCAATGGGCGCGACCGCACTCGATGCCGACGGCGTGAAGGCGCTCGCCTCGCTGCCGTCGCTCGACGAGCTTCGCGCGCGGCTGGTTGGCATGATCGCCACGCCGGCAACCCGGATCGCCCAGATCGTCAATGCGCCCGCGGCTTCGGTCGCGCGCGTCATCGGCGCCTATGCCCGGAAGGACGAGGCGGCGTGAGGCCGTTCCTCAGCAAATATCGACAACACGTTTTGAACCGATTGAAGGAAAACCAAAATGGCTGATCTCGCCAAGATCGTAGAAGACCTTTCCCAGCTCACCGTCATCGAGGCGGCGGAGCTGTCGAAGCTGCTCGAAGAGAAGTGGGGCGTCTCCGCCGCCGCTCCGGTGGCCGTGGCCGCCGCTGCCGGTGGTGGCGCCGCCGCCGCTCCGGTCGAGGAAAAGACCGAGTTCGACGTCGTCCTCGCCGCCGTCGGCGAGAAGAAGATCGAGGTCATCAAGGAAGTGCGCGCCATCACCGGCCTCGGCCTCAAGGAAGCCAAGGACCTGGTGGAAGCGGCCCCCAAGCCGGTCAAGGAGGCCGTGTCCAAGGCCGACGCCGACAAGATCAAGGCCCAGCTCGAGGCGGCTGGCGCCAAGGTCGAGCTGAAGTAGGCACGACGGCATCCCGGCGGATGGGTTTCCATCCGCCGGGGCGTACGTGAGACGGGGATGGAAACCTCTTTCCTGAGGGCCGCGGGCGGCTTTCAGGAAACGGGTTTTCAGCCGTTTTAGCCGGCCGCCACGGGCGGCGACGGCGTCCGCCGCCAGGCGGACAGGACCAAAGGGCCGCCGCCGGGCGGCCGTGAAGGCAGGCGGGACCGCGGCGAGGTCCCACCCGAGAAGGTGCCCGAACGGGCAAGAAGGAGCGACGATGGCCCAGATCCAGACTTTCAATGGCCGCAGGCGCGTGCGCAAGTTCTTCGGGAAGATCCCGGAAGTTGCGGAGATGCCGAACCTCATCGAGGTTCAGAAGGCATCCTACGACCAGTTCCTGATGGTGGAGGAGCCCGAGGGCGGCCGCCCGGACGAGGGATTGCAGGCCGTTTTCAAGTCGGTCTTCCCGATTTCCGATTTTTCCGGCGCCTCCATGCTGGAATTCGTCAAGTACGAGTTCGAGGCGCCCAAGTTCGACGTCGACGAGTGCCGCCAGCGCGACCTCACCTATGCCGCGCCGCTGAAGGTGACGCTGCGCCTGATCGTGTTCGACATCGACGAGGACACCGGCGCCAAGTCCATCAAGGACATCAAGGAGCAGGACGTCTACATGGGCGACATGCCGCTGATGACGATGAACGGCACCTTCATCGTCAACGGCACCGAGCGCGTCATCGTCTCGCAGATGCACCGCTCGCCGGGCGT
>JBDHTK010000319.1:0-3004 GCA_039808625.1 Devosia sp. | reverse complement strand
CCTGGCCGTCGCATCGGCCGGGGACAGTCCGGTCCGGGCAGCCACGAGTTGCCCGAGATAGGTCCTGTCGTCGGCTGAGATCTCGCCGGCCACCGCGCCGGCGATCAAGATGCGCGAAGCCTGCGCGGCCGCTGCCGCGTCGCCCTCCGCGCCCGGCTGGGCGGTCTGCGCAGGGCCGGCCGGACGGAACAGCATATCGACAAAATAGGAGGTGGCATCGGTCCGCGTCTGGTTTTCCGTGCCGGCCGCGGCACCGGCGGAAGCGCCCATCGCCGCTCCGGATGCCACGGTCGATGCGGCCTGCACACCGCTGCCGACCGCGGCCGAGAGCGCAGAGCCGAGCACGAACACCACAAGCAGCGTGGCAAGCGCCCACGCCAGGAAGCCGTGCGCGGTGTCACGGAAGAAGGTTTCGTCCGCATGGACGTCCACCCACCTGGTGCGCAGCCTGCCGGTCAGGTAGCCGCCGAATCCGGAGGAGAGCCATTGCACGACGACCAGCCAGACGGCGGTGGAAACGGCGAATGTGGTGATGCCGGCGCTCTGGCCCGCCCACGGCGAAACCATCGTAAGGCCGAGGCCGGAGCCGAGAAGCATCAGCGTGAAGGTCAGCGTCGATGCGGCGAAGGCCCCGGCGACGATAGGACCCCAATTGACGGCCGATGACGAGGATTCCGCGGGCACGGCGATGTCGGTTTCAGAAACGAAGCTGCTCACCGCCCCCTCCTATCGCATGAACAGCATGAGCAGGATGATGATCGGAATGGGAATGCCCAGTAGCCATAAAAGAATGCCGCGGCCCATGACCGTCTCCTTTGAAAAGATGATAAATGATAGAAGTATCGCAGCCGCCCGACGGGGCGGCCGCAAGCATCAGGCGGCCTTTGCCATGTCGTTGGCGGAGGTGTCCGCGAGCCCGGTCAGCGCCTCGTCGGTCGCCGACTCTTCGTTGAGCGTCTGGTCCAGCAGGTCTGCCGCCTCCTGCATGCCGAGAACCTCGGCCCAGCGCTTGAGCGTCCCGTAGCGGGTGATCTCGTAGTGCTCGACGGCCTGTGCAGCGGATATCAGGCCGGCGTCGAGGGCGGGCGTGCCCTTGAACTCGTCCGCGATCTCCTCGCCTTCCTCGATGATGCCTTCGATTGCCGGGCAGGTCTTGCCCTGGGCGCGCTTGCCGAGGATTTCGAACACCTGCTGCAGGCGCTCGACATGGCCTTCGGTCTCCTGCTTGTGCTTCTCGAAGGCAGCCTTCAGTTCCTCGGAAGCAGCCGCACGTGCCATCTTGGGCAACGCCTTCAGGATTTTCCTCTCCGCGTAGTAGATGTCTTTCAGCGTGTCATAAAACAGATCGTCGAGCGTCTTTTCCTTGGCCATTGGATTTCCCTTCCTGTCGGCTGTAAGGCGCGGCGCCGCGCCACGCTGCGTGGTGGTCGCGTATCCAAACAAATCCGCATCGTGTTTGTTCCAGCAGGACATGCGACGCACGGCCGGTTGGGACGCATCACCCGAACCGAAGGGGCTGCCGATCGACGGCGGCAGCTCAGGATCTGCGAGCGGACTTCAGCCCTGCGATGTGTTGCGTCAACGATCCGACATCGTAAGGCTTCTCCCAGCGAGGCACGGTTTTATGGCGCTCCGGGGTGACCTGCGAATCGTAGCCCGTCGCGAAGACGAAGGGTATCGAACGCGCCGCAAGTTCGTCCGCGACGGCGAACGCAAGCTCGCCGCGCAGGTTGATGTCAAGAATGGCCGCGTCCACCCGGCGGAGCTCGATCTGGCTGAGCGCGTCGCTGATGTCGGCGACGGGCCCGAGCACCTCGACGCCGTGCGCCTTGAGGGCCTGCGCGATTTCCTCGGCGATGAAGTACTCGTCCTCTACGACGAGCACCACGAAGCGGTCCTGCTGTTGACTGTTATCCATGGCGTCCCAGATTCCTCTCTGAGAACCTGAATAGTCCGGCGCTCCAACCGGAAAACTAACATAGGTGAACAAGCCGGCGCGCTCAGAGCGCTTTTTTTCCGCCGCGCCCACAGCGCTTTTTTTCCGCCGCGCCCACAGCGCTTTTTTCGTTTGTCGCTCATAGGGGCCTGATGGTGGCCGAAGCACTCCTTCGCAAGCTCGAATATTTCGTCCGACTCTCACCCCACGACAAGGAGGTGCTGGAGCGGGCCGCGGCGGAACGCCACCGCAACCTCGGCCCGCACGAACGGATCCTGACGGAGGGCGACAAGCCGAAGGTCATCTATCTGGTTCTCGAAGGCTGGGCCTGCCGGTACAAACATCTGGAGGACGGACGGCGGCAGATCGTCGGATTTTTCCTTCCCGGGGATCTGTGCGATCTGAACGTCTTCATCCTTCGGGAAATGGACCACTCCATTTCAAGCATCACCAGCGTCCGGCTCGCCGAGATCACCCGTCATAGCTTTGAAGAGATCCTCGACGGGCACCCCCGCGTCACCCAGGCGCTCTGGTGGGAAACGCTGGTGTCGATCGCGATCCAGCGCGAGTGGACGGTCAATCTGGGGCAGCGCGATGCGATGGAGCGCATGGCGCATCTGCTCTGCGAGATGTTTGTCCGCCTCAGGACGGCAGGGCTGGGCCGCGGAAAATCCTGCGACTTTCCTGTTACGCAATCCGAACTCGCTGACGCGACCGGCATGTCCACGGTCCATGTCAACCGCACGCTGCAGGAACTTCGCAATCTGAAACTGATCCATCTTTCCGGCCGTATCCTCACCATTCCCGACCTCGGCCGTCTCATGCAGGCCGGCCTGTTCAATGCGAACTATCTCCATCTCGACCGGGAAGGCGCACATCTGGATGCCAACGAATAGCAGTCGGACCGGCAATCCATGGCGCCAAGGCGACAGCGAGGCGGCTCGGCGCATACGCCGACCCCGGACGAGAGCGGCGAAGCCGAACGCATAGGCGAGACAGGCGCGAAGCACGCCCGATGGCGTGCGCTATCTGATGCGGTCGCGGCCACGCCAAATATCGTGAAAAACG
>JBDHTK010000318.1:0-3034 GCA_039808625.1 Devosia sp. | reverse complement strand
CTTACACTCTGATCGTCGTGGCGGCATCGCGGATGGCCGCGATGCGGGGGGCGTAGGTGGCGGCGTCGTTGCCGGCGAAGATGGCGTTGCCGGCGACCAGCACGTCGGCGCCGGCCCGTGCCACTTCGCCGGCGGTGTCGGGGGTGATGCCGCCATCGACCTCGAGCTCGACCGGCCGTCCGCCGATCAGCGCCTTCGCCTGCCGGATCTTCGCCAGCGACTCGCGGATGAAGCTCTGCCCGCCGAAGCCGGGGTTGACGCTCATCACCAGCAGCAGGTCGATGCTGTCGATGACGTGCTCCAGCGCCGCAACGGGCGTCGCCGGGTTGATCGCCACGCCAGCCTTCTTGCCCTCGGCGCGGATCGCCTGCAGCGAGCGGTGCAGGTGCGGACCGGCCTCGGCATGCACGGTGACGATGTCGGCGCCGGCCTTGGCGAAGGCGGCGATGTAGGGATCCGCCGGCGCGATCATCAGGTGGCAGTCGAGCACCTTTCGCGTCAGCGGCCTGAGCCACTGCACGATCACCGGCCCGAGCGTGAGGTTGGGCACGAAATGCCCGTCCATCACGTCGACATGGATATAGTCGGCGCCCGCCGCCGCGACGGCGCGGACCTCCTCGCCCAGCCGCGAAAAATCGGCGGAGAGGATCGACGGGGCGATGCGGATGGGGTGCGGCATGGGCATTCCCGCTGGGCAAGGGGCGATGCGTGCGGGCTTAGCCGCCGCCGCCGCCGGGCACAAGTGCCGCACTTCACCTCCGCTTGAGCCTGTTGCTTAAGTCGCCGCTCCGGCTAGAACTCGCAGGCTATGAACGGGCTGTCCTTTCCGCTGATCTTCGGGGCCGGGGTGCTGAGCTTCCTCAGCCCCTGCGTGCTGCCGCTGGTGCCGCCCTATCTCACCTATATGAGCGGCTCGTCCTTCGAGCAGTTGCGCAGCGACGGCGCCACGGCCGGCCTCGTCTGGCGGCGCAGCGTCTTCACCTCGATCTTCTTCATCCTCGGCTTCTCGCTGGTGTTCGTCACCTTCGGTGCCACGGCGACGGTATTCGGCCAGGCGTTTCGCGCCGCGCTGCCCATCATCACGCCCGTCGCCGGCGTCTTCATCATCGTCATGGGCCTGCATTTCCTCGGCGTCTTCCGCATCGGCCTGCTCGACCGGCAGCTGCGGCACAACGGGCCGGGCGTCGCCTCCGGGCCGCTGGGCGGGTTCCTCCTCGGCCTCGCCTTCGCCGTGGGCTGGACGCCGTGCATCGGCCCGATCCTCGCCGCCATCCTGTCGGTCGCCGCGGTGCAGGAGACCGCCTGGCAGGGCGCCGGCCTGCTCGGCGTCTACTCGCTCGGCCTCGGCGTGCCGTTCCTGCTCGCCGGCATCGCCATCGGGCCGTTCCTCACCTTCTTCGCCGGCTTCCGGCGTCACATGGGCACGGTGGAAAAGATCGTCGGCGGCCTCCTCGTGCTGACGGGCCTGTTGTTCATCACCGGCCAGTTCACGCGCATCGCCTACTGGTTCCAGGAAACCTTCCCCATCCTGCAAACCATTGGGTAACCCTCGCCCACGGATTTCCGCCGCAACCTGGCTGCCGGCGCCATCGTGAACTCCGCCTTCACCCCGCCGCCCGAAACTGGCCGGCATGGCTCGGGGAACTGCGGACATGGCGCCAGGCGCCGCGATCGACGACATCCTGCTGCGCGAGGCGGCACGGCGGCACGCTGCGCCGGCGGGCCTGCGCGCCCTCGAGATCGTCGCCACTCACAGTCTGGACGATGTCGCGCCGATGTGGCGGGCGCTGGCCGCCCGGACCATCGAATCGCCCGGCCAGCAGCTCGACTTCATCCGCCTGTGGATCGAGGCGCTCGCCATCCCGGCGCGCGACCGCATCTTCGTCGTCGCGCACCTTGATGGCGCGCCGCTGGCGCTGGTGCCGCTGCAACGGCGCTGGGACAAGGGCGTGCGCGTGCTGTCGTGGTTTCCCGGCCCGCATGTCGGCTGCAACGCTCCCATCGTCGACGTGCCGCGGCTCGCGGCCCTCGCGCCCGAGGAGCGCCGGCGGCTGTGGATCGCGCTGCTGCGCGGCATCGCCGGCGCCGACGTGGTCTATCTCAAGGCCGTGCCGCAGCTCGTCGTCGACGGCGTCGACCTGTTCGCCGAGCTCGGCCAGTCCATCGCCGCCGATACGCTCTATCGCGCCAGTTTCGCGAGCTTTGCCGAGGCCGACGCGACGCAGCGCAGCAAGTCGCGCCGCAAGCACGACCGCCAGCAGGGCGACCGGCTGGCGGCGCTGGGCGAGGTGAGCTTCGGCGAAATCGCCAATGGCGACGCCGCCGTCGCGGTGCTCGACGTGATGTTCCGCCAGCGCGCCGCGCGCTTTCGCGCCATGGGCGTCTTCGACCCCTTCGCCGTCCCCGCCATCCGCGCCTTCTACGACGGCACGGCGCGCGCCGGCTCGGGCGTGCCGGTGCTGTTGCATACGCTGCGCCTTGACGGCGAGATCGTCGCCGTGCGCTACAACGTCGTGCATGGCGACCGGCTCTTTTGCCTCATCTCGTCGATGAGCGACGATCCGCTGGTCCAGACCGGCTCGCCCGGCAAACAGTGCCTCCTGCGCGTCATGCAGACGGTGTTCGCTCAGGGTTTCCGCGTCTTCGACATGGGCGAGGGCCTGACCGACGAGAAGCGCCACTGGTGCAACAGCCTGACGCCGGTGCGCCACCATTACATGCCGATCACCCGGCGCGGCGCGCTCGCCGCCGCCGCGCATCGCGGCTGGCAGACGCTGCGCCGCCGCATCAAGGACGACGAGCGCCTGCTCGGCTGGGCCAAGGGGCTGCGGGCTACCTGGCTCAAACTGAGCGGCAGGGCAGGCACCGGCCCCTAATAGGGGCCGATGGTTCTAGAAGTGGAGGTTGGCGCCGACCTTGATGGTGTGCAGGGTCGTTGCCGCCGAGGTCGGCGAGCGACCACCGGGTGACGTGGCAAAATCGACCGAGCCGAGGTCGGTGTAGGCGTATTCCGCCTTGAGCGAGATGTCGTCGG
>JBDHTK010000317.1:0-3080 GCA_039808625.1 Devosia sp. | reverse complement strand
CGGGACGCGATGGCATGGCGGGCGGTCTCCTCGATACTGGCGATGCAATAGTGCGAATCCGCGCGAGGGGAAAGGGCGCTACCCCTCGCCGAAGGCGCGGGCGATCTGGCCGAGCATCAGGATTTCGAGCGCGGTGGCGTCGTCGTCGCTGGGGGCGGGACGGCAGGCGGTGCGGGCGATGACGACGCGGCTTGCCGGGTCGGCCCACAGCCACTGGCCGTGGATGCCGACGGCGGCGATGCTGCCGCGTCCGTCGCCGACATCGTACCAGCAGGAGCGGTAGCGGCCATGTGGGAACATGTCGGCGAAATTGCCGTCGACCCAGGCGTTGCGGTCGCCGCCCTCGCGCATGTCGGCGATCCAGCCCGGGGGCACCACCGCCGTGCCGTCGCGGGCGCGGCCGCCGTCGAGCACGAGCTGGCCGAGGCGGGCGAGGTCGCGCGTGGTGATGCACACGCCGCCGGCCGCGCGCGCGGTGCCGGCGCGGTCGACCGTCACATAGGCAGCGCCCCGCGCGCCCATCGGCTTCCACAGCTTCTCGGCCAGATAGCGGTGATAGCGCATGCCGACGGCGCGCTCGACGACGAGGCCGAGCAGGTCGCTGTTGGGCGAGGCGTAGTAGAACCGGCGGCCATGGCCGCTTCCGTGGCCGCCGAGCGTGGCGAGGAAGCGCGCAAGCGTCTCCGGCGCCGCGCCGCCGTCCAGCGGCTCGGGGTTCCACAGCATGGCGCGGCGGTAGCGGTCGAAGGCGCCGCCATGGTCGAGATATTCCTCGTCGAAGTCGAGATCGACGGTCATGTCGAGCAGGTCGCGCACCCGCGCCGTGGCATAGGTCGAGCCCGCCATCGACGGCACATAGGCGACGACCGGGGCGTCGGGGTCGAGCGCGCCGTCGCCCGCCGCGATGCCGGCGAGCAGGCCGGTGATCGACTTCGAGATCGAGAACACCACGTGCGGCCGCGCCGGATCGGCGGTGTCGGCCAGCCATTCGGCGACGACCTCGCCCTCGCGCATGACCACGACATGGTCGGCATAAGAGCGGCGCAGATGGGCGAGCGCGGCGACATCGCCGCCGTCGCGGTCGCGCAGGACGAGGCTTTCGAGCGCCGCCTGGCCCGGCGACGGCGCCTCGGCCGGGCCCGGCCAGGCGACCATCGCCACCGGCACGAATTCGCTGACATGCTGGAAGCTGTAGCGGCTCGCCGGATGAAGCCGCCAGTCGGCCAGGGTAATGTCGGCGCGGCGGATGTCGTGCTGCGTCATGGCGTTCGTCTCCGTTCCTGCGGCAACAGCCAGACTCGGACGCCACTGGCAAGCGAAAACGAAAAGGCCCGGATCGCTCCGGGCCTTTCGTCGTTCGGGAGCCGATCGCTCAGCCGCGGCGGGCGTCGAGCGACAGCGCGCCGGGGCCCGAGACCGACAAAGCGAGGAAGCCGCCGGCAATGGCGATGTTCTTCCAGAACACCGTCATCTCCTCGGCGGTGAAGTGGCCGATGAAGGCGGTGGCGACGCAGAAGGCGGCGAAGGCGTAGGCCGCCCAGCGCGTCTGGAAGCCGACGACGAGGGCGATGCCGCCCAGCACCTTGAGCGCGATCACCGCCCAGGTGACCAGGAGCGGCGCGGGCATGCCGATCGAGCCCATGAAGCCGGCGAAGCCGCCGGGCGCGAACAGCATCGGCAGGCCGGAAACGAGGAACATCAAAGCCAGCAGGACGCGGGCGACGAGAAGGGTGACGTCGTTGGACATGGTTTTTCCTTGGCTGTCGAAACGAAAACTCGTCCCGCCCAGATAGCGCATGGGCGCGGCGCAGCAAGAGGCCGCGCCGCAGACTCTGCGTTCACCATTAATGAACGATGATGGATTTGTCGTTCACAGAAAAGTGAAATCAGCCCGGCTTCGTCATCGCCTCCGGCCGCACGATGGCGTCGTATTCGGCCTCGCTCACCAGCCCGGTGGCCAGCGCCTCCTCGCGCAGCGTGGTGCCGTTCTTGTGCGCGGTCTTGGCGATCCTGGCGGCGTTGTCGTAGCCGATCTTGGGCGCGAGCGCCGTGACCAGCATCAGCGAGCGCTCGACGCCGGCGCGGATGTTGTCCTCGCGCGGCTCGATGCCGACGACGCAATTGTCGGTGAAGGAGTGAGCCGCGTCGGCGATCAGGCGCACCGATTGCAGGAAGTTGTAGGCCATCACCGGGTTGAAGACGTTCAACTCGAAATGGCCCTGGCTGCCGGCGAAGGTCAGCGCGGCGTTGTTGCCGAACACCTGGACGCAGACCTGCGTCATCGCCTCGCACTGGGTCGGGTTGACCTTGCCGGGCATGATCGAGGAGCCGGGCTCGTTCTCGGGCAGCGACAGCTCGCCCAGGCCGGCGCGCGGGCCGGAGCCGAGGAAGCGGATGTCGTTGGCGATCTTGAACAGCGAGGCGGCGACGGTGTTGATGGCGCCATGGCTGAACACCATCGCATCATGGGCGGCCAGCGCCTCGAACTTGTTGGGCGCGGTGGTGAAGGCGAGTCCGGTGATCGCCGCGATCTTGTCGGCCACCTTCTCGGCGAAGCCGATCGGGGCGTTCAGGCCGGTGCCGACGGCGGTGCCGCCCTGGGCAAGCTGCATCAGCGCCGGCAGGGTCGTCTCGATGCGGGCGATGCCGTTCCTGACCTGCTCGGCGTAGCCGGAGAATTCCTGGCCGAGCGTCAGGGGCGTGGCGTCCTGGGTGTGGGTGCGGCCGATCTTGATGATGTGGTCCCACGCCCTGGCCTTGTCGTCCAAGGCGGCGTGCAGCTTCCTAAGCGCCGGCAACAGGCGGTTGACGATCTCCTCGGCGCCGGCGACGTGCATGGCCGTCGGGTAGGTGTCGTTGGACGACTGGCTCATATTGACGTGGTCGTTGGGATGGACCGGCTTCTTCGACCCCATCTTGCCGCCCAGCATCTCGATGGCGCGGTTGGAGATGACCTCGTTGGCGTTCATGTTCGACTGGGTGCCGGAGCCGGTCTGCCAGACGACAAGCGGGAAATGGTCGTCGAGCTTGCCGTCGATCACCTCCTGCGCGGCCTTGACGATGGTGTCGCCGATCTTGGG
>JBDHTK010000316.1:0-3093 GCA_039808625.1 Devosia sp. | reverse complement strand
CCTCGCGGGTGAGCTGCACCTGATAGGTGCGGTAGTCGGGCCCCGAGCCGATCTCGATCTGGTCGCGGATCGGTCCCCGCCGCGAGGATTTGGCGCGCTCGACGATGGGGCCGAGCGCCGGCACCACCTCGCCGAGCTGCCGGCCGACGACGGAGATTTCGTCGTGCCCGAGCATTTCCGAGGCGCGGGCGTTGAACAGGGTGATGGCGCCGAAGGCGTCGAGCCCGATGATGCCGGCCGACACGCCCTCCACCACCGCCTCGGTGAACTGGCGGCGCTTCTCGTTGGTCCGGTTGGCCTCGACCAGCGCCACATGCTGCGAATGAAGCTGCCGCGTCATGGTGTTGAAGCGGTTGGAGAGGTCGCGCAGGTCGCCCTGCCCCGGCTGCACCGGCACCTGCACGTCGAGATCGCCGGCCGAGACGCGGCTCGAGGCGATCATCAGGTTGCGGATCGGGTCGACGAAGCGGTTGGCGAGCGCGATGCCCACCCACAGCGCCGCGAGCAGCAGCACCAGCGCCAGCCCCAGATACATGATGGTGAAGGTGATCTGGAACACCAGCCGGTTGGATTCGTACTGGCGGTACTCGGTGACGTTGTCGTCGGTGAGCCGCATGAACTCCAGCACCTCGGCGTTCACCGGTCGGGCCACGAACAGATAGGTGTCGTCATAGCCGCGCAGCTTGATGATGGCGCCGACGAGCTGCGTGTCGCCGGGCGAAATCAGCGTCGGCACGCCCTCGACGACGTGCGGGATGAGCCCGTCCGGCAGTTGCGGCGAGACGTTCTGGGCATTGATCTGGGCCCGCATCAGCGTGTCGCCGTCGCCCGAGACGAGCACCGCGAAGGGCAGCGAGCGGGTGACGGCGAGCGCCGTGAGGATGCGCTGATACTGCACGCGGTCGGTCTCGAAGGTGGTGCGCGCCTTCTCCAGCTCGCCAGCGGTCCAGATGATGTCGTCGCGCAGCACCTGCGCGTGCTCCAGCATGTACGAGCGCGCCACCAGCCGCGACGCCTCCACCATCGTCTTGGTGCGCTCCGAGAACCACTGGTCCAGCCCCTGGTTGAGCGAGATGGTGGCGACGACGGCGACGATGATCGCCGGCACGGCGGCGGCGGCGGCGAACATCGCCACCATGCGCAGTTGCAGCCCCGCCCCCGCCTCGCGCAGGAACAGCGCCTGCAGCAGCAGCATCGCCTCGGTGACCACCAGCGCCACGACCAGCAGGACGAGCACGCCATTGGCCACCCAGATCAGCGTCCACACCTCGGGCGTCGGCTCGATGGTCGTAGCGCCGGTCATGATGAGGAAGGAGCCCGAGGCGACGAGCACCGACAGCACGACGACAATCAGGCCGACGGCACGCAGCGCCTTGCGGCCGCGCTCGGTGAACAGCGAGCTCGGACTCGCCGGGGCCGGGTCGCCGGCGTCCGGAAAGCTGGCACTGGCCAGTGCTGTGTCGCTCATGTCACAGACCGTGTCCCGGAAAGCCGCAAAGAGGAGGTAAGGTGGCCCAATCGTGCCGAGCCTTCAAGACAATTGTTGCTGAAATGTGACACCACCTCGGGACCGCAGGATGTGCGGGCACCTGCGGCCATCCTTGGCATCCTCGTCTCCCGCCTCCATATTCGCCTCATGTCCAGAGCTTTCGTTTCAGAACCGGGGGCATCCACCCTGATCCGCGCCAGCGAGGAGTCGGCGCGCAACACGGCGGAGGTCTATCGGAGTATCGAGCCCGAGTATCTTTTCGAGGTGCGCCAGGGCCGCAAGGGCTGGATGATCGCCCGCCTGACCAGGGACGGCACCTTCGAGTCCTGGGTCGAGGAATGATCAGCCGCGCCGGCTCTGCCGGACGATCTCGATGGCGTGGGCGCGGATTTTCTTGCGCAGCGTGTTGCGGTTGAGCCCGAGCAGTTCCGCCGCCTTGATCTGGTTGCCGCCGCAGGCATTGAGCGCCATCGCAATGAGCGGCCCCTCCACCTCGTCCAGCACGCGCTGATAGAGACCCGCCGGCGGCAGGTGCGGTGCCGCGTCCCTCAGCAGCCGCGCCACATGCGTTTCGACCGCGGCGGCGACGTCGACCGGCCCCGGCAGGACCGGCGCGGCCGGCTGGTCGGAGACGTGCAGCTCCGCCTCGACGATCTCGCGCGACAGGGTCTCGTCGGCGTGCAGCGCCACCAGCCGCCGCACGAGGTTTTCGAGCTCGCGCACATTGCCGGGCCACGAATAGGCCTGCAGCACCCTGATCGCCTCGGGGTCGATGGTCTTGACCGGCTCGCCCTCGCGCTGCGCGGCGCGCAGGAAATGCGCCACGAGGTCGGCAATGTCGTCGGTGCGCTCGCGCAGCGGCGGCAGCCGGATCGGCACGACGTTGAGCCGATAGTAGAGGTCCTCGCGGAACAGGCCCTGGCGGATCATCTGGCCGAGGTCGCGGTGCGTCGCAGCGACGATGCGTACATTGGACCTTATGGGCGTGCGGCCGCCCACCATCGTGTACTCCCCCTCCTGCAGCACGCGCAGCAGGCGCGTCTGCGCCTCCATCGGCATGTCGCCGATCTCGTCGAGGAACAGCGTGCCGCCTTCGGCCTGCTCGAAGCGGCCCGAGGAGCGTGCCGTGGCGCCGGTGAAGGCGCCCTTTTCGTGACCGAACAGCTCGGCCTCGATCAGGTCGCGCGGGATGGCGGCCATGTTGATGGCGACGAACGGACCGTTCCGGCGCCGCCCGAACTCGTGCAGCGCCCGCGCCACCAGCTCCTTGCCGGTGCCGCTCTCGCCGGTGACCATCACCGTGAGGTCGGTCTGCATCAGCCGGGCCAGGGCGCGATAGATCTCCTGCATCGCCGCCGAGCGGCCGACCAGCGGCATGGTCTCGCCGGGCTCGTCGGCCGGGCGCGGGGGGCGCGGCGGCTTGCGGGCGTCGGCAAGGGCGCGGCCGACCACCGACAGCAGCTCGGCGATGTCGAACGGCTTCGGCAGGTACTCGTAGGCGCCGAGCTCGCTGGCGCGGATCGCCGTCATGAAGGTGTTCTGCGCGCTCATCACCACGATGGGCAACTCGGGCCTCAGCTTCTTGACCTTGGGCATGACCTCGA
>JBDHTK010000315.1:0-3098 GCA_039808625.1 Devosia sp. | reverse complement strand
GCCTCGGCGGGGTCGCGCTCATCGCCTATCTCGCGGCGCTCTCGGCCGTCGCCTTCTCGGTGTGGAGCGTGCTGTTCAAGTACAATCCGGTGAGCGCCGTGGCGCCCTACCAGTTCCTCATCCCGGTGTTCGGCGTGCTGCTCGCCGGGCTCGTGCTCGGCGAGAACATCCTCGCCTGGAAGAACCTCGCGGCGCTCGCCCTCGTCAGCCTCGGCATCTGGCTGGTGACGACGCGCGGCCGGCCGCCGGTGGTCACGCCGGCATAGGAAAGAGCCGCCAGCGCGTCGGCCGGAACGCGATTCTGCTGCCCGGCGGCGCCGCATGGTCGAGCGGCAGATCGATTTCGACGCGGCCCGGCGCGCCCGGCACCTCGAGCTCCACGCGGCGCGTCCCGCCGACCCGCCGCGAGCCCGCGACCCGCCCCGCCAGCGCCGCGCCGTCGCCGACGAGCGCGATGTCGTGCGGCCGGAAATAGAGCTGCGCCGGCCCCGGCGCCGCCGCGCCCGCGCCGAGCCCGATCTCGGCGCCATTGGCCCGCACCGCGCCCGCCGCCACCTCGACCGGCAGCGCCGAGGACTCGCCGATGAAGCCGAAGACGAACGGGTTCTGCGGAGTGTCGTAGACCTCGTCGGGCGTGCCGACCTGCTCGATGCGGCCCTGGCTCATCACCACCAGCCGGTCGGCCAGCTCCAGCGCCTCCTCCTGGTCATGCGTCACGAACACCGTCGTGTGCCCGGTGCGGTCGTGGATCTCGCGCAGCCATTTGCGCAGCTCCTTGCGCACCTGCGCATCGAGCGCCCCGAACGGCTCGTCGAGCAGCAGCACGCGCGGCTCGATGGCGAGCGCCCGCGCCAGCGCCACCCGCTGCCGCTGGCCGCCCGACAATTGCTGCGGGTAGCGCTTTTCGAGCCCGCCCAGCTGCACGAGCTCGAGCAGCTCCAGCGCCCGCCGGCGGATCTCGGCGCGCGGCGGCCGCGTGGCGCGCGGCCGCACGCGCAGCCCGAAGGCGACGTTGTCGAGCACGCTCATGTTGCGGAACAGCGCATAGGCCTGGAAGACGAAGCCGACATTGCGCTGCTGCACGCTCATCGCCGAGGCGTCCTCGTCGCCGAAGAAGATCTGCCCGGCCGTGGGCATTTCGAGCCCGGCGACCAGCCGCAGCAGCGTCGTCTTGCCCGAGCCCGACGGGCCGAGCAGGGCCACCAGCTCGCCCGAGCCGATGTCGAGCGACACGTCGTCGAGCGCCGGATAGCGCGAGAACTGCTTGAGGACGTTTTTGACGCGAATCTCCACGAGCGCTTCCCTCAGTGTCGGCGGTTGCCCGCGAGCTCCTCGCCGAAACGGAACTCGAGGATGGTTTTGACGACCAGCGTCACCAGCGCCAGCAGCGCCAGCAGCGAGGCCACGGCGAAGGCGGCGGTGAAGTTATATTCGTTGTAGAGGATCTCGATGTCGAGCGGCATGGTGTTGGTCTTGCCCCTGATGTGGCCCGAGACCACCGACACGGCGCCGAACTCGCCCATCGCCCGCGCATTGCACAGCAGCACGCCGTAGAGCAGGCCCCATTTGATGTTGGGCAGGGTGACGCGGAAAAATGTCTGCCAGCCCGTGGCGCCCAGGGACAGCGCCGCCTCCTCGTCGCCATTGCCCTGGTCCTGCATCAAGGGGATCAGCTCGCGCGCGACGAACGGGAAGGTGACGAAGATCGTCGCCAGCACGATGCCGGGCACGGCGAAGACGATCTCGATATTGTTGGCCCTCAGCCACGGCGACAGCGCGCTCTGCGCCCCGAACAGCAGCACATAGACCATGCCGGAGACCACCGGCGACACCGAGAAGGGCAGATCGATCAGCGTCGTGAGGAACGCCTTGCCGGGGAACTCGAACTTGGCGATGGCCCACGCCGCGGCGACGCCGAAGACGAGGTTGCACGGCACGGCGATGGCCGCGACGAGGAGCGTCAGCCGGATCGCCGCCTGCGACTGCCGGTCGGCGAAGGCGGCGAAATAGGCCTCGAGCCCGTGTCGCAGCGCCTCGGCGAAGACCAGCACCAGCGGCAGCACCAGCATGGCCAGCATGAACAGCACGGCGAGCCCGATCAGCGTCCGGCGCACCCACGGGCGCTCCTGCGTCGGCGGCGTGTGCTCGTGGGGCGCCGGCGGCCGGCGGCTGTCATAGACGAGGACGTCCTCCTCATACATCGCCGAACCTCCGTCGCGCCCACACCTGGATGAGGTTGATGACGAGCAGCATGAGGAAGGCGGCGACCAGCATCACGGCGGCGATCACGGCGGCGCCCGGCTGGTCGAACTCCTCGAGCTTGATGACGATGAGGACCGGCGCGATCTCGGAGATGTTGGGCAGGTTGCCGGCGATGAAGATGACCGAGCCGTACTCGCCGACCGCCCGCGCGAAGGCGAGCGCGAAGCCGGTGAGGATGGCCGGCACGAGTCGCGGCAGCACCACGCGCACGGCCGTCTGCAGCCGCGAGGCGCCGAGCGTCGCCGCCGCTTCCTCCAGCTCCTGCTCGAACGCCTCGAGCACCGGCTGCACCGTGCGCACGACGAAGGGCAGGCCGATGAAGATGAGCGCCACGACGATGCCGGCCGGCGTATAGGCGATCTTCCAGTCGAGCCCCAGCGGCCCGTTGGGCCCGACCAGCCAGCCCACCCAGCCCTTGGGCGCATAGAGGCTGGAGAGCGCGATGCCGGCCACCGCCGTGGGCAGCGCGAAAGGCAGGTCGACGATGGCGTCGAGCACCCGCCGGCCGATGAATTTGTAGCGCACCAGCACCCAGGCGACGAGCACGCCGAAGACGACATTGACCAGCGCCGCGACGAGCGAGGCGCCGAAGCTGAGCTTCAGCGCGTTGAGCGTGCGCGGCGCCGTGGCGAGCCGCCACATCTCCTCGGGCGGGATCGCCGCCGCCTTGAGGAACAGCGCGGCGATGGGAATGAGCACGACGAGGCTGAGATAGGTGAGCGTGAAGCCGAAGGTCAGCCCGAAGCCGGGGATCACCCCCGGCTTCACGAAGCGCCGCCCCGCGCGAGCGGGGCGGCTTGCCGGCAGGGCGCGGACGGCCATGTCAGCCCTGCGGA
>JBDHTK010000314.1:0-3108 GCA_039808625.1 Devosia sp. | reverse complement strand
CAGCGCGGCCCGCAGATCTTCCTGTCGCGCACCCATCCGCAGTTCATGGCCAAGCTGTTCACCATGGAGGTGCCGGAGATCTACGACGGCATCATCGAGATCAAGTCGGTGGCCCGCGACCCCGGCAGCCGCGCCAAGATCGCCGTCATCAGCCGCGATTCCTCCATCGATCCGGTCGGCGCCTGCGTGGGCATGCGCGGCTCGCGCGTGCAGGCCGTGGTCGGCGAATTGCAGGGCGAGAAGATCGACATCATCCCGTGGTCGCCCTCGGCCGCCTCCTTCATCGTCAACGCGCTTCAGCCCGCCGAAGTGGCCAAGGTGGTGCTGGACGAGGAGGCCGAGCGCATCGAGGTCGTGGTGCCGGACGACCAGCTTTCGCTGGCCATCGGCCGCCGCGGCCAGAACGTGCGTCTGGCCTCGCAGCTCACCGGCTGGGACATCGACATCCTCACCGAGGAAGAGGAATCGCAGCGCCGCCATAAAGAGTTCGTCGAGCGCTCCAACCTGTTCATGGAGGCGCTGGACGTGGACGAGATGGTCGGCCAGGTGCTGGCTTCCGAAGGCTTCACCAGCGTGGAGGAGGTGGCCTATGTCGAGCCCGGCGAGATTTCCTCGATCGACGGCTTCGACGAGGACACCGCCGAGGAGATCCAGACCCGCGCCCGCGAATATCTGGACAAGATCGAGGCCGAGCAGGACGCCCGCCGCCGCGAGCTCGGCGTCGAGGACGAGCTGCGCGAGGTCCCCGGCATCACCACCGCCATGATGGTGACGCTGGGCGAGGACGGCGTGAAGACGGTCGAGGACTTCGCCGGCTACGCGGTCGACGATCTCGTCGGCTGGAAGGAGCGCAAGGACGGCGAGACCAAGGTGTTCCCCGGCGTGCTGGCCGCGCACGGTCTCTCGCGCGCCGAGGCCGAGCAGATGGTGCTGGCCGCCCGCCTCAAGGCCGGCTGGATCACCGAGGAAGAGGAGGCGGACGTCGAGGCCGCCGATGCCGACGGCGCAGATGCCGATGCCACCGGCGCCGAAGCCGCCGGTGCGTGAGGTGAGCACCCCCGGAGCCATCGCCCGAGATGAACGATCGCACCTGCATCGTCACGAGGAAGACCGCCGAGCCGGATGAGCTGATCCGCTTCGTCGTCGGCCCCGATTCGGCCGTCGTCCCCGACCTCAAGCGCAGCCTGCCGGGCCGCGGTTGCTGGGTGAGCGCCGAGCGCCTATATGTGGACAAGGCCGCCGCCAAGGGGCATTTCGCCCGCGCCTTCAAGCGTAGCGTGGCCGTGCCCCCCGATCTCGGCGCAACCGTCGATGCCCTGCTGGCCAGGGCGGCGCTTGGTGCGCTGGGGCTCGCCCGCAAGGCGGGCGCGGTCGCCATGGGGGCCGCCAAGGTGGATGCCGCGGTGCGCTCGGGCAAGGCGCTTCTTGTGCTGCACGCGCGCGAGGGCGCCGAGGACGGGGTGCGCAAGATTACCCAGGCGCGCCGCGCCACGGTCCATCTCGGCGGGCCGGCCATTCCCGCCTACAAACTTTTTGGCGAAGCCGAATTGGGTTTGGCATTGGGTGGCACAAATGTGATACATGCTGCCGTTCTCGCGGGAGACGCGGGCAGGGCGGTCCAGAAGCGCATGGTTGCGCTCGACCGATACCGGGGCGGCTCCCCGGACGATCTGGCAATGCTTGCGGCCGTTGCCAGCGTAGACGATGCCGCAGAGGATATGGAATGAGCGATACCAAATCGGGCGACGACAAGACGTTGAGCGTGACGCCCAAGAAGACCCTGACGCTGAAGCGTCCGGGCGTGGAGCAGAGCACCGTGCGCCAGAACTTCTCGCACGGCCGCACCAAGTCGGTCGTCGTCGAGACCAAGCGCAAGTTCGTCAAGCCCGGCGAGCGGCCGGAGCCCGGCGCTTCCGTGTTCTCGCCCCGTCCGGCCGCGCCCGTCGCGGCAGCACCCGCGCCCGCGCCCGCCCCGCGCCAGCAGGCGCGCCGGCCGGCCGCGCCGGCGCCGGAACGCAGCGGCATGGTGCTGAACGAGCTGTCGCGCGGCGAGATGGAAGCCCGCCGCCGGGCGCTGGAGGATTCCAAGGCGCGCGAGGTCGAGGATCGCCAGCGCGCCGTCGACGAAGCCAAGCGCCGCTCCGAGGAAGATGAGCGCCGCAAGCGCGAACGCGAGGAATCCGCCCGCCGCCAGGCCGAGGAGGAGGCGCGCATCCAGGCCGAGGCGGAGTCGCGCCGCCGCGCCGAGGAGGAGGCCCGCCGCCGCGCGCCGCAGACCGCCGCCGCGGCCGGTCCCGAGGAGGAAGAAGAGGAAGCCAAGCCTCGCCGCACTGGCACGGCTGCCCCGGTGCGGCGCGTCGCCGTGCCGGAAGTGGCGCGTCCGGCCAAGGTCAAGGGCGCCGACGACCGCCGCCGCGGCAAGCTGACGCTGAACACCGCGCTCTCCTCCGAGGACAGCGAGCGCGCGCGCTCTCTGTCGGCCATGCGGCGCCGCCAGGAGAAGTTCAAGCGCGCCATGCACAACGAGCCGCGCGAGAAGGTCATGCGCGAGGTCACCGTTCCCGAGACCATCACCATCCAGGAACTGGCGCAACGCATGTCCGAGCGCGCCGTGGACGTGGTCAAGTTCTTCATGAAGCAGGGCCAGATCCTGAAGCCGGGCGACGTCGTCGACGCCGACACGGCCGAGCTCGTCGCCACCGAATTCGGCCATACCGTCAAGCGCGTCGCCGAGGCCGACATCGAGGAGGGCCTGTTCAACATCGCCGACAATCCCGAAGACCTGGTGCCGCGGCCGCCGGTGGTCACCATCATGGGTCACGTCGACCACGGCAAGACCTCGCTGCTGGACGCCATTCGCCATGCCAACGTGCAGGCCGGCGAGGCCGGCGGCATCACCCAGCACATCGGCGCCTACCAGGTGGAGCAGAACGGCCAGAAGATCACCTTCATCGACACGCCCGGCCACGCCGCCTTCACGGCCATGCGCGCGCGCGGCGCCCAGGCCACCGACATCGCCATCCTGGTGGTGGCGGCCGACGACAGCGTGATGCCGCAGACGATTGAATCGATCAGCCACGCAAAGGCGGCCGGCGTTCCCATCATCGT
>JBDHTK010000313.1:0-3112 GCA_039808625.1 Devosia sp. | reverse complement strand
AGTGGGAAGCGCTGTGCGACGGCTGCGGGCGCTGCTGCCTGATGAAGCTCGAGGACGAGGATACGGGCGAAATCTACAATTCCGACGTGCGCTGCCGGCTGCTCAACGGCACCACCTGCCGCTGCTCGGACTATCCCAACCGCCACGAAAAGGTGCCCGACTGCATCAAGCTGACGCCGGCCAACGTCACCGAGATCGACTGGATCCCGAAAAGCTGCGCCTATCGCCGGCTGGCCGAGGGGCGCGGCCTCGCCTGGTGGCACCCGCTGGTGTCGGGCGACCCCGAAACGGTGGTCACGGCCGGCATTTCGGTGCGCGGCCGCACGGTCTCGGAGAGCGAGGTCGCGCCCGGCACCTGGGAAGAGCACGTCGCCGACTGGCCCAACGAGGAGCCGCCGGAGGAGCTGTGAGGGTCAGCTGCGCGCAAAGGCGACAAGCCCGTCGATGCTGCCGCGATCGGCGTCGCGCAGCGCCGCGATATAGGTCTGCCGGGCTTGACCCGCCGTCCCGAGGTTCGTCCGACCCCAGCTGAACGGCTCGGCGCCACGGGACTCCAGCCAAAGGTCGGCCAACAGGCGCGTATGGCGGCCGTTGCCGTTGGGAAACGGGTGCACCCAGACGAGGCGGTGATGCAGGCGGGCCGCGATCTCGTCGTCGGCGAAGGTGTGCTGTTCGGCCCAGAACGCGACGTCGCGCAGCAGCGCTTCGACTGCGACGACAATCGCGCTGGGGGCGACGCCGATGTTCGTCTGGCGGCGGCGCCAGGTGCCGGCCCATGTCCACACCTCTCCGAACATGCGCGCGTGCAGGGTTGCGATGAAGTCGCGACTAAGTATGTCCGTCCGGCGGGTTCGTCGCGCCCACTGCATGCCGGCGAGGATGTTGGCCTCCTCGGCAATGTTGAGGTCGGCCTGCGTGAAGACGGCCAGGGGCTTGAGGCCGGCCATTTCGTCGGGCCCGAGCGGCGTCGCGCCTTCGATCTGCTGCGGCGGCAGCGTCATTCACTCCGCCCAGAGATCGCGATCGCGAACGTGATCCTGAATGTAGTCGTCGAGCAGGTGTTCGCGCTCGCCGGCCTGCGTCGCCTGATCCTCGAGCGCCATTGTCTGACCCGATCGTGCCAGGCTGCGCAGGGCTACGGCGCGCGCGCGCTGCGTCACCAGGGCCTCGGCCGTTCCGGCTTTTGGAACGATGAAGTAGACGAACTCGCACTCCAGCGCCGCCGCGCCGCGCCGCAAGCTGTCCAGCGTGATCGTTCCGGCCGCCTCCGACTTCTCGAGATCGTCCATGCTCTGCCACGCGACGCCGAGGCGGTTGGCGAATTGCTGGCCGGTCATGCCGATGGCCTCGCGCATGGCGCGCATCCACCCCGACGCCGGGGGGGCAGGGGCCGCCGAGGCGAGACGCCTGTCCACCGCACGATAGGCGCGCTTCAATTTCGAGCTCAGCATTCCCTACACTCCTTTGGCCGAGCATAGCGGGAAGTGGCGAGAAAGTCCAGGTTATAGCCTGGTAATCCGATCTCCAATCCAGGTTATAGCCTGGATACAGATGGAGCTATAGAGGTTGTAGCCTGGAAAGGCCGGCCGATCTCAGCCTCAGAACTCGTCCCCGATTTCGCCGCCGGTGCCTTCGGCGTCGTAGGGCATCATGAGATAGAGGTGCGGCGCGGTGGCGGTGATGAACAGGCCGTCCTCGTCCTCGAGGAGGCGCAGCGTCTCGCCGCCGGCGGCGTCGAGGAGGATCACCGAGCCGTCGGTGTCGTCCACCGTCCAGGCCGTCATCGCGCTGGCCGGCGGGAAGGGCGGCGGGCAGACGGCGGGCAGCGCCAGGGCCCAGCCGCCCGGCGCCGCGTCCTCGGTGAAGGTCAGCGCGCAGGTGGGAAGGCTCTGGTCCTCCTGCTCGAGCCGCCAGTCGCCGACCATGCCGAGCAGGTGGTCGGGCACGCTCGAAACCTCCTGCGCGGCCAGCGGCCCGGCGGCGGCCAGCAGCGCCAGCCCTGCGGCCAGTCCCACGACATCGAATCGCATCTCGATCTCCTTTGCCCCCGATGCGGCAGGGTACGGGACCGGACGGCGCGCCCGCAAGCCTCGGGCCGGCGGGCGGCAGCGGGGATTTTCGGCGAACTTATCCCCGTGTGACGCCCGGGGGGTATAGTTCGGCTACGGTCGCAGAAATGGGCCCCGACGCCGGGGCGGCTTCGCCGGCCGGTCGAACAACAGCATGTAGTCGTGGTTGGGCTTGATGACCCGGTTGAAGTGCGCGCCGCGCGAGGCGGCCCGCAGCAGCGCGTCATACTCGTCGAGCAGCACGTCGAAATAGCGATAGCGCCGGCCGCTGGTGACGAAGGTGACGTCGAGCGTGCGGGCCGCGGGATCGTAGGCGATGTCGCTGAGCGCAGTCGAGGGCATGGGCGCCTCCCGCGCGGGAAACGAGCGGGGCGCGGCCCGGGTTGCAGTGGCCGCCAGCAAGGACGCGGATACCGGCCACGGCCCGCGCCGGGACGACAGGGGCTTGAGAAATGGGTGCGAAGCCGAGACGGCGCGATGCGTGGGGACGGTTCCTGCCGGAGCGCCGGATCGACGTCGCGGCGGTGCGCGCCGACTATCTCGGGCGCACGCTGAGCAATGAACAGATCATCGAAAAGCACGGCATCAGCCTGTCGGCGCTGCACCGGCTGGTGGTGGCCGAGCATTGGGAGCCGCGGGCGCCGCGGCGGATCGACCCCAACGATCTCGCCATGCGCATGCTGGGCCTGCTGGAAAATCAGGTGCTCTATCTGGAGGACAACATGACGAAGGTAGGCGCGACGGAAGCCGCCGTGCTCGGCAAGCTTGCCATGACGCTCGACAAGCTGATCGAAATCCGGCGGGCGGAGAACCGCTATCCGCGCCGCGCCGCCGAAGAGATCGAGGGGCTGCGCAGCAAGATCGCCGAGCGCCTCGCCGAGCTGAATGCAGGTTGATCCCTCGCTCGCCTATCGGGTTTCCGACGAGGCGATCGAGATCCTCGCCTTCGAATGGGGCCTCTGGTGCCGCAAGGCCCAGCTGCCGCCGCCCGGCGACTGGGTCACCTGGCTGCTCATGGGCGGCCGTGGGGCGGGCAAGACGCG
>JBDHTK010000312.1:0-3123 GCA_039808625.1 Devosia sp. | reverse complement strand
GCAAGGCTGAGCCAGGTCACCGGCCCGACCAGCACCGGCCGCGTTTCGATGCCGAGCGCGCGGGCTTCGAGATAGGCGTTCACCGCACCGAGCGAGGCGAGATGAAATGCCTGGCCACGCACAAGCTCGGGCACGATGAAATGATAGTTGGTATCGAACCACTTGGTCATTTCCATCGCCGGCGCCGTGGCGGTGCCGCGCGCCATGGCGAAATAGAGCGCCGTTTCATCGGTGATGCCGGCGAAGCGTGGCGGCACCGCGCCGAGCGTCGCCGTCATGTCCAGCATATGATCGTAGAAGCTGAAGTCGTTGGAGGGGATGACGTCGATCCCGGCGTCGCGCTGGAGCTGCCAGTGGCGGGCCCGCAACGCCTTGCCGGTGGCGTGAAGCCCGGCGGCATCGCTGCTGCCGGCCCAATAGGCCTCGAGCGCGCGCTTGAGCTCACGGCGAAGGCCGATGCGGGGAAAGCCGAGGGTGGTGGAGCGGGTCATGGGGCGTATCCAATGCGGGTGGGCGCGCCGCCGTCGGGTCACCGACGGCAGGGCTGGCGGAAGGTGACGACCCGTCCCCGGCCTGTCAATGCGACATATAAAGATATCTTTATATCCCACACAGAACGCGACTTATTGACGCTACCCGGCGTCCGGGCCACTAGATGTTGTGTACTTGGCCTCTTCAGGGCGCCGTGCCGCTGCGCTTCCGGCCTGGAAATGCTAGAAGCGCCGCATGAGCGAGGATGCTTCCGACAGGGCGAAAGCGGGCGATGCGGGGCGCGCCGGCACGGTGCAGGCCGTGGACCGCGCGCTGCGCCTTCTCGAGGCGCTGGCCGAGGACGAGGAAGGCTATCGGCTGACCGACCTCGCGGCGCTCACCGGCCTGTCCACCTCGACGGTGCACCGCCTGCTGACGACGCTCGAACGCCGGCGCTTCGTCCAGATCGAGCCGTCCTCGGGTCTCTGGCACATCGGCCGGCAGGCCTTCCAGGTGGGCGCGACCTTCGCGCGCCGGCGCAATTTCGTGCCGCCGGCCCTGCCCTTCCTGCGCCGCCTGCGCGACCAGACGCGCGAGACCGCCAATCTGGGCGTGGTCGACAAGGGCGAGATCGTGGTCCTGACCCAGGTCGAGAGCCGCGAGATCATGCGCGCCATCACCCGCGTCGGCGGGCGCGTGCCCATCGCCACCTCGGGCATGGGCAAGGCGATCCTCGCCACCTATCCGCCGGCCGACGTCGCGGCAAGGCTGCGGCCGCGCGGCGCCACGGCGCTGCTGGCCGAGCTCGAGACGATCCGGCGGCAGGGCTATGCGGTGGACGACGAGGCGCATGTGCCCGGCCTGCGTTGCGTCGCCGCCGTGGTCTATAACGACCGCGCCGAGCCGCTCTGCGCCATTTCGGTGTCGGGCCTCGCGGGCCGGCTCACGCCGGAGCGCGTCGCCGGCCTCGGCCCCCTGCTGCGCGACACCGCGCGCGAGCTGACGCAGGTGCTGGGCGGCACCTGGCCCACGCCGCCCGGCTGAGCGGCGCTTTCCCGCCAGATGGAAAATTGCCGCGCGGGCGTTGCAGCCGACGCGCCGCCAGCCGATCATGCGGCACGTCATTGCCGGAGCGCTGCGCCGCCATGTCCAGGATCGCCTTCCCCGCGCCCGACGCCGCGATTCTCGCGCGCCGTGCCGAGATCGTCGCCGGCCTCGCCCGCCTGGTCGATGCCGACAGCCTCGTTACCGACGAGGACGAGCGGCGCGCCTTCGAGACCGACGCGCTGACCTCGTACCGGCAATTGCCGCTGGCCGTGGTGCTGCCGCGCAGTACCGCGGAGGTGAGCGCCGTGCTCGCCTTTCTCCATGCGCAGAAGGTGCCCGTGGTGGCGCGCGGCGCCGGCACCTCGCTCGCCGGCGGCGCCATCCCGCAGCCCGACGCCGTGGTGGTGAGCGTCGCCCGCCTCACCCGCGTGCTGGCGGTCGACTATGCCGCGCGCACCATGCGGGTCGAGGCCGGCATCACCAACCTCGCGGTGACCGGCGCGGTGAACGTGGACGGCTTCTTCTACGCGCCCGACCCCTCCTCGCAGCTCGCCTGCACCATCGCCGGCAATATCGCCATGAATTCGGGCGGCGCCCATTGCCTCAAATACGGCGTCACCGCCAACAACGTATTGGGCGTGCGCCTGGTGCTGATCGACGGCACCGTGGTCGAGATCGGCGGCGAGGCGCTCGACGCGCCCGGCCTCGACCTGCTCGGCGTCGTCGTCGGCTCCGAAGGCCAGCTCGGCATCGTCACCGAAGCGGTGCTGCGCCTCGTGCCGCTGCCCGAAGGCACGCGGCCCGTGCTGTTCGGCTTTCCCGCCGTCGAGGGCGCCGGCGCCGCGGTGGCCGACATCATCGGCGCCGGCATCATTCCTGCCGCCATCGAGTTCATGGACAAGCCGGCCATCGCCATCACCGAGGCCTTCGCCCATGCCGGCTACCCGCTCGACGCCGCCGCCATGCTGATCATCGAGGTCGAAGGCTCCGATGCCGAGATGGACGAGATGCTCAAGCGCATCATCGCCATCTGCCAGCGCCACGGCGTCGCCACGGTACGCGAATCGCAATCGGCGACCGACGCGGCGCTGATCTGGAAGGGGCGCAAGGCCGCCTTCGGCGCCACCGGCCGCATCGCCGACTATATCTGCATGGACGGCACCATCCCCACCGGACAGTTGCCGCGCGTGCTCAAGCGCATGGACGAGATCGTCGCCGGCTACGGCCTGCGCGTCGCCAATGTGTTCCACGCCGGCGACGGCAATCTGCATCCGCTGATCCTGTTCGACATCAACGACCCGGTGCAGCAGGAAAAGGCCGAGGCGGCGGGCAACGACATCCTGCTCCTGTGCGTCGAGGCCGGCGGGTGCCTCACCGGCGAGCACGGCGTCGGCATCGAAAAGCGCGAGCTGATGCCGCACCAGTTCACGCCCGACGAGCTGGAGCAGCAGATGCGCGTGCGCGCCGTGTTCGACCCCCTCTGGCTGCTCAACCCCGCCAAGGTGTTCCCGCTCGCCGGCAGGTGGCAGCCATGAGCGTGCTGCGCCCGACAGGCGCCGACGAGGTGGTGGAGGCGCTGGCCGCAGCGGGCCGGACCGGCACACC
>JBDHTK010000311.1:0-3131 GCA_039808625.1 Devosia sp. | reverse complement strand
CAATTGCGGGTAGAGCAGCATATTGCTCGGCCGGTTGCCGGGAAACACCTTGTGCGGCGCCAGCGCCTTGATGGCGGCCCGGCCGAGCCCCTGCGCCGTCAGCTCGGCGACCACCTCGTCATGCGTCTTGCCCAGCATCAGCGCCTCGGCCTGCGCGAAGACATTCGCGACGAGCTTGTCGTGATGCGGTGGCATGTCCTCGTGCGGGCGGGCGGCGACGAGGAAGTCGCACGGCACCACCGAGGTGCCCTGGTGAATGAGCTGGTAGAAGGCGTGCTGCCCATTGGTGCCCGGCTCGCCCCAGACGACGGGGCCGGACTCGTAGTCGAGGGGCTTGCCGCCGAGCGTCACCGACTTGCCGTTGCTCTCCATGTCCTGCTGCTGGAGATAGGCCGTAAAGCGGCTGAGGCGCTGGTCGTAGGGCAGCACGGCGTGGGTAGCGAACCCCCAGGCGTTGCGGTACCACACGCCGAGCACGCCCATGATGACCGGCAGGTTCCTTTCGAGCTTCGTCCTGAGGAAGTGCTGGTCCATCTCGTAGGCGCCGCCCAGGAACACCTCGAAATTGTCGAAGCCGATGGCCAGCGCCACCGGCAGGCCGATGGCCGACCACACCGAGTAGCGGCCGCCCACCCAGTCCCAGAAGCCGAAGATGCGGTCCTTGCGGATGCCGAAGGCGGCGCAGGCGGCAAGGTTGGTGGAGTTGGCGACGAAATGGTCGCCGACCGCCTTGTCGCCCAGCGCCCCGGCGATCCAGTGGCGCGCCGAATGGGCGTTGGTCATGGTCTCGTCGGTGGTGAAGGTCTTGGAGGCGACGATGAACAGCGTGCGCCGCGGATCGAGCCCGAGGAGCGTATCGTGGAGGTGCGCGCCGTCGACGTTGGAGACGTAGTGGCTGCGCAGGTCGGGGCGCGTATAGGGTTTGAGCGCCAGCGTCGCCATCGCCGGACCGAGGTCGGAGCCGCCGATGCCGATATTGACGACGTCGGTGAAGCGCTCGCCCGTCGCGCCCTTGATGGCGCCGTCGCGCACCCTGCCGACGAAGCTCTTCATCGCCGCCAGCACGGCGCGGACATCGGGCATCACGTCGGCGCCGTCGACCTTTACCGGCCGGTCGCCGCGGTAGCGCAGCGCCATGTGCAGCACGGCCCGGTTCTCGGTGACGTTGATGTGCGCGCCGGCCCACATGGCCTTGCGGCGTTCCTCGACGCCGGCCTTGCGCGCGACGGCGAACAGCGCCGCCAGCGCCCGCGCGTCGATGCGGTTCTTGGAAAAATCGAGCAGCAGGTCGCCCTGGCTGGCCGAGAAGGTGCGGAAGCGATCGGGGTCGGCGGCGAACAGCGCGCGCATCGGCGTCTTCTCGAGGCGGGCCCGATGCGACGCCAGGGAATTGAGGAGGGTTTTGCGGTTCGACGCCATCGTCATGCCCCTTCGTAAGCCGGCAGGTCGCCTTGCGCCCAGCGGGCGCGCGTTTGTGCAGCAAAATCGGCCATGCCGCCAGCCTCGATGGCGGCACGGGCGCCGCGCACCAGCTCCTGATAGTAGGCCAGGTTGATCTGGCTCAGGATCATGGCGCCGAGGATCTCCTCGCTGCGCACGAGGTGGTGGAGATAGGCCCGCGAAAAGCGCCGGCAATTGGCATTGGGCGAGTCTGCGTCGAGCGGGCGCGGATCGTCGCGATGCCGGGCGTTCTTGAGGTTGATGACGCCGAAGCGCGTGTAGGCGTGGCCATGCCGGCCGGCACGCGTCGGATGCACGCAGTCGAACATGTCGATGCCGCGCGCGATGCCGCCGAGGATGTCGTCGGGCTTGCCGACGCCCATGAGGTAGCGCGGCCGGTCGGCTGGCAGCTCCGGCGTGAGCTCGGAGAGCACGCGGAACATCACCTCCTGCGGCTCGCCCACCGCCAGCCCGCCCACCGCATAGCCGTCGAAGCCGATGGCGGTGAGCCCGGCCGCCGACTTCGCCCGCAACTGCGCGTCGTCGCCGCCCTGCACGATGCCGAACAGCGCGCGTTCCGGCGCGTGACCGAAGGCGGCCTTGCTGCGCTCGGCCCAGCGCAGGCTGAGCTCCATCGCCCGCTCCATCTCCTCGTGCTCGGCCGGCAGCGACAGGCACTCGTCGAGCTGCATGACGATGTCGCTGTCGAGCAGCTTCTGGATCTCGATGGAGCGCTCGGGCGTCAGCTCGTAGGCCGAGCCGTCGATATGCGAGCGGAAGGTGACGCCCTTCTCGGTGAGCTTGCGCAGCCTGGCCAGCGACATCACCTGGAAGCCGCCGGAATCGGTGAGGATCGGGCGCGGCCAGTCCATGAAGACATGCAGCCCGCCGAGCGCCGCGACGCGCTCGGCACCGGGCCGCAGCATCAGGTGATAGGTGTTGCCGAGCAGGATGTCGGCGCCGGTCTCGCGCACCTGCTCGGGATACATGGCCTTGACCGTGCCGACGGTGCCGACCGGCATGAAGGCCGGCGTCTCGACGGCGCCGCGCGCCGTGTCGATCCGCCCCCGCCGCGCCATGCCGTCGGTGTGGGTGAGGGTGAAGGAGAAGTCGGTCATCGCCGGGTCTTAGCTGGCGCCGGTGCGGGTGTCACGAGCGGAGTGGCCCGCCCCCTGCGGCAAGCCCCTACCCACGGTGTCATTCCCGCGCCGGCGGCGCGGGAATGGCAGACCGAGAGGGCGGTGCGCTATTCCTCGTCCTCCTCCTGCGGCGCGCGGAACAGCAGACTGGCGTCGCCGTAGGAATAGAAGCGGTAGCCGCTCGCGACGGCGTGGGCGTAGGCGGCTTTCATCGCGTCGAGGCCGCTGAAGGCCGCGACCAGCATGAACAGCGTCGATTTTGGCAGGTGGAAATTGGTCATCAGCACGTCGACGGCGCGGAAGCGGAAGCCCGGCGTGATGAAGATGTCGGTTTCGCCGGCGAAGGGCCGGAGCGTGCCGGTGGCGCGTGCCGCCGTCTCGAGGAGCCTGAGGCTGGTGGTGCCGACGGCAACGATGCGCCCGCCCGCCGCCCGTGCCGCGACGAGGCGCTGCGCCACCGCTTCGCTGAGCTCGCCCCATTCGGCGTGCATGCGGTGGTCGTCGGTGTCGTCGGCCTTCACCGGCAGGAAGGTGCCGGCGCCGACATGCAGC
>JBDHTK010000310.1:0-3174 GCA_039808625.1 Devosia sp. | reverse complement strand
GTCTCGATCGTCGCGGTTACCGGCACATGGTCGGACGGCCGCTCGGCGGCGCGATAGTCCCTGGCGATCCTGATCTTGGCGACGCGGTCGGCGAGCGCCGGCGAGGCCCAGACATGGTCGAGCCGGCGGCCGCGGTCCGAGGCCTGCCAGTCCTGCGCCCGGTAGCTCCACCACGAATAGAGCTTCGTCCCGTAGGGGATGTGGGCGCGCACCAGGTCGGTCCAGCCGTGATTGCCGTCGCGCAGGGCGTCGAGCAGGCCGGTCTCGAGGGGCGTGTGGCTCACCACGTCGAGCAGCTGTCTGTGGCTCCACACGTCGTCCTCGTGCGGGGCGATGTTGAAGTCGCCGCAGATGAGCTGGCCGGCGGCGAAGGCCGGCGCGGCGAACCAGGCCTGGAGCTCGGCGAGGAAATCGAGCTTGTGGCGGAATTTCGGGTTGAGCGCCGGGTCGGGCTCGTCGCCGCCGGCGGGGATGTAGAAATTGTGGACGGTGAGCGGCCCGCGGCCGAAATCGAGGCGGGCCGAGACGTGGCGGCTCTCGGCGATGTCGCAGAAGCGGCGCGTCGCGATCTCGGCGAGCGGCAGCTTCGAGACGATGGCGACGCCGTGATAGCCCTTCTGGCCATGCACCGCCTGGTGCGGATAGCCGGCCGCGGCCAGCGCCGCGGCCGGGAACTGCTCGTTCTGGCACTTGATCTCCTGCAGGCACAGGACGTCCACCGGGTGGCGGGCGAGGAAATCGAGGACCAGCGGCAGGCGCAGGCGGACGGAGTTGATGTTCCAGGTGGCGAGCGAGGGCATGGGCGGGCCGGCAGACAGGACGAACGGGAGGGGCAGTCATAGCCCTCCCGCCGGCCGCTGCCTACTGCCGATCGGCGCCGGCCGCGCTCAGTCGCGGGGCGCCTCGATCTTGTTGTAGTCGTTGATGTTGAGATAGAAATAGGAGGGCGGGATGGCGACGCCCTTTTCGATGTCGTAGAGCGAGAAGGTGAGCTCGCTGCCGTCGGGGCTGGTCAGCACCCATTGCACGAGGTCCTTGCTCTGCCGGTCGAAGACCAGCGCAACGCGCACGCGCCCGGCCGGGGTGTCGTCCTCGAGGGTCAATTCCACGTAATTGTCGGAATGCGAGATGGCGACGAGGCCGGCGTGCAGCAGGTCGATCCTCGCATCGAGGAACTGGCGCAGCGGCACCTTGTCCTGCGGATAGGCGTATTGCGTCTTCTCCTTGCGGTCGATGACGTAAAAGCCCTGGCCGACCGACATGATCTCCTCGCGCGAGGGCGGGTTGTAGCGGAAGCGGATCTTGCCCGGCCGCTCGAGATAGAAGGTGCCCTCGATGCGGCGGCCCTGCGTGTCGACCTGCAGGAACTTGCCGGCCATGGTGGTGATGGCCGAGTTGTAGGCCGAAATCTCGTTGATGAGGGCCACCTCCTCGTCGGTCAGCCGGCGTGGCTCCGGCGTTCCCTGGCCGAGCGCCGGCAAGGCGAGGCCGGTGGCGATGAGCGCGAGCACGGAACGGCGAAGCATAGCGGACACCTGGAGGGGACTGGAAACGGTCGGCCAACCGCTAAGGGGCAAATGCGGCAAGACGTGGGGAGGCCGGCCGTCAATAGCCATCGGCATTGTTGCCGACGAGGATCTCGCGCTTGCCGGAGTGGTTGGCGGGCGAGATGACGCCTTCCTTCTCCATGCGCTCGATCAGCGAGGCGGCCTTGTTGTAGCCGATGGCGAGGCGGCGCTGGACGTAGGAGGTCGAGGCCTTCTTGTCGCTCAGCACGATGTGGACGGCCTTGTCGTAGAGCTCGTCGCCCGAGCCGCCGGCCTCGTCGGCGAGGGCGTTCTGGGGGTCGAACTCCTCTTCCTCCTCGGTGATCGCCTCGAGATAGTCGGGGGCGCCCTGCAGCTTCAGATGCCGGACGACGCTCTCGACCTCGCCGTCGGAGACGAAGGGGCCGTGCAGGCGCCGGATGCGGCCGCCGCCGGCCATGTAGAGCATGTCGCCATTGCCCAGCAGCTGCTCGGCGCCCTGCTCGCCGAGGATGGTGCGGCTGTCGATCTTCGACGTCACCTGGAACGAAATCCTGGTCGGGAAGTTGGCCTTGATGGTGCCGGTGATGACGTCGACCGAGGGGCGCTGCGTCGCCATGATGACGTGGATGCCGGCGGCGCGCGCCATCTGTGCGAGGCGCTGCACGGCGCCCTCGATGTCCTTGCCGGCGACCATCATCAGGTCGGCCATCTCGTCGATGATGACGACGATGAAGGGGAGCGGCTCGAGCGCGAATTCCTCGCTCTCGTAGATGGCCTCGCCGGTCTCGCGGTCGAAGCCGGTCTGCACCGTGCGGGTGATGGTCTCGCCCTTCGCCGCCGCCTCGGTGACGCGCTGGTTGAAGCCGTCGATGTTGCGCACGCCGATCTTCGACATCTTCCTGTAACGGTCTTCCATTTCGCGCACCGCCCATTTGAGCGCGGTGACGGCCTTGGCCGGGTCGGTGACGACCGGCGTCAGCAGGTGTGGAATGCCGTCATAGATCGACAGCTCCAGCATCTTGGGGTCGATCATGATGAGCCGGCACTGCTCCGGCGTCATCTGGTAGAGCAGCGACAGGATGAAGGTGTTGATGCCCACCGACTTGCCCGAGCCGGTGGTGCCGGCGATCAGCAGGTGCGGCATGCGCGCGAGGTCGGCGATGACCGGCTCGCCGCCGATGGTCTTGCCGAGGCAGATGGGCAGCTTGCCCTTCATCTTCTCGAAGTCCTGGCTGGCCAGCATCTCGCGCAGATAGACGGTCTCGCGCGCCTCGTTGGGCAGCTCGATGCCGATGGCGTTGCGGCCGGGGACGACCGCGACGCGCGCCGAGATGGCGCTCATCGAGCGGGCGATGTCGTCGGCGAGCGAGATGACGCGGCTCGACTTGATGCCGGGGGCCGGCTCGAGCTCGTAGAGGGTGACGACGGGGCCGGGGCGGACATTGATGATGTCGCCGCGCACGCCGAAATCCTCGAGCACGCCCTCGAGGCGGCGGGCCATCGCCTCGAGCCGCTCGGGGCGGTGCTCGTCGGCGAGGCCGCGATGGCGGGCCTCGGAGAGGAGGCCGAGGGCCGGCAGCTCGAAGCCGCCATCCTCGGCGAGCAGCGAGGGCTGCGCCTCGCGGGCGGCGCGGGCGCCCGGTGC
>JBDHTK010000309.1:0-3179 GCA_039808625.1 Devosia sp. | reverse complement strand
ATCACATAGACGATGAGCGTGTTGCCCTGCAGGTCGACGGCGAGCACGTCGGCCAGCTCGTAGCCCTTGCGCATGAGGTTGCGCTGGATCGACGGCGAAGTTGCGAGGAAGTGCTGCAACTGGGCCACGCCGGCGCTGCGCAGCAGCGCGTTCGAGAGCTGGTCGCGCACGCCGAGGCAGAGCTCGACCGGCACGATCTTGATGCGGGTGGCCTGTGCCAGGCCGGCATAGTTGTAGGTCTGGCGCTTGAGCAGCGTGGCGACCTGCCCGGCCGTCGGCGCCGCACACAGGGCCGGGTTGCCGAGCGACGCCATGAGCACGCCGCCGCTGCCGCCGGTGCCACCACCGCCATTGCCGCCGCCACCATTGCCGCCGCCACCCGTGCCGCCGCCACCCGTGCCGCCACCGCCGAGGCCGAGCCCGAGGTTCACGCCGAGACCGAGGCCGATGTCGGTGCCCAGCACCCCGGTCTTGACGCCGACGTCGACGCCGGTGCCCTTCTTGCCGTCGAGCAGGTTCACCGCCGCACCGACCGTGGTCGCGCCACTGCCGCTGCCCAGACCGACGCCGACATCGAGCGTGTTGCCGCTGCCGCTGTTGAGCAGCTTGCCGCCGACATCGGCGGTGACGCCGGAGCTGCCGCCGATATTCACCGACACGCCGTTGCTGTTGCCCACATCCAGCAGCTTGCCGTTGTTGAGCAGCTTCAGATCGAGCGCCTGGGCCGGCAGGGCGATGACCAGTGCAGCGGCCGCCGACAAGATGAGAGTGGGTAGTCCGAAAGTATACTTCATTCGCTCCTCCAAATGATTAGCGGAGTCGCTCGCGGCTGGCCTGCGCCAACTGGTGACCGAGCGGCATCGTGGGGGCAATCATCGCGCCGTGCCTTTCGTTCCGGGCCTTTACGATGCTTGGTTGCCTGCCGATGAACGCCAGCGACCCAATTGCAGCCAATTCACTCGAACGCCTTCTGACGGGCCGCGCGAGGGTCCGGCGGCTCATGGCGGAAAGAAAACACACAAAAGAACGACAGTACAATACAGGTGTCTCGGCCAACTGATATTTCAGAAAATCGATAGTTTATTCGGACGTCCGTAAAAACGACTACACATGTCAGAAAAGGAAAGCGCGGGACCGAAGTCCCGCGCCCCCTCGGGGTCATCCACAAGGGAGCGTCAGCCCTTGCAAACGTCCACCGATCGATCGGCAACGACAGCGTCGCGCCGAACTCGTGCTGTCGAAAGCGACAATGTGCGAGACGCCGAACTGTTCCGTCCGCGGCCGCCCGCGCCTCCCGACGAAAGCGCGCCTTGCGCCGTGGCCCTGCACCCAGTATCGCTCTCGACACGAGGCCGGGGTCTGTCCGGCCGCGGGCGCTGAAGGACGATCGGACCATGCACGAACGCGACGCGATTTTCCGCGAGCGGCTGATTGCGGTGATGACCGCGCTCAATGGCGGCGGGGCCCGCGACCCGGCGATGCGCCGCCGCATCGGCACCTATGCCCGCAACATCACGCGCGAGGCGGGCGTGCGCAACTGGGCCGAGCTGAAGCAGCGCGCCGATGCGGCGACCTACGATTCGCTGCTGCGCCTGTTCGAGCGCGAGAGCGTGCAACTCAGCGCGGCCGGCGACACCACCGGCGTCAGCGCCATCGAGGCCCTCGCCCTGTCGCTCGTGGCGCGTCGCCAGAGGCAGGCCGATCTGCTGCCGGGCATCGGCTTCCTCGATCGCTTCATCGATACCTGCGCCGGCGCCATGCGCCCCTCCGCCAAGGTGGTCACCACCACCCGCCCCGGTCCACGCTGAGCAACGGCGCCCGCCGCCGGGCGCGCATTTCCCGTTCCGGGCCCCGTTTGCTATACTGTGCATGCTATCCTCAGCGGAGATTTTGCCATGCACCGCCTCGTCGCCCTTGCCGCCGCCCTGGCCTTCGCCTCGCCCGCGCTGTCCGCGGTCGATCTCGACGTGGCCATCACGCTGAGCGGTGACGTGCAGATCGTGACCGCCGCCTATGGCTGCGGCGCCGAGGCACCGCTGACCGTCAAATACGTCAACGCCGCCCCGAACTTCTTCGCCATCCTGCCCGTCGACGGCGAGGATATGGTGTTCGTCAACGTCATCTCCGCCTCGGGCGCCAAATATGTCGCCGGACATTACGAGTGGTGGAGCAAAGGCGCCGACGCGACGCTGCACGACGTGACCGAAGGGCTGGACGCCGCGCCGGTCCTCACCTGCTCGGAAAACATCGAGACTCCCTGATCCATGCGCCGTGCCGTTACTGGAACGCGAGTCCACCTCCCATGAACATGCTCGTCGGCTCGCTCACCTTCGTGCCGCTGCTTATGGTGGCGCTGGCGAATGTGCTGTGGTCGCTCGGCCGCACCTGGCCGATCCGCAACGAGGCGCTGCTGGCGCAAACGGTCATCGGCACGCCCGGCATCACGCAGATGCCCAGCCGCTGGGTGACCTTCGCCGTCGCGCTGCTGGCGCTCGCCGCCGGCGGCGTCGCCCTGGCGCTTGCCGACCATGACAGCGGCGGGCTGCCGCTGACGCTGCTCGGCCTGCTGCTCGCCGCCGCCTTTGCCCTGCGCGGCGGCCTCGGCTACAGCGCCGGCTGGCGCACGCGCTTTCCCACGGAACCCTTCGCGACGCTCGACCGGCGCAACTATTCGCCGCTGAGCCTGTGGATCGCCGCCGGCTTCCTGATCCTCGCAATCATGCGCCTGGCCTGACCAGCACCACCACCGACCGCGGCGGCAGGGTCAGGCTGTCCCCCTCCAGCACCGGCAGGTCGCGATCGTCCGAGGCGAGCCCCACGGTCCATTCGGCGTCGGGCAGCGTCGCCGCCACGTCCTCGGCATGGCGGTTGAACCACACCAGCACCTCGTCCTCCGCCGTCCGCAGATGCATGCCCAGCACCGACTGGCCGGAATTGCTCCAGTCGTCATGGCTCATCTCGCGCCCCGCCTGGTGGCGCCACACCACGTCGCGGATGCCGTGCTTTTCCTTGCCGTCGAGGAAATGGTCGTGCGTCAGGGCCGGATGCGCCCTGCGGAAGCCGTTGAGGGCGGCGACGTAGTCGACGAGGTCGCCGTCCGCCGCCTCCCAGTCCACCCAGGTGATCTCGTTGTCCTGCGCATAGGCGTTGTTGTTGCCACGCTGGGTGCGGCCCATCTC
>JBDHTK010000308.1:0-3202 GCA_039808625.1 Devosia sp. | reverse complement strand
GCATTGGCGCCGGGCGGCGGCAGCGGTGCCTCGTCGCCGGCCTCGCCGGGCTGGTCGTCATCGGACTCCTGGAAATCCTGCTCGGCGCCGTCGGTCTCGCCGCTCTCGTCGCTGTCGCCGGCGGACTGCTCCTCCTGGCTGTCGGTGTCCTCGCCCTCGCCTTCGCCCTGCTCGGGCGTCTTGTCGGCGTCGTTGCCGGCTTCGGGGTCCTGGTCGTCGCCCTGTTCCTCGTCCTCGCCGTCGGCGTCGTCGAGCTCGCCTTCCGGCACGAGATCGAGGTCGCGCAGCAGGTGCTTGGCGGCGCGCGCGAACAGGTCCTGGTTCTCGAACTGCGACAGCAGGCTGGTCAGCGACAGGCCGGCCTTCTGCTCGATCTCGGTCCGCCACAGCTCGACGATGGCGTGGCCCGAGGGCGGCACGGCGATGCCGGCGAGACGCTCGCGCAGGATGAGGCCCAGGGCTTCGGCCAGCGGCGCGTCGTCCTTGTTCGCGACCTCGGCGAGGTTGGAGCGGAACAGCCGGTCGTCCAGCATCTCGTGGATGTTGCCGCTCATGCCGGGCATGCGGATGCAGCCCAGCGCCTCGACGCGGGCCTTCTCCAGCGCGTCGAAGGCGGCGCGCGCCTCGGGCTCGGCCGGGGCGCGGCGGCGATGCACCGCGGGGTCGTGGCTGGCGAGGCGCATGGCCATGGCGTCGCCCTGGCCGCGGGCGATGGCGACGTCGCGCCGCGTCGGCAGGCGCGGCAGGTTGGCGAGCCGCGCCCGGTCGGCCGTCAGCAGCGGCCGGTCGGCCGAAAAAGTGACCTCGAGCTCGGGCGTGCCGGCGACGGCGCGCACGGTGGCGCCGAGGGCGGTCTTGAAGGCCGCCGTGCCGTCGGGCCTGTTCGGCTTACGCTGCGGTGTCTGCGCCATGCGTCGGGTATGGTCTCGAGCCGCCGGAGATCAGGCGGTCACCGCGAGGTTCGCGGCCGATTCCGGCAGGTCCTCGCCGAAGACGCGCTGATAGAACTCGGCCACCACGGGGCGTTCGAGCTCGTCGCACTTGTTGAGGAAGGTGAGCCGGAAGGCAAAGCCGATGTCGCCGAAGATCTCGGCGTTCTCGGCCCAGGTGATCACCGTGCGGGGGCTCATCACCGTGCTGAGGTCGCCATTGATGAAGGCCTGCCGGGTGAGGTCGGCGAGGCGCACCATCGAGGACACGGTCTTGCGGCCCTTTTCGGTGTTGTAGCTCTTGGCCTTGGCCAGCACGATGCCGGCCTCCTTGTCGTGCGGCAGGTAGTTGAGCGTCGTGACGATCGACCAGCGGTCCATCTGGCCCTGATTGATCTGCTGGGTGCCGTGATAGAGGCCCGAGGTGTCGCCGAGCCCGATCGTGTTGGTCGTCGCGAACAGGCGGAAGGCCGGGTGCGGGGTGATGACGCGGTTCTGGTCGAGCAGCGTCAGCCGGCCCGAGGCCTCGAGCACGCGCTGGATGACGAACATCACGTCGGGGCGGCCGGCGTCGTACTCGTCGAACACCAGCGCGATGTTGTTCTGCACCGCCCAGGGCAGGATGCCGTCGCGGAACTCGGTGACCTGCTTGCCGTCCTTGAGCACGATCGCGTCCTTGCCGACGAGATCGATGCGGCTCACATGGGCGTCGAGATTGACGCGCACCAGCGGCCAGTTGAGGCGCGCGGCGACCTGCTCGATATGGGTGGACTTGCCGGTGCCGTGATAGCCCTGCACCATGACGCGGCGGTTGAAGGCAAAGCCCGCGAGGATCGCCAGCGTGGTGTTGCGGTCGAACAGGTAGTCGGGGTCGAGCGGCGGCGTGTGCGCGTCGGGCTCGGCATAGCCCATCACCTTCATGTCGGTGTCGATGCCGAACAGCTCGCGGACGGAATATTCCTTGTTCGGCAGGTTCGTATACTCGGCCATCTATCGGGACTCTGGAAAAGATCGGGGCGGCCGCCGGGCCGCCCGGGAGGGTGCGGGCTCTATAGCAGCATCGTTCCGGGGACGGTAGGGGGCAGGGCGGGCGGCTCAGCGCCGTGTCGCGAGCCAGATCATGTGGCGGGCGCCCTTGCCCTTGCGCGCGCGCGTCGGGACCTCGTCCACGGCGAAGCCGGCGGCTCCGAGGCGGCGCGTGAAGCCGGCATCGGCGGCGGCCGCCCAGACCGCGAGGATGCCGCCGGGGCGCAAAGCGGCGCGGGCCGTGGCGAGGCCGGCGGGCGCGTAGAGCCGGTCGTTGGCATCGCGGCTCAGCCCGTCCGGGCCGTTGTCGACGTCGAGCAGGATGGCGTCGCAGGCGCCGGGCCGGGCGGCCATCGCGGCCAGAACGTCGCCAATTTCGATGCTTACGCGCCGGTCGTCGAGGCTGCCGGCATGGAGCGCGGCCAGCGGCCCGCGCGCCCAGGCGACGACCTCGGGCACCAGCTCGGCGACGAGGATGCGCGCCTCGGGCGGGGCGGCGGCGAGCAGGGCGCGCAGGGTGAAGCCCATGCCGAGCCCGCCGACGAGGATCGCCGGGGCGCGGGCGGCGGCGAGGCGCGCGAAGCTCAGCGTCGCCAGCGCCTCCTCGGAGCCGGCGAGGCGGCTGTTCATGAGCTCGATGGAGCCGGCCATGATGGAAAATTCGTCGCCGCGCCGCATGAGGCGCAATTGTGCGCCGTCGCCGGGGACGCGGGCGGTGGCGAGCTCGATCCAGGGCAGCATGGTGCCTCTCCCGCCGCTCAGGCGCCGACGAAGCCCTTCTGCTTCAGATGCGTGTAGGCGGCGATGATCGAGCGCAGGCGCTCTTCGGAGGCCTTGTCACCGCCATTGGCGTCGGGGTGGTGAATCTTCACCAGCGCCTTGTAGGCGCGCTTGATCTCGTCGGACCTGGCGCCGGTCTTGAAGCCGAGCGCCTCGAAGGCGCGGCGGTCGTGCTCGTTGACCTTGATCTCGCGCTCCGGCGCCGGGCCGCGCGCGTTGGCACGGCGGTAGCGGGCCCAGATGTGGAGCGGGTCGGCGAAGCGCTTGCCGCCGGTGGCGTTGGGGTCGCGCCTGGGCATGCGCGGGCCGGCATAGGCGCCGGGCTTGCTGCCCAGCCCCCAGCTCGGGCGGCCATCGGTCTCGGCGGTCTGGTAGAGATGGCGTTCGCGTTCGGTCTCGCTCATGTCGGCGAAGAAGTTGAAGGCCGTGTTGTAGTGGCGGACATGTTCGAGGCAGAAGTGATGGTA
>JBDHTK010000307.1:0-3213 GCA_039808625.1 Devosia sp. | reverse complement strand
CGGCGGGTCCAGCTGATCTTCCAGGACCCCTATTCCTCGCTCAACCCGCGCAAGACCATCGGCTCGATCATAACGCTGCCGCTTCGCGTCCACGGCATCGGCACGGCGCGGACGCAGCGCGAGGCGCTCGCCGAGATGATGGACGGCGTCGGCCTGCCGGAGCGGCTGGCCGATTCCTATCCCAGCCAGCTTTCGGGCGGCCAGCGCCAGCGCGTGGCGATCGCGCGGGCGCTGATCATGCGGCCGGAGCTGGTGATCTGCGACGAGCCGACCTCGGCGCTCGACGTGTCGGTGCAGTCGCAGATCCTCAACATGCTGATGGACCTGAAGGAGCGCTTCGGGCTGACCTATGTCTTCATCAGCCACAACCTCGCGGTGGTCGAGCACATCGCCTCGCGCATCGCGGTGATGTATCTCGGCCGCGTCGTCGAGCAGGCCGAGGCGCGCGTCTTCTTCGCCGAGCCGAAGCACCCCTACAGCCAGGCGCTGATGGCCTCGGTGCTGGCGCCGGACCCCGACCTCGGCATTCCCGACCTGCATCTGGGCACGGTGTTCCCCAACCCGCTCGACCCGCCCTCGGGCTGCGCGTTCCACCCCAGATGCCCGCGCAAGATGGACGTCTGCACCCATATGCAGCCCGTTCCCTTTCCCACCGGCGACGGCTATGTCGAGTGCCATCTCTATGGCCCGACGGCCGCGCAAGCCACAACGGAGTAGCCAAGATGACCCTGTCCCGTTCGATGGTCGTTGCCCCCCAGCCCGAGGCTGTCGAGGCCGGCATCGACATCCTTTCGGCCGGCGGCAACGCCTTCGACGCCGCCATCGCCTGCGCCTTCGTCCAGGGCGTGGTCGACCCGATGATGGCCGGCATCGCCGGCTTCGGCAGCATGGCCGTGCTGTCGCGCGCCCACGGCGTCCACGAATATATCGACTTCCACGCGCCGACGCCGGCCGCCGCGCGCGAGGACATGTGGGCCGACATCGTCGTCGGCGAGGCGCGCGACGGCTACGGCTTCATCGTCGAGGGCAACGTCAACGACATCGGCTACCAGTCGGTCTGCGTGCCGGCCTCGCTGCGCGCCTACGAGACGGCGCATTCGCGGTTCGGCAGGCTGCCATGGGCCGAGATCGTCGCGCCGGCGATCGAATGGGCGAAGTCGGGCTGGACGGTCAGGTCGCACGTCGCCGCCTGGTGGTCGGACGACGGCGCCATGGGCCGCGCCCCCCATCACGAGCGGCTGCGCTACACGCCGGCGTCGAGGGCGCTCTACTGCCGCGAGGACGGCTCGCCGAAGAAGCTCGGTGATGCGGTACGCAACCCCGACCTCGCCGCGACGCTGGAGGAGATCGCCCGCAACGGCGCCGACGCCTTCTACAAGGGCGACATCGCGGCGCGGATCGCCGACGACATGAAGGCCAATGGCGGCCTCGTCTCGCGCGAGGACCTCGCCGCCTACAAGCCCGCCGTCAACGCGCCGATCTGGGGCGAGTATCGCGGCTACCGCGTTTCGACCAACGTGCCGCCCGGCGGCGGTGCCATGCTGGTCGAGATGCTCAACATCCTGGAGAATTTCGACCTGCGGGCGCTCGGCCACAACAGCGCCGACTATATCCGCGTCGTCTGCGAGGCGATGAAGGTCGCCACCGCCGACAAGGACCGCTATATCGGCGACCCGAAATTCCTCGACGTCCCGCTCGACCGGCTGCTGTCGAAGGTCTATGCCGCCGACGTCGCCGCCGGCATCCGCCAGGGCAAGAAGGCGAGCGTGCCGCGCTTCAACGCCGGCTTCCCGTCGAAGGACACCACCCATATCAGCATCGCCGACAAGGACGGCAACTGCGTGTCGATGACCCATTCGCTCGGCATGCCATCGGGCGTCGTCACGCCGGGCCTCGGCTTCATGTATAATGGCTGCATGGGCGTCTTCGACCCGCGCCCCGGCCGCCCCGGCTCGATCCGGCCCGGCAAGGCGCGCTTCTCCTCGATCTGCCCGTCGATCGTGTTCAAGGGCGACGATCCCTATCTGGTCATCGGCGCGCCGGGCGCGACGCAGATCGCCATGGGCGTGCTCCAGGCCGTGCTCAACGTGCTCGACTTCGACATGAAGATGAGCGACGCGGTCGCCAGCCCGCGCTTCTCGGCCACCAGCGACATCATCGACGTGACCAACCGCATCCCGCGCGGCGAGACGCGCAAGCTGGAGGCCGAGGGCTACCGGGTCGAGCGCGCGCCGCAGACCTACGGCATCGCCTGGGTCCACGGCATCCGCATCGTCGACGGCAATCCCGACGGCGGCGCCGATCCGGGCGCCGACGGCATGGCTATGAGCGTGGCCTGAGGGGCACGGTGCGGCCGGGATTCATGATCCCGTTGGGATCGAGCGTCGCGCGCAGGCTGCGCATCAGCTCGATCTCGGCATCGTTGCGGGCATGGCCGAGCCATTCGAGCTTCTCCGCCCCGATGCCGTGCTCGGCCGAGACGGAGCCCTCGAGGTCGCGCACCGCGTCGTAGAGGGTGCGCTTCAGGCTTTTCGTCCGCTCGGGCGAGGGGTCGGCCCCGGCCAAGGCCAGATGCAAATTGGCGTCGCCCATATGGCCGAACCACAGCGCCTGCTCGCCCGCCGCGAGCGCCGCGCCGACCCGCGCGATCAGCGCCTCCATGCGGCCGGGATCGATGCTGACGTCGAAGGCGAGCAGGTGCGGGAAATGCCGGTAGAGCTCGGCATTGGCCTCGCGCAGCCGCCAGAAGCCCTCCGCCTGGGTCTCGGAGGCGGCGACGGCGCCGTCGAGCACCGTTCCGTCCTCGATCAAGCCGGACGCAGCAGCCAGCAGCGCCGCTTGTAGCGCCTCCCCGTCGAAGCCGCGCAGCTCGGCCAGAAGCACGATCTGGCCGCCCGAGGGGCGCAGCGACAGCGGGTCGAGACCGGTCGTCTCGCAGGCATAGGACCAGTAGGGCGGCCACATCGCCTCGAGCGCGGCAAGGCCGGGCAGGCGTTCCAGCCGGGCAAGCACGGTGCGGGCGGCGGCGACGTCCGGCACGGCGAGCAGCGCCACCGCGCGCAGCGGCTCGGCCTCAACCAGCCGCAGCACGGCACGGGTGACGATGCCCAGCGTGCCCTCGGCGCCGATGAAGAGCTGGCGGATATCGTAGCCGGCATTGTTCTTCAGGTGCCGGTTCATCGCGCTGACGACGCGCCCGTCGGGCAGCACGAC
>JBDHTK010000306.1:0-3220 GCA_039808625.1 Devosia sp. | reverse complement strand
GCGGCCGGCCCCGTGCTGAACGAACCGCTCGCCATCTGGACGCGCGGCCTGCTCCGGCTCGGCCTCGTGCTGGCGGCGCTCGGCGTGCTGCCCATCCTCGCCGTCCGCTACGTCTTTGTCGAACTCGATCCGCTCGTGCCGCTGCTGCTCTTTCTCGCGGTGACGCCCCTGGCCGTGCTGGCTCTCGCCGCCGCCCTCATTCTTTTCCTGGCAGCGCTGGTTCGGCGGAAGCCTGGGGCACCTTCCTGATCCGCTCGCGCGCCATCACCACGAGGCCCGCGCCGGCGATGATGGCCGCGCCGAGCAGCGAGATCGGGTCCAGCGCCTCGTGGAACACCACGAGCCCGAGCAGGATGCTCCACGGCAGCGAGGTGTAGTTGAACGGCTGCAGCACGCTCGCCGGCGCCATCGACAGCGCATAGACCATCATGCCGTGCGCCACGACCCCGGTGATCATGATGTAGACGATGAGCAGCAGCGCGATCGGCTCCAGCGCCGCCCAGTGGAACACGCCGACGCCGCTGCTGATCACCAGCCCGACGACGCCCGTATAGACCATGCTCGTGGTCGTCGAATCCGTCGCCGACACCTTTCGCGTCAGCACGATGTAGAGGGCGTAGGCCGCCCCCGAGGCGGCGGCATAGAACACCCCGATGTCGAGCGGCAGCCCGCCCGGCCGCACGATCACCAGCGCCCCCACGAACCCCATCACCACGGCGCCGATGCGGAACACGCCCACCTTCTCGCCCAGCAGCGGAATGGCGAACACCGTCACCAGCAGCGGATAGATCAGCGTGATGGATTGCACCGCCGCCATCGGCACCGTGATCAGCGCCAGCACATAGAGCCAGATGTCGGCGACCAGCAGCGCGCCGCGCAGCATCTGCAGCAGGGGGTACGCCGAGCGGAAGCTGGCGCGGATGCCGCCCCGGCGCCAACCCATCAGCAGCGACAGCGCCGCGAACGCCCAGAAGCGCATCATCGTCATCTGGAACGGCGACACGTCGGACAGCACGAGCCATTTCGACACGGCGTCCTGGCTCGAGAAGATCAGGATCGCCACGAGCACCAGGGCAATCCCGCGGCCGATATTGTCTCGCCCGGACGCTGCCGGCTCCTGCATTCTGTCCGTCCATGCAAATGGCCGGGCCGCAAGACGCTGCGGCCCGGCACAGAATCGAAAACCGTGGAGGAGCTTACTTCATCGTGGCGTTTTTGATGGCCCCGACGATGGCCGTCAGGATGCCGCCGCCGACGAGGCCCGTCGCCGCCTGCCCCACATAGGCCGCGCCGCCCCCCGCCAGCATCTCGGCGAGGCCGGGGATGTTGGTCGCGATCCAGGTGCCCGCCCAGCCGCCGATCAGGCCGACGATCGCATCGACGCCGGGGTTGATGCTGACGCCTTTCGCCACGCGGCCCGTGCCATATCCACCGACCGCGCCCCCCACGAGCTGAATGATGAGTCCTACCAGATCCATAAGTTCGTCCTCCTTCCCTATGGCGAGGTACGTGCCCCCGCATGGCGCCTGCGACCTTATGCCTCTCCGGCGTGCGCCGGAAGCCGCTTTCCCCCTCATCCCCTGCGAAGTCGCGCTGCCCTCTTCCGGCGCGGCGCCCGAAATCCTATCTTGAGGCTCCCATGAGCACGCACGCGCACTCCCCCGGCACCGCCCTCGTCACAGGCGCCGCGAATCGCCTCGGCGCGGCGCTGGCCGAAGCGCTCGCCGCCGCCGGCTGGGCGGTCGTCATCCATCACCGCTCCGGCGCCGACGAGGCGCAGGCGCTCGCCGCCCGCCTCACCGCCGCCGGCGGCCGCGCCACGACGCTCCGGGCCGATCTCGCGCAGCGCCGCCAGCGCCGCACCGTCATCGCCCGCGCCGGAACGAAGTTCGGGCCGCTGACGCTGCTCGTCAACAACGCCTCCTCCTTCGCGCCCGACGCCGTCACCGACCTCGACGAGGCGGTGTGGGACCAGCACTTCGCCGTGCATGTCGAGGCCCCGGCCTTCCTCGCGCGCGATTTCGCCGCCCAGCTTCCCGCCGGCGCCGAAGGCAACATCGTCAACATCATCGACGAGCGCGTGCTGCGCCTCACGCCCAACTATTTCAGCTACACGCTGAGCAAGGCGACGCTGTGGACCATGACGCAGACGCTGGCGCAGGCCCTCGCCCCGCGCATCCGCGTCAACGCCATCGGCCCCGGCCCCACCCTGCCCGAAAAGGGCCGCTCCGCCGCGTCCTTCCGCCGCGCCCGGGCGGCGTTGCCGCTCGGTCACGGCGCCGACCCCGCCGACATCGCCGGGGCGCTGCTCTACCTCGTCTCCGCCCGCGCCGTCACCGGCCAGATGCTGGCCGTCGATGGCGGCCGCCACATCGACTTCCCGCCCTCGCGCGGCCCCACGCCCCGGCGGCCGGCATGACCGGCGCCGTGGAAGCCGGCGCCGCCATCATCCGCGCCTTCGTCAGGACGCTGCCTTCGGCACCCGGCGTCTACCGCATGATCGACGAGGCCGGCGAGGTCGTCTATGTCGGCAAGGCCCGCAGCCTCAAGGCGCGCGTCACCAACTACACGCGCCCCGAAGGCCTCGAGGTGCGCCTGCAGCGCATGATCGCGGCGACGCGCACGATGGAGTTCGTGCGCACCGAGACCGAGGCCGAGGCGCTGCTGCTCGAGGCCAACCTCATCAAGCGGCTGAAACCGCGTTTCAACGTCCTCCTGCGCGACGACAAGAGCTTTCCCTATATCCTCATCGCCACCGGGCACGAGGCGCCCGAGCTCACCAAGCACCGCGGCAGCAAGCGCCGGCAGGGCTATTATTTCGGCCCCTTCGCCTCGGCCCTCGCGGTCAAGCGCACCATCACGGCGCTGCAGAAATCCTTCCTGCTGCGCACCTGCTCCGACAGCTTCTACAAGGCCCGCACGCGCCCCTGCATGCTCTACCAGATCCGCCGCTGCTCGGCGCCCTGCACGCGCGAGATCTCGCTCGAAGCCTATGCCGATCTGGTCGAGGAAGCGCGCCAGTTCCTCTCGGGCCGCTCCAAGTCGGTGCAGGACCGTCTGCAGCGCGAGATGAACGCCGCCGCCGAGACGCTCGATTTCGAGCGCGCCGCCCTGTTGCGCGACCGCCTCTCCGCCCTCGCCCTCGTGCAGAGCCAGAGCGACGTGGTGGCGCGCGGCGTCGAGGAGGCCGACGTCTTCGCCATCGCCCACGAGGCCGGCC
>JBDHTK010000305.1:0-3222 GCA_039808625.1 Devosia sp. | reverse complement strand
AGGTAAGCTAGCGAAAACATGCGGACTCTTTGCGGACTCAATATATGTTCAACCCACAATGTTGACTCCAACTCTCGCAAATCATTGAAAAAAATAAGAAATTGGCGCACCCGAGACGATTCGAACGTCCGGCCTTTGCCTTCGGAGGGCAACGCTCTATCCAGCTGAGCTACGGGTGCGTGGGAAAACGCATACGCGAGGCCGGCAATGAGCGCAAGCGCAGGGTGTCAGTCGCGCGCCGCGGGCGCCGGCGGGCCCAGCTCGGGCAGCGGCTCGGCCCATAGCCGGTTGAGCTCCCCGAGGAAGAGGTCGGCCAGGTCCCCGGGCGTCTCCCCCGCGGTCGCAAGCTCCTCGCCGGCCGCGATCACGGCGGCGATGCCCTCGGCCAGGGAATCGACAAGTTCGGGGGTCTGCGCGGCGGTGTCGTGCATGCTCGTGTCTCCTGAAGCTGAGCCCACGCCGCCCATGCTAGGGGCCGGTTGCGGCCCCGGCTTGGTCATTTCGGGGAGAGATTGTGGCGGACCCGACCGGCTCAGAAGGGCGCGGGCGCGACGAAGCGCAGCGGGCGGCCATCGTCGGGATGGGCGAAGCCGAGCATTTCGGCGTGCAGCTGCAGCCGGTCGGCGGCGGCCAGGGCCGCCCCCTCGGCATAGAAGCTGTCGCCCAGGATGGGGTGGCCGAGCGCCAGCAGGTGGACGCGCAGCTGATGCGTGCGGCCGGTGAGCGGGATGAGCCTCAGGCGCGTCGTGCCGGCCTCGCGGGCCAGCACCTCGTAGCGCGTCTGGCTCGGCCGGCCGCGCGCGTGGTCGACGCGCTGGCGCGGCTTGTTCTCCCAGTCGGTGGCGAGCGGCAGGTCGATGAGGCCGGCGTCGTCGGCCAGCTCGCCCCAGACGCGGGCGATGTAGTATTTCTCGATGCGGCGCTGCTCGAACTGCGTGCCGAGGAAGCCGAGCGCCGGCTTGTCGAGCGCCAGCAGCAGCAGCCCCGACGTGTCCTTGTCGAGCCGGTGCACCACCTTGGCGTGGGGGCGGTCGGGGTAGCGCGCCTGCACCCGCGCCTCGAGGCAGTCGGCGAGCGACGGGTCCTTGCCGGCGACGGTGAGGAGCCCGCTCGGCTTGTTGCAGAGGACAAGGCGCGCGTCGGCATGGACGATGTCGAGGCCGGGCGGCGGGCGATAGGCGAAGGTCGGGGGAAGCGGCGGCATGGCGGCTTCTAGCACGGAATCGGGCTTTGCAGCGCAGGGGCGCGCACGCAATCATGGCCCGGGGCGAAGCGCCCACGGCAATTCCAGGGGGACGACATGGCGGCGCGGCAAAGGCTGGGCGTGGGGATCATCGGGGCAGGCAATATTGCGAGCCAGTATCTGCGCGCCATGCGGGCCTTTCCGGTGCTCGACATCCGCGGTGTCGCCGATGTGAGGCCCGAGGCGGCGGCAGCGCGGGCGGCCGAATTCGGCGTTCCGGCGCACCGCGTCGCCGCGCTGCTGGCCGACCCGGAGGTGGCGATCATCGTCAACCTCACCAGTCCGCGCGCCCATGTGGCGGTGGGGCTGGAGGCCGTCGCGGCGGGCAAGCACATCTATGGCGAAAAGCCGCTGGGGATCACGCTGGCCGAGGGCAGGACGCTCGTTGCCGCGGCGCGGCGGCGCGGCGTGCGCGTCGGCTCGGCGCCCGACACGTTCCTCGGCGGCGGGCAGCAGACGGCACGGGCGGTGGTCGATGGCGGCCGGCTCGGCACGATCATCGGCGGAACCGTGTTCTTCGGCGTTGCGGGCCACGAATACTGGCACCCCGACCCGGCCTTCTACTACGACATCGGCGGCGGCCCCATGCTCGACATGGGGCCCTACTACATCACCGCCCTCGTCAACCTGCTGGGGCCGGTCCGGGCGGTGCAGGCGATGAGCGCGCGGCCGCGCAAGCGCCGGCCGATCCGCTCGGAACCGAAGCGCGGGGAGATGATGGCCGTCCGGGTGGCAACGCATGTCACCGGCACGCTGCGCTTCGCGTCGGGGGCGCTGGTGACGGTGACGCTGAGCTTCGACGTGGCGCGGCACGGGCACGCGCCCATCGAGCTCTATGGCAGCGACGGCGCCATGCAGGTACCCGACCCCAACATGTTCGGCGGGCCGGTCACGATCGCCGCGCCGCGTGCGACGGAGTGGACCGACGTTCCGGTGAGGGCGGCCTATGCCGATGCCAATTACCGCTCGCTGGGCGTGGCGGAGATGGCGCATGCCATCCTCGCCGGCCGGCCGCACCGGGCGAGCGGCGCGCTGGCGCTGCATGTGCTCGAGGTGATGGAGGCGTTCGAGACGGCGAGCCGGACGGGCACAGTGGTCCGCATCGCGAGCCGGATCGAACGGCCTGCACCGCTGGCGGACGAGCTGAAGCGCAGGCGGCTCGCCTAGCGGCGCGTGAGCCGCCAGCTGCGCACCTCGAAGGGCATGAGGTCGGCGCCGGCCATGCGCTGCTGCGGCTCCTCCATGAGCGTCACCGGGGCGGCCTGCCAGCCGGGCACATGGGGCACGCAGGCGCCGCGCCGGCCGGCCGGCTCGTAGACGCGCAGCACCAGCCCGTTGCCGTCCTCGGCCGGCTTCAGCCCGGAAAGGGCCGCGGGAATGCCGGTCACGGCGAGCGGCGTATGGAGGCCCTCGGCGAGGCCGGCGACGGGGCGCGTCAACAGGGGCTGATTGAGCGCCTCGGCCGCTTCGCGCACGCCGCCCTCGTGCCAGGCCCCGTCGTGCGGCAGCAGGGCGTAGGTGAAGCTTTGCGTGCCCTCGTCGGCCAGCGGGTCGGGGTAGACGGGGGCGCGCAACAGGCTCAGGCCGAGCACGTTGGCGCGCACGGAGTGGCCGTATTTGGCGGTGTTGAGCAGGGCCACGCCGAAGCCGGGCTCGCCGAGATCGACGAAGCGGTGCGCCACCGCCTCGAACATCGCCTGGTCCCAACTCGTATTGGCATGGGTGGGGCGCGTCACGACGCCGTGGGCGCATTCGAAGGTGGCACGCTCGGCGCGCACGGCGACCGGCGTCAGGGTGCGCAGGAAGACGCGCCGATCGTGCCAGTCGAGCGTCGTTTCAATGTCGAGGCGCACGCCATTGGCGGCGAGGGCGTAGGTCTGGGTGACGGTCGAGGCGCGGAAACGCCTGACGAGCCGCAGCGCGGCGCGATGCGGGCCGGCCTCGACCACCTCGATGCGTTCGGGGGCGGCGAGCAGCTC
>JBDHTK010000304.1:0-3224 GCA_039808625.1 Devosia sp. | reverse complement strand
AACAGGTCGGCGTCGCGCGTGCTGGACGATACCCACAGCGTCAGCGCGATGGGACCGGTGATCTCGGTCTCGGCCGCCAGCGGCGCCGAGAAGAACTGCAACGCGCCGTCGACGGCCGAATAGCCGAGCCGGGCCTCGTCCCCGGGCTCGTCGGTGCCCAGCGTCATGCCCTCCGCCCCCAGATAGAACGTCGTCCACTGCGTCCGCTGCAGCGGCCATTCGTTCTCGTAGCGCAGCGTGAAGCGCTCGCCCGGCCGGCGGATATTGAGCATGACGCGCGGCCGCTCGGCCCAGCCATTGTCCTCGCCCTTGAGGAAATGGCCGAAGAACTGCTTCTGGAGCGCCAGTCCATAATTCGCATAGAACAGCGAGAAATGCGTGTCGCCATGCACTTCCAGCCATTTCTGCGGCGACTGCGCGTCGGTGAAGCCGTCCAGGTTGCCGCGCAGATGCAGGCAGTTGCCGCCCCAGTTTCCGGCCGAAAGCACCGGCACGGTCATCTGCCGCACATCGGGGATACGGCCCGCGTAGGCGGCATCGAGAAGCGGATGGCCGGCGATCAGCGCCTTGATGTCGGCGCGGTTGGCGGCGAGCTCGTCGTCGCTCATCGCCCCGCCGCAGACCGGCTCGCCGCTGATGCGGCTGCGCGGCCCGCGCTCGCCCAGCCCGTACTGCACGCGCGTCACCTGGCGCGGATACCAGTTCTCGAGGAAATCGCAGAGCATGCCGCCGTGCCGGGCACATTCGCGATAATAGTCGACGAAGCCTTCCCAGGCGCAGACGGCGGCCAGGTGCGGCGGGCGCAGGGCGCCGACGAACCAGCCCGCCGTCGCATGGTAGGAAATGCCGCTGGTGCCGACCTTGCCGCTGCTCCAGGGCTGCGTGCCCGCCCATTCGACGCACTGATGGAGATCGCGGGCCTCGCGCTCGGAAAAGACATCCAGGAAGCCTTCCGACTGGCCGGCGCCGCGCGAGTCGATGCGGATGCACACATAGCCGTCCGGCACCCACTTTTCGGGATCGACGGCTTCCCACACCTGGTACTTGCTGGACGTGCCTTCGACGATTTCGGGATAGGCCGCCGTCATGCGCCGCCAGGCGCTGCCGAAGCCGTCGGCGAAATGCAGGCCCTTGCCGTAGGGGCCGGCGCACAGGATGACCGGATGGCGGCCGTCGTCGTCGGGGCGGAACACGTCGGCGCGCAGCGTGACGCCGTCGTCCATGACGATGGGCACGTTCCAGTCGATGCGCATGCCGTAGGCAACTTCATGACGCGCCGCGGCGGCGGGCCGCAGTTCCCCAGCGGTCCCCGTCATCCTGCCGCTCCTTTGTCGCCGTCGCTGAGCAGCACGCAGTCCTCGAGGCCCCACGAGATGGTTACGGCGCTGCCGCGCTCCCAGCCATTGCTGAGATGGGCCGGACTGGTGACGATGACGGCGCCGTGGCCGGCAATCTCGACCGAGAGCCGGTTCTCGGCACCGAGGTAGATCTTGTCGGTGAGCTGGCCGGCTATCGCATTCGCCGCCATCGGCGCCGTCCCGAGCGCGATCTTCTCGGGCCGGACCAGCACCGAAGCCCTGGCGCGCGGGCCGTCGGTCCTGGGCAGCCGGATGCGGAACGCGGGGGTGACCAGCGTGGCCGTCTCGCCGTCCTGCTCCAGCGCGCCCTCGAAGATGTTGGAATCGCCCATGAAGCGGGCGGCGAAGACCGTCCTGGGCCGGTCGTAGATTTCGGTCGGCGTGCCCAGTTGCTCGATGCGGCCGCTGCGGAATACGGCGATGCGATCCGACAGGGCCAGGGCTTCGTGCTGGTCGTGCGTCACATAGACGAAGGTGGTGCCGAGCTCGCGGTGGATGCGCTTGATTTCGTGCTGCAGGTCCTCGCGCAGGTTGCGGTCCAGCGCCCCCAGCGGCTCGTCCATCAGCAGCAGCGGCGGGCCGAAGACAAGGGCGCGGGCCACCGCCACGCGCTGCTGTTGCCCGCCGGACAGTTCGGAGGGGAAGCGATGGCCGAGGCCGGACAGGCCCACCAGATCCAGCGCAGCGCCCACCTCGGCCTTGATCCGGTCGGCGGGGCGCCGGCGGCGGCGCAGCGGAAAGGCGATGTTCTCGAACGCCGTCATATGCGGGAACAGCAGGTAGTTCTGGAACACCACGCCGATATTGCGCTGATGCGCTGGCAGATCGGCCAGATCGCGCCCGTCGACGAGGATTTCGCCTTGCGTCGCCTTCAGGAAGCCCGCGATGAGGTTGAGCGTCGTCGTCTTGCCCGAGCCGCTCGGGCCGAGCAGCGTCACGAACTCGCCCGGCTTGGTGACGAGGTTGACGTCGTCGACGGCGGCGACCGAGCCGAAATTCTTGTGCAGGTGACGCAGCTCGAGCGCGACCTGCCGGTGCTGTGCGGATGTGCCGGTTCCGGACATGGCCATCAGCTCCGCTCGCTGGCCCGCACCGGCGCCGTGTCGGTCGAGATTGCGCGGGCGCGCGCGAGGCGGCCCACGCCGACAAAGGCGATGGTGACGAAGGTGAAGAGCAGCACCACGGAGGCGGCGGCGGCGATGGTGGGATCGGTGATCTCGACCAGCGCCGAGTACATCTGAATGGGCAACGTCGTCATGCCTGGACCCGTGAGGAACAAGGAAAGGACGACCTCGTCGAACGAGGTCATGAACGCGAGGAAAAAGCCGACGAGCACGGCGCTGCGAATGAGCGGCAGCGTCACGAGATAGAGCGACTGGAGGGGGGTCGCACCGAGGCTCTGGGCCGCAAATTCGAGCCGGCGCTCGACGCTCTGCAGGGAGGCGAGCACCGGCACGACCACGAACGGGATGGCGATGCAGACATGGGCGGCGATCATGCCCTGCGGCGTGCCGACGAGGCCCCAGCGCAGATAGACGAGATACGACGCCACGGCGGCGACGACGATCGGCAGGATCAGCGGCGCGAGCAGCAGCGCGCCCATCACGCCGCGGGCCTTGGTGAAGCCGCGGTCGATCGCCAGCGACGCGGTCGTGCCGAGAATGGTTGCGATGACGCTGACGGCAAGCGCGACGCCGATCGAGCGCAGCGCCGAGCCGTACCAGACGGGATTCGTGAAGAACGATTCATAGAGGCGGAGCGACTGCTGCGGCGGCCAGACCGACAGGCGGTTGGTGGCGTTGAGGCTCATCGGCAGCACGACCAGCGCCGGCAGGAACAGCCAGGACGCGACGATGCCTCCGAACA
>JBDHTK010000303.1:0-3236 GCA_039808625.1 Devosia sp. | reverse complement strand
ATAATCAATCTAAGATATTGTTTTTTAAAGAATATTTTCTGAAAAACGCCAATGGCCGCCCGCGCGCTGGAGGGTGCGCGGGCGGTTCGGACAGAAGAGCTTGAGCAGGCAGGTAGCGACGGGAGAAGCGTCGCTAGGCTGCCAGGCATGCGCGCAAGTTTCTGTCGATGCCGTCACGGTCGAGATTGCGGCCGATGAAGACGAACTTCGACTTCGGCGTGTCCTCGCCCCAGGCGTGGTCCGGGCGGAAATCGACCAGCTTGTGCACCGCCTGGAGCACGAAGAACCGGTTATCGCCGGCCACCGAGACGATGCCCTTGGTGCGGAAGATGTCGTCGCCGTGCTCGCCGAGATAGTCCTTGAGGAAGGCGCCGAGCTTCTCGCCGTCGAAGGGCTCGGGATAGACGAAGGAATGCGACTTCACCGTCGCGTCGTGGCTGTGCGGGCGCAGCGCCGAGGTCTGCTGGTGATCATGGCCGTGATCGTGGCCGGGATGATCGCAGGCCGCGCCCTGGCAGTCGTGGTCGTGCCCGTGGTCATGGTCGTGATGGCCGTAGGCGTCGTGGTCGTCGTCCATGTCGATATCGAGGATCTCCGCGCGCTCGCGCACGTAGGACGGGCGGAAACCCTTGACGCCGAGAATGTTGGACAGGTCCACCTTGCCGTAGGTCGAGCGCAGGATCGGCGCGGTCTGGTTCAGCTTGCGCAGCGATTCCTCGAGCGAATCGAGCGACGCCTCGTCGGCAAGGTCGACCTTGTTGACGAGGATGCGGTCGGCCGCGACGATCTGGTTGACCGCCTGGTTGTCGCTGCCGTCGAGCACCGGGTCGTAGAGGTGCTGGTCGATATGCATGGCGTCGACCAGCGTCACCACGGCGTCGAGCTCGACTTCGTCGGCGACGTTGCGGTCGACGAAGAAGGCGGTGGCGACGGGCGTCGGGTCCGCAAGGCCGGAGGTCTCGACGATGATGTGGTCGAACTTGTCCTTGTGGCTGAGCAGCTTCTTCATCACGTCGATCAGGTCGTTGCGCACGTCGACGAAGCAGCAGATGCAGCCGTTCTGCATCTGGAAGATTTCTTCGTCCGAGGCGAGCACCAGGTCGCTGTCGACGTCCACCTCGCCGTATTCGTTCTCGATGACGGCGATGCGGTGGCCGTGGCGTTCGGTGAGGATGTAGTTGAGCAGCGTCGTCTTGCCCGATCCCAGGAAGCCCGTGAGGATCGTGATCGGGAGTTTCTGCTGGCCCGCAGCATCGATATGCATATTCATTCGCCCTTCTCCCTCAAGGCATCCAGAATATTTTCCGGAGTAATCGGATAGTGGTGGAACCGCACCCCGATGGCGTCATGGATGGCGTTGGCGATGGAGGGGCCGATCGCGATGATCGGGTCCTCGCCGACGCCCTTGGCGCCCCAGGGGCCGCCCGGATCGGGTGCGGCTTCCAGGATAATAGTCTCGATATCCGGCATGTCCATGGACAGCGGCATCTTGTAGTCGACGAGGCCGGCATTGAGCGAGCGGCCGTTCGTCTTGTCGATGACGTAGTCCTCGGTCAGCGTGTGACCGATGCCCTGCTGGATGCCGCCCTCGATCTGGCCCTGCGCGGCGATCGGGTGGATGACCTTGCCGATATCGTGCACCGGCACGACGCGCTTGACCTCGACAATGCCCGATTCCGTGTCGACCTCGACTTCCGTGAAGTGCACGGCGAAGGAATAGGACTTGGTGGGCTCATAGGTGCCGTTGCCGACGATGTTGGCGGCGGGGATGCCCTTGGAGGGACCCATCGCCTCGGCGACCGTCATGAAGCGGCCCGGATCGGCGGTGACGAAGACCCGGCCTTCGGAAAGGTCGAGTTCCTCGGCCTTGACCTGCAGCTTCATCGCGGCGCGCTCGAGGACCTCGGCACGCACCTTGCCGGCGGCGATCTTGGCGGCGCTGCCGACGAGATAGGTCGTGTGGCTGGCGAAGGCGCCGATGTCCCACGGCACGACGTCCGTGTCGCCGTGGATGGTGCCGACGTCCTCGAAGCGCACGCCGAGCTCTTCCGCGACGATCTGCGCCAGCGCGGTATGCGCGCCGGTGCCGAGGCCGGCGGCGCCGGTCAGCAGCGTGACGGTGCCGTCCTCGTTGACCTTCACGGTGGCGTTGCCCTGCTCCTTGATGCCCGGATAGGCCGAGGAGCCGTGCATCTCGCAGCCGATGCCCCAGCCCTTGCGGATATGCGGGCGCTTCGGGTCCGGCGTGCGGTCGCGGTTGCGGATCGACTTCCAGTCGAGGACGTCGAGGCCGTGCTGGAGGCAGATCTCCAGGCCGTGGCCGACGATCGGGTGGCCGGACGGCGCGATGTCGCCCTCGCGCACCACGTTCTTCAGCTTCAGTTCGGCCGGGTCCATGCCGAGCCGCTCGGCCGCCTCGTCCATCTGGATGTCGAGCGCATAGTAGCTCTGCACCACGCCGTAGCCGCGGAACGCGCCGTTGATCGGCGTGTTGGTGTAAAGGCAGCGGCCTTCCAGCCGCACGTTCTCGCAGCGATAGAGCGAGGTCGCGGCATTGGTGCCGACGATGGTGACGCCCGGGCCGTGCGAACCGTAGGCGCCCGAATCGTAGACGAGCTTCATGTCGCGCGCGACCAGCGTGCCGTCGTTCTTGAAGCCCTGCTTCAGCCAGACCTTGCAGGGATGGCGCGAACGGCCGGCCACGAAGGTCTCGCGGCGGGTGAATTCCATCTTCACCGGCCGGCGCGTCTCCTTGGCCAGAAGCGCGCAGAGGAACTCGTGCTGGAAGCAGTCCTGCTTGGCGCCGAAGCCGCCGCCCATGTGGTCGACCAGCACGCGGACCTTGGTCAGCGGCAGGCCGAGCACCTCGGCGAGGATGCCGCGCACCATGAAGGAGGTCTGGGTGGAGATCCAGAAGGTCAGCTTGTTCGTGCCGTCCCAGTCGGCGATGCAGACATTCGGCTCCATATAGGCCGGATGCGGCCGGCCGCCGGAGAAGGTGCCTTCCAGCACGAAATCGGCCTCGGCGAAGCCCGCCTCGATGTCGCCGCGGTTGACGCGCACCGGATCGAGCACCAGGTTGCCGCCCGGGCCGACGTCGTGGATGAGCGGCGCGCCCGGCAGGGCGGCGTCCTCCGGCTCGAAGACGGCCGGCAAGGGCTCGTATTCGACCTCGATCAGGTCGAGCGCCTCGTCGGCGATCTCCTCGCTGATGGCGGCGACGGCGGCGACGCCCT
>JBDHTK010000302.1:0-3237 GCA_039808625.1 Devosia sp. | reverse complement strand
GCGGGCGGCGCGTGAGGTGGGCGGCGATGTCGTTGACGGCGCGGCGGCTGGTCGCCGCATCCTCACCGACAAGCCCCGACCGGCCGACGAAGCGGGCCAGTTCCGTGAGGCTCGAAGTCTCGCTCATTTGGGCTACTCCATACACACGCCACAAACGCGCTTCCCGGTTCGGCTGGCTCGTCGTGCAGGGCCTCAGCTCTGCATCGCGAGACAGCTCATCTTGACCTGCTTGAGCTGCTTGCACATGTCCGCCGCCGCATCCTGGCCGGCGAAGCCGCCGAAGCGCGCGCGGAAGAAGGTCTGGCCGTCCTTGTCGAAGCGCTCGATGAACGGCGCGTAGCCGGCCAGCGTGCGCACCCTGCCGGCGGCGTCGCTGAGCAGCGAGCTGGCGCCGCCCTCGGAGGGCGCCGCGCCGATCTGCACCACCCAGCCCTGCGGCAGGGCGGCGGGCATCGCCTGCGGCGCGGCGGCGGCGGGCGCCACTTCGGCCACCTGCTGCACGCTGCCCGAGGTCATGAGGTCGATGGGCGCGCCATCGTCGCCGATGCCGACCGGCGGCACGATGGGGGCGGACGGGCGGGTGACGCCGAGCGGCGCCGGCGGGGCGCCGAGATAGGCGTTGGTGAAGGCGCCGATCACCTGGTCGATGGTGGCGCGGCCGGGCGAGGGGGCGGCCTGCTCGACCGCCGCGACGGCCGGCACGGCCGCCTCGAGACCGAGCGGCAGCGGCACTGGTACGGGCGCCAGCGCAGCGGTGCTCACGGTCGAGTCGACGTCGCCCACGCCCATCTCGGGAAAGGCCGGCGCTTCGGCGACGAGGACGTCGGCCTCGCGGAACGCCGGCAGCGGCATCGGCACGGGCACCGAGGCCACCTGCACGGCGGCCTTGGAAGTCGCCTTGCGGCCCGGCTCGGGGATCATGGCGGCCTGCAGATAGCCGCCGGAGCGCGCCTTGGGCAGGTATTTTTGGACGAGATCACGGACCTTGGCGTCGCGCGTGGCGGCCTTGTCGAAGCCGAAGGCGATGACCACGAGATGCCGCCCGTTGGTGCGGGCGGCGGTCATCAGGTTGTAGCCGGCGGCATTGATGTAGCCGGTCTTGATGCCGTCGACGCCGTTCTTGCCGAGCAGGTTGTTGTGGTTGCGGTAGGTGCGCTTGCCGTAGCTGAAGCTCGGCGTCTGGAAGAACTCGTAATATTTGGGGAAGTGCTCGTAGATCGCCTGCGCCAGGACGGCCTGGTCGCGCACCGTCGTGATCTGCCGGCTGTCGGGCAGGCCCGAGGCGTTGGCATAGGTGGTGCGCGTCATGCCCAGGGCCTTGGCAGTGGAGGTCATGCGCTTGGCGAAGGCGGATTCCGAGCCGCTGACATGTTCGGCGATGACCCGCGCCATGTCGTTGGCGCTCAGCGTCACCAGCGACTTGATGGCGTTCTCGACGGTGATGGTCGAGCCGGCCTTGAGCCCGAGCTTGGTCGGCACCGCGGCGGCCGCGTGCTTGGACACCGTCATCTTGTCGGAGAGCTTGACGTTGCCGGCGGCCAGCTCCTGGAACAGGACGTAGAGCGTCATCACCTTGGTGACGGAGGCCGGATAGCGATAGGCGTCGGCGTCGCTCTCGTAGAGGGTCGCGCCCGACTTGGCGTCGACGACGATGCCGGCATAGGCGCGCGGCACGGCCGCGGCGGCGCTGATGCCCGGCATGAGGACGAAGGCGCTGACGATGATTGCTGCGAATGCGCGCCACAGGGACTGGCGCGCGAACTTCAAGACCCTATGGGAAGCCAACCCCGGTACTCCAAACAATGGGGCCTTCTGGCCCTCCTTGGCGACTTGTCGAGGGTGTGGCGCGACTTCCCCAAAACAGCCGCGCCATCTCCTGCAGATGCGGCAGAATAGGGGCGCGCCGTTACCATTCCGTAAAATGCGCCGACAATTGCAGCCAGGCTGAAAGGCGCGGCAATCCGGGGGTTTTGGCTGCTCGCGGGGTCGTGCGACGCGGCCTCTTAACAGCGCCCGGGTTTTACCTACATAATGGCTTCACCATGCTGCGCCGTTTCGCTTCGCCTGCCCACCGTTCCGTTCGTCGTGCCCTGCCTCGCACCGGCCTGGCTGCCGCGCTGCGCGCCGCCGGCGACGACCGGCGCAAGCAGGATGGCGGCGGCTCGAAATCGGGCACCGACACCATCGTGAGGCCCAGGAGCAAGGCGCGCACGCAGCGGCCCAGCCTCTACCGGGTGCTGCTGCTCAACGACGACTACACGCCGATGGAATTCGTCGTGCTCGTCCTTCAGGACGTCTTCAACAAGACTCGCGAGGAGGCGACGCGCATCATGTTCCACGTTCACCAGAAGGGGGTGGGTGAATGTGGAGTCTATCCATACGAGGTGGCCGAGACGAAGGTCACGCGCGTCATGGACACGGCACGCAAGAACCAGCATCCGCTGCAATGCGTGATGGAAAAGCAATAGGAACCACCCACATGCCTTCTTTCTCCCGCGGACTGGAAAAGGCTCTCCATCAGGCGATGAACCTCGCCCGCGAGCGCGCCCATGAATTCGCGACCCTCGAGCACCTGCTGCTGGCGCTGACCGACGACCGTGACACCATCGCCGTGCTCACCGGCTGCGACGTGGACATCGAGGCGCTGAAGGGCGACCTCGAGGACTTCATCAACGAGGAGCTCGACAGCCTCGTCGTGCCCTCCGGGCAGGACGCGCGGCCGACCGCCGCCTTCCAGCGCGTCATCCAGCGCGCCGTGATCCATGTGCAGTCCTCGGGCAAGGAGGAGGTGACGGGTGCCAATGTGCTGGTCGCGATCTTCGCCGAGCGCGAGAGCCACGCCGCCTATTTCCTCGAGCAGCAGGACATGTCGCGGCTCGACGCGGTCAATTTCATCGCCCACGGCATCACCAAGTCCGGGCCCAACGAGAGCCGCCCGGTGCGCGGCGCCGAGGACGGGCAGGCGGGCCGCGCCGAGGAGGGCCAGCGCCAGGGCAACGGCCAGTCGTCGGCGCTCGCCGATTTCTGCGTCAACCTCAACGAGAAGGCCAAGGCCGGCAAGATCGACCCGCTGATCGGCCGCGACGCCGAGCTGCGCCGCACCATCCAGGTGCTGTGCCGGCGGTCCAAGAACAACCCGATCTATGTCGGCGACGCCGGCGTCGGCAAGACCGCCATCGCCGAGGGGCTGGCGCGCAAGATCGTCGAGGGCGAGGTGCCCGAGGTGCTGCGCGAGGC
>JBDHTK010000301.1:0-3270 GCA_039808625.1 Devosia sp. | reverse complement strand
GCCAACCAGGTGAAGACGCTCGACCGCATCAAGGCATGGCGCGCCATCTGCCCCGACCTCGCCATCCGCTCCAACTTCATCGTCGGCTTCCCCGGCGAGACCGAGGAGGAGTTCGAGTTCCTGCTCGACTGGCTCGAGGAGGCGGGGATCGACCGCGCCGGCTGCTTCAAGTACGAGCCGGTTGCCGGCGCGCCGGCCAACGATCTCGAGGGCGCCGTGCCCGACGAGGTCAAGGAAGAGCGCTTCGGTCGCCTCATGGAGGTGGCGCAGGACGTCTCCACGGCCCGGCTGGCACAGAAGGTGGGCCGCACCATAGAGGTGCTGGTCGATGACGTCCGCCCGGCCGAGGGCCGCGCCATCGCCCGCTCGAAATGGGACGCGCCGGACATCGACGGGCAGGTCATCATCGAGCACGCCGCCGGCATCAAGCCCGGTGACAAGCTCGCGGTGCTGGTCACCGGCTCCGATGAATACGACCTGTTCGCCGAGCCGGTGGGCGCCGCCGCGCTGCGCCCTGCCCTCGCCGGCTGACTACTTCACGAGGCCCAGATTCAGCGCGCTTTCCGCCGTGTCGAGGATCGACTGGCGGGCGTTGATGTAGGGGTGGCCGAGCAGCGCCTCGCCGCGCGAGCCATCGAAGATCTTTTCATTGCCGATGTCGTTGATGATCTGGCGCGCCGGCCCGCCGAAGCGGGCGATGAGCTTGATGAGCCAGTCGGGTACCGCGCGCCGCGTGATGACGCGCTCCGGATAGGCCTCGCGCAAAATGTCGGCGACCTTCGGAAACGGCGTATATTCGGCCGTCGCCAGGTATCTCTTGCCGATCGTCTCACGGTTTTCGAGCGCCGCGACGTGCATGTCGGCGACGTCGCGCACGTCGACGATGGCGTAGCCGTTGGAAGGCAGCGCCGGGGTTTCGCCGTTGAGCAGGCCGGTCACCATCTGCATGGAGACGCTGGCGTCGTCGTCGAGCGCCGGGCCGATGATGGCGCCCGGATGGATGGTCGTGAGCTCCAGCCCGTGCGCCTTCGCAAAGGCCCAGGCCGCCTGCTCGGCGCGCGTCTTGCCGATGCAGTAGGCCCAGGTCCAGCGCATGTTGTCGAGATTGGTGAAATCCGCCTCGGTATAGACGCGCCGGCCGGTCGTGTGGCCGTGCCCGTAGCCCACCGTGGCGATCGACGAGGTGAGGATCACGCGCTTGATGCCGGCCTCGTCCGCAAAGCGCAGCACGCGCTCGGTGCCTTCGACGGCGGGACGGATGACGAGGCTCGAATCGCGCGGCTCGTCGGCGCGCACGGCCGAGGCCACGTGCATCACGGCAGCGACCCCGGCCATCGCCGCGGGCCAGCCCGCATCATCGAGAATGTCGGCCTCGACCAGTTCCAGCCGGCCGGCCGGCTCGGCGCCAAGGGTCTTTTCTATGGTATCGCGGACCTGCGCGGCCTTGGACGCGCTGCGCACCGTGCCGCGCACGCGAAACCCCTTCTCGAGGAGCTTCACGACGCACCATTTGCCGACATAGCCGGACGCGCCGGTCACGAGGATGAGATCGGGCATGTCGCCTCCGTCACGGGATCAGAGAGCGGCACTTACCGGCTCGGCCGGCCACCGGCAAGCAATCAATCGAGCAGCGCCAGCAGCCTGGCCCATTCGCCGACGAGGCGCCTGGCCGAGTAGCCGCCCCCATAGAACGTGCCGGCCGTGCGGTAGATCCTGCCCGCCGCCACGGCTGGCAGGCGCTGCCAGATGGGGTTGGCTTCGAGCGCCTCGAGCCGTGCCGGCTCGCTGGCATCGAGCAGGAAGCCGGCCACTTCGGCCAGCACCGTGCCGGCGTTCTCGATGCTGATGACGCCGTATTCGCCGAGCGCCTCGGGCGCGACCGTGGTGCCGCCGAGATCGGCGAGCACCTGGCCGGCCAGCGTGACGTTGCTGGTCCCCTCCCCGAGCAGCACCTGCACCTCGCTGCTGTCGGGCTCGTACCAGATGGCGGCGAGCTTGCCGCCGGCAAGGGCGGCCGCGTGGGTGGCCCGGACGGCATCGACGGACGCCTGGTAGTCGGCGATGAAGGCGGCGGCGCGGTCGGCCCGGCCGAGCCATTCGCCCATGCGGGTGAGGTTGGCCTGCCAGCTCAGCTCATAGTCCACCGGCAGCGTCGGGGCGATGGGCGCGAGCCGGTCGATGGGCCAGTACTCGCTGCCGGGAATGTCGGTGCACACGATGAGGTCGGGATCGAGCCCGACAATGGCTTCGCGGCTGGGCGGCCCGCCGATATAGGCGGCATCGGCCGGCAGCGGGACCCAGTCCAGCCGCTCCTCCTGCACGCCGTAGCCGACGACCGGCAGGCCGAGCGCCAGCGCCGGCTCGACATCGAGGCGGAAGTCGATGGCGACGACGCGCTGCGGGTCGCGCGGAATGTCGTAGGTGCCCAGCGAGGTGGTGATGCTGGCCGTCTCGCCCGCGGCCCGGGCCGGCCCGGCCAGCGCGCCAAGGCCGAGCGCCAGGGTGGACAGGGTGGACAGGGTGAAGGTGCGGCGGGAAAGGGTCATCGCAAAGGTCTCGAAGCTGAGTCACGGGATGATCTAACATGACACAGACACTCAGGATTCTTGACACAAAAAAGGCGTCCCGGAACCCGGAACGCCCATGAACTTGTCCAGCGAAGCCGGCGATCAGGCCGCTTCGGTCTCCTCGCCGCCCTGCACCGGGCCGGAATCGAGACCCTTGGCGTCGACGTCGCGGTCGACGAACTCGATCACCGCCACCGGGGCGTTGTCGCCGTAGCGATAGCCGGCCTTGAGGATGCGGATATAGCCGCCATTGCGGTCCTTGTAGCGCGGGCCGAGCGTGCCGAAGAGCTTCCTGACCTGCTCCTCGTCGCGGACCTGGGCGATGGCCTGGCGGCGGGCATGCAGGTCGCCGCGCTTGCCGAGCGTCACCAGCTTCTCGACGATGGGCCGCAGCTCCTTCGCCTTGGGCAGGGTGGTGACGATCTGCTCGTGCTTGATCAGCGCGGCGGACATGTTGGCGAACATCGCCTTGCGGTGGCTCGCGGTGCGGTTGAGCTTACGGTTCGCGTTTCCGTGGCGCATTTCATACTCCCTGGCGACGGCGTCTCTCGACGGCGTGCGGCTTAGTAATGGTCTTCGTAGCGTTTGGCCAGATCGTCGATGTTCTCAGGCGGCCAGTTGGGCACGTCCATGCCGAGATGGAGCCCCATCTGCGCGAGAACTTCCTTGATCTCGTTGAGCGACTTGCGGCCGAAGTTCGGGG
>JBDHTK010000300.1:0-3295 GCA_039808625.1 Devosia sp. | reverse complement strand
CACCGATTTCTTGACGAGATTGGCGGCATATTCCCCCACCGGCAGGCCGAGCGCCGCCGGCGTCATCAGCGCCACGCCGCGCGCCTGCCCGAGTTGCAGCGCCGAACGGGCGCCGGCATTGACGAAGGTCTCCTCCACCGCCGCCTCGTCGGGGCGATAGAGGCCGATGACCTCGCGCAGGCCTTCGTGCAGCCGCGCCAGCCGCTCGGCGAGACTCATGTCGACGCGCGGCGTGAGCGTGCCGCAGGCGACGAAGCGCAGCCGGTTGCCCTCGCTCTCGACGATCCCCCAGCCGCAGCGCCGCAGCCCCGGATCGATACCGATGATTCGCACCATGCCCGCCATGCCCTCTGGATAGGCCCTCGCCCGGAACCTACCAAGCGCCTTGTGAACAAACCGGAAACAAGCCTGGGGATGGATAAAATTGCACCGCCCATGCTGGGACGATCCTAAACGCTGCCACCTAGATCAGGAGGCTCTCGGTACGACGAAAGAAGGAGCGCGCCTTGGCCGGCTGGCGGATGGATTTTTCGGCGCGCGGCTGGGGTCGCGTGATCGGCGTCACGACCGGCGGCACGCTGCTGTGCATCGCCATCACGCTCTACGTGGACTCCTTCAATTTCGCCGGCATGAGCGAGGCCAACCGGCGGCGCGCCCTGTTCAGCGATTTCCTCCTGCCGATCCTGTTCTGCGTGCCGGTGCTGCTGTTCTTCACCATGAAGCTGCGCGAGCTTGCCATCGCCCAGCACCAGCTGGCGATCCTCGCCTCCACCGACAGCCTGACGCAGGTGATGAACCGGCTCGCCTTCTCCACCCTGGTCAGCAACTGGCTGGAGAAAGTGCACACTTCGCCGGAGCCGAGCGGCGGCGCGCTGCTCATCGTCGACGCCGACAATTTCAAGGCGATCAACGACCGCTACGGCCATGACCGCGGCGACGAGGCGCTGGTCACCATCGCGCGCGCCGTCGCGTCCATGCTGCGCGCCAGCGACCTTGTCGGTCGGCTCGGTGGCGAGGAGTTCGGCATCTTCCTGCCCGGCGCCACGGAGGCCGAGGCCCGGCGCGTCGCCGAGCGCATCCGCGCCGTGGTCGACGCCGCCGAGTTCACGCCCGGCGGCGCCCGGCACGCCCTGTCGGTCAGCATCGGCGGCGCGGTGTTCGCCGAAAGCCTGCCCTATGCCGAGCTGTTCCGCCTCGCCGACCGCGAGCTCTACGCGGCCAAGCAGCAGGGCCGCAACTGCGCCGCCATCGCGCCGGTCCGGCGCGGCCCGCTGACGCTGGTCGCCGCCGCCTGAGCCGCCGCGTCAGGCACCGACGCGGGCCAGGTCCTCGTCGCTCATCTCGAAGTTGGAATAGACGTCCTGCACGTCGTCATCGTCCTCGAGCAGGCCGATGAGCTTGAGCAGCGTCGCGCCCTTTTCGGCATCGACCGGCACGTAATTCTGCGGCTTGAACACGAATTTCGCCGATTCCGGCTCGCCCAGGCTCTTTTCCAGCGCCGCCACGGCCTCGTTCATGGCTTCGTAGGCGGTGTAGATGGTGTGCCCCTCTTCGTCCGACTCGACATCCTCGGCGCCCGCCTCAATGGCCGCTTCCATCACCTTGTCGGCATCGCCGACGCTGGCCGGGTAGTAGATCTCGCCCACCCGGTCGAACATGAAGCCCACCGAGTTCGTCTCGCCCAGCGCTCCGCCATTCTTGGAGAACGTGGACCGGACATTGGAGGCCGTGCGGTTGCGGTTGTCGGTCAGCGCCTCGACGATGATGGCGACACCGCCCGGGCCGTAGCCCTCGTAGCGGATCTCCTCATAGCTCTCGCTGTCCGAGCCCATCGCCTTCTTGACCGCCCGGTCGATATTGTCCTTGGGCATGGACTGCCCGCGCGCCGTGGCGATGGCGAGCCGGAGCCGCGCGTTGAACGCCGGGTCGGGAACGCCGAGCTTGGCCGCGACGGTGATCTCGCGCGCCAGCTTGGAGAAGACCTTGGAGCGCGCCGCATCGCTCTTGCCCTTGCGGTGCATGATGTTCTTGGCATGCGAATGGCCGGCCATGCGGTCATACCCCCGACAGGTTTCCGATTTTCGGTCGCGCCTTATAGAGAGCGCCGCCGAGCTTGTGAAGGCATCGGCGCGCTTGCCGGCGCGCCGCCGGTCACACTTCGGCAAGGTTACGAAAGCGCTATGCGTTAACGCGCGCTTAACCTGTCCCGTGTAATTTCACCCTTGTCCATCTTGGACTTTGCAGAGCGGTTCCTCCCTCTGTTTGACGCCTCCCTGTTAACTCTCGAGAGCCGCCGATTCGACGGCTCTTTTCTTTTGCCCGGCCGCCCGCCGGGCGGCGCTTTTCTGTGCGCCGACGCGCCGTCATTAAGCCTAACTCAACGTAGACCATGTTGGATGGCCTGAGGTCTTGCGGCCAGGGACAGCGCGTGAACAACCCAGAAGACAAGCCGGCCATCGCCCTCGGTCCTCGCATCGTCGCGTCGGGCGGCTTCACCCTGCTCTATCGCGAGGGCATGGCGCTGATCGAGGACGTGGCCGCCTATCTCGACGGCGAGGGCCGCGCCGAAAGCCGCGTGCTGGCCCGCGAGGCCGCCTTCGTTTACGCCACCGAATCCATGCGGCTGACCACGCGCCTGATGCAGCTCGCCTCGTGGCTGCTTTTGCAGCGCGCCGCCAACGAGGGCGAGCTCACGCCGGAAAACGCCCGGCTGGAAAAGGAGAAGGTCAAGTTTTCCGCCACCCCCGCCGAGCGCGGCGGCCCCGGCTATGCCGAGCTGCCGGCGCGGCTCAGGGCCTACATCGCCCAGGGAGACCGGCTGTTCGAGCGCGTCCAGCAATTCGACCGGCTGGAGCGCGGCGGCATCGCCGAGGCGGCGCCGCCGGTGGCGGACGGCTCGATCGGCGACCAGCTGGCCCGGCTGCGCGCCGCCTTCGGCCGGCTGCAGGGCTGAAAAGCAAAAGCCCCGCCGGAGCGGGGCCTCTCGTCGGTCGCGGCTGGCGCCGGCGTCAGATGCCGAGACCCTTGAACTTTTCCTTGAAGCGGCTGACACGGCCGCCGCGATCGAGCAAATTGCCCTGCACGCCCGTCCACGCCGGATGCGTCTTGGAGTCGATGTCGAGCTGCAGCGTGTCGCCGGCCTTGCCATAGGTGGAGCGGGTCTCGTAGGTGGTCCCGTCGGTCATCGCCACGGTGATCATGTGGTAGTCGGGATGGATGTCTTTCTTCATGGCGAAGCCTCAAATGCAACGGGCGCAAACGCGCCCGGCGAGCCGTGATGGGAGAAGTTGCGCGG
>JBDHTK010000299.1:0-3304 GCA_039808625.1 Devosia sp. | reverse complement strand
CGTCCAGGTCGGCCACTCGGCCTTGCGCCCGACCTTGGCGCGGCCCGACCAGGCGAAGCCCTCGCGGCCGATGCCGACGCCGTAGCGGATCGCCTGGCCGCCTTCGAGCACCAGATAGAGATGGCGCTCGCCGGTGTTGACGACGATGGTGCCGGGCGCCTCGCCCGTCGGGTCCGTCACCTGGGTGCGGAACATGTTGGGGTCGAGCTTGGTCAGATCGATCGCCGGCACGGGGAATTTTTCGTTGGGCAGAGGCCCGTACATGCTGAGGTAATATTGCGAGAACTGCGGCCCCTCCTCGATGGTCAGCCGCCGCGAGGTGGCGCAACCGGCGAGCGACAGGGCGGCAAGGCTGGCCCCCGCCGCCAGGAAGCTGCGGCGCGAAGGAACAAAGACGTCTGCGGTCATCTACTACTCGAATGCTCTTGAAAGGCCCGATTCTGAAATGCGGGCCCGCGTCGATGGGTTCCTAGCGCATTCAGGGTTAACGCGGCCACAATCGGGCAATCACGATCCGGTCAGCACGATGGCGCCCCGACTGTGCCCGCTTTGCAACGCTACAGTGACGGGGCGACACCGTCGCGGGCGGCGGCTCACAAAGCTGCGACCGCAAGGGGGTCCGGTTGCCTCGCAAAGATGATGCGCGTAACCTTCGCGCGCAACGCTTGGGCCGGGCCTTGGAACAGCAGAAGTTCGACGTCACGCGGGCAACGGCCCTTCCTGCCACGCCGGCACGCCGCGGGGCGCCGGCGTGGCTGCAACTGCTCCTTTCCCTCATGATCGTCGCCGCTGCGGCGGCGGGCGCCGGCCTCTTCAATGCCGAGGCAAATCGGCTGCTCGCCCAGGCGGGGATCGCCTTGCCGCTGCTGACCGCCGACGCCCCGTCCGCCGCGCAGCCGCGGCAAGGGCCGGCGCAGGCGCAGGCTGCACCCGGCGGCGGGCGCCCGGGCGGAGCCGGCGGGCGCAGCGCCGTGGTGATCGCCGTGCCGGTCGGCGAAGGCACGATCAACGACAGGCTCACCGCCGTGGGCGAGGGCAGCGCCATCAACGCCGTGACCATCGCCTCGGCATCGGGCGGCACGCTGCGCGCCGTGGCGGTGAAGCCCGGCGAGCAGGTCCCGGCCAATCGCGAGATCGCCACGCTCGACGACGGCGCGCAGCAGATCGCGCTCGACCGCGCAAGGCTCGCCGCGGCGGATGCGGACGCGGCGCTGGAACGGGCCACCAACCTCGCCAACGCCAATTCGCTGTCGAGCGTACAGCTCTCGGCGGCCCAGCTCGCAGCGGAGAATGCGCGCCTCGAGCTGCGCAATGCCGAGATGGCGCTCGCCCAGCGTACCATCCGCACGCCCGTGGCCGGCACCGTCGGCCTGATCCAGGTGCTGCCGGGCAACCTCGTCACCGCGCAGACGGTCATCACGACCGTCGAGGATTCCTCGCAGATTCTCATAAACTACTGGGTGCCCGAGCGTTACGCGAGCCAGATCGTGGTGGGCGCGCCGGTCAAGGCAAGCTCGGTGGCGCTGCCGGGCGACACCTTCGACGGCGTCGTCTCGGCCGTCGACAACCGCATCGATCCGCAAAGCCGTACCTTGCAGGTGCAGGCGACGCTGCCCAACGACGAGGGGACGATCCGTCCCGGCATGTCGTTTTCGGTCAGCATGAGCTTTGCCGGGCAGGCCTTCCCCGCCGTCGACCCGCTGGCGGTCCAGTGGGCCAATGCCGGGGCCTATGTGTGGAAGGTCGTCGCCGGCAAGGCCGAGCGCGCCATGGTCGAGATCGTGCAGCGCAACTCCGACGGCGTGCTGGTGAAGGGCGACGTCTCCCCCGGTGACCTGATCGTGACGCAGGGCGTGCTGCAGCTGAGCCCCGGCATCGCCGTGCGCCTGCTCGAGGAGTAGCCCGCCCTGTCGATCGCCTCCCAGAATGAACGCGGTGGCCAGATAGCGGCGCTGTTCGTGCGCCGGCCGGTGCTGGCGGTCGTCATCAACGCGCTCATCATCGTCGCCGGCCTCGCCGCCTTCCTCGGCATCGAGGTCCGCGAACTGCCCTCGGTCGAGCAGCCGGTGCTGACGGTATCGACGAGCTTCCGGGGCGCGGCGGCCGAGACCGTCGACCGCGAGATCACCGCGACGGTGGAAGGCGCCGTGGCGCGCGTGCAGGGTGTCACCGGCATCTCCTCGAGCTCGTCCTACGGGCAGAGCCGCGTCACGCTCTCCTTTGCCGAGGGGACCAATCTCGACAACGCCACGTCGGACGTGCGCGACGCGACGAGCCGCCTCGTCAACCGCTTCCCCGACGGCGCCGAGGCGCCGGTGATCATCAAGGCCGATTCGAACGCGCAGGCGATCCTGCAGATCTCGGTGACCGCCGAGAACATGAGTCGCGACGAGCTTTCGACGCTCGTCGACAACACCATCATCGAGCGCATCGCGGCCGTGAACGGCGTCGCCGACGTGCAGGTCTACGGTCAGCAGAGCGAGGTCTTCACCATCGATGTCGACGAGCATAAGCTCGCGAGCCTGGGCCTCACCGTCGGCGACGTCCGCCAGGCGCTGGCGACGATCGCCTTCGACACGGCGGCGGGCTCGATCAACGGCGCCAACCAGAACATCAATGTGCGCGCCCTGGCCGAGGTCTCGACGCCGGCCGATTTCGAGAACCTCACCATCCGCGACAAGGTGCGCCTGGGCGACGTGGCGAGCGTGGTGTTCGGGCCCACCTCTTCCTCCAGCGGGCTGAACGCGGACGGCAAGTCGGGCATCGGCATCGGCGTGGTCCGGCAGGCGCAGTCCAACACGGTCGCCATCTCCGAGGGCGTGCGCAAGGCCGTGGCGGATCTGCAGCAGACCCTGCCGCCCGGCGTCGACATCAGGGTGTCGAGCGACGATTCGATCTTCATCGCCGGGGCGCTGCACGAGGTCGAGATCGCTATGCTCATCGCAGTGGTCACCGTGATCGGCGTGATCTTCCTGTTCCTCATGGACTGGCGGGCGACCATCGTGCCCGCCGTGTCGATGCCGGTGGCGCTGGTCGGCACGATTGCCGGCATCTATCTCGCCGGCTTTTCGATCAACATCCTGACGCTGCTCGCCATCGTGCTGGCCACCGGCCTCGTCGTGGACGACGCCATCGTCGTGCTCGAGAACATCGTGCGCCGCCGCGGCATGGGCGCCGGGCCGCGCGCCGCGGCGGTGCTCGGCACGCAGGAGGTGTTCTTCGCGGTGATCGCGACGACGCTCACCCTCGCCGCCGTGTTCGTGCCGATTTCGTTCCTGCCCGGCCAGACGGGGCGGCTGTTCCG
>JBDHTK010000298.1:0-3357 GCA_039808625.1 Devosia sp. | reverse complement strand
GTTCCGGGGATCTGGATCCCGAGCGTGTCCTCGAGCAAACCCTTGCGTTCGGCCATGGGTGCCTCCTTGCTCCTGCTGTTGCATGAGCGCAGGTAGGGTGTTGCCGCGACATTACAATGACGCGGAAGGAGCGTTTTCGTGGCATGTTCGTGCCCGAATCCGCGCAAGCGGCGCCAATCTTGTCCACACCCGCCCCGGCCCGGCCACAATGGCGGCCGCGCAATGGACGGAGACGCGGATGTTTGCGGACGAAACGGCAAGGGAAATCGGCGCGGCGGCCGAGGCGCTCGGCATCGAGCCGGCGGCACTGCTCGCGGTCGCTGAGGTGGAAAGCGGCGGCGCGGCCTTCGCGCTGGTGGAAGGGCGGCAGGAGCCGCTGATCCGCTTCGAGGGCCATTATTTCGACCGGCGCCTTTCCGCCTCCGACCGGGCGCTCGCCCGCGCGGAGCGCCTCGCCGCGCCGGCGGCGGGCGCGGTCGCGAACCCGGCCGGGCAGGCGGCGCGGTGGGCGCTGCTGCGCCGCGCGATGGCGATCGACCGCGATGCGGCGCTCGAATCCACCGCCTGGGGCATCGGCCAGGTGATGGGCGCGCACTGGCGCCTGCTGAGCTATGCCGACGTCGAGGCGCTCGTCGCCGACGTGCGGGAGGGCCTTGCCGGGCAGGTGCGGCTGATGGCGCGCTACATCGAGGCGACCGGGCTTTCCGCCGCGCTGCTGCGCCACGACTGGGCCGCCTTCGCGCGCGGCTATAACGGCCCCGCCTATGCGCGCAACGCCTATGACCGGCGCCTCGCCGACGCCTGGCGCGCCCATTCCGGTGCCAGAGCGGCGCCCGCGCCGGAATCGCAGCTCCTCGCAAGGGGCGCACGCGGCGAGGCGGTGCGCGACCTGCAGGCGAAGCTGATGGCGCTCGGCTACGGCACCCGTGCCGACGGCCTCTTCGGCCCGGCGACCGAGCGCGTGGTGAAGGCGTTCCAGTCCGCCTACGGCCTTGCGGCCGACGGCATCGCCGGCCCCTTGACGCTGGCGGCGCTCGCTGCCGAATTCGAGGCCGGCGGCCCGCTCACCCGCCTTTTCCGGACGACGCTCGCCAGGCTTCGCCGCCTCGTCGGCGGCTGAGCCCTTCATGGACTTGGGGGCCTCCGTCTGCTAGGCCATGCGGCGTCCACGGCCCCTACGCCCGACCTTTCCGGATTGCCTCCATGACCCAGAACACCGCGCAGCTCCTGCCCGTCCTCGAAGGGCAGCCCGTCATCCCGGTGCTGAAGATCGACCGGCTGGTCGAGGCGGTGCCGCTGGCGCGCGCGCTCGCCGCCGGCGGCCTGCCCGCGGTGGAGATCACGCTGCGCACGCCGGACGCCATCGACGCCATCCGCCTCGTCGCCCACGAGGTGCCGGAGGCGGTCGTCGGCGCCGGCACGGTGCTCAACGCCCGCGACTACGACCGCGCCGTCGATGCCGGCGCCCGCTTCATCGTCAGCCCCGGCACGACGCAGGAGCTGATCGACGCGGCGGCATCGAGCGAGGTGCCCTTCCTGCCCGGCGCCGCGACGGCGAGCGAGGTCATGGCGCTGCGCGAGGAAGGCTATTCCGTGCTGAAGTTCTTCCCTGCCGAGCAATCGGGCGGCGCGCCGTTCCTCAAGGCCATCGCCTCGCCGCTCGCCGGCACGCGCTTCTGCCCGACGGGCGGCATCTCGCTTGCCAATGCGGGGGATTATCTCGGCCTGCCCAACGTCGTGTGCGTCGGCGGCTCGTGGGTCGCGCCCGACGCGCTCCTGCGCCGGGGCGACTGGGCGGCGGTCACCGCGCTCGCCCGCGAGGCGGCATCGCTTTCGCGGAAATAGATACTGCGGCTTCTCAGTCCTCGCCGAACTTGGCGACCGACAGGAAGTTCACCGCCTTGCCGGTGAAGCGGTTGGCGTCGTCGGCAGTCTCGCCGCGCTGGAAGCCGGCCGTGTAGACGGCGCGCGGCGCCGTGCTCACCACGTTATAGGCATAGCGCGTCGGGTCCTGCTTCGGCATCGCCTGCGGCAGCGCCGCGTTCTGCAACGCCCAGCGGGCGATGTCGGGCTCCACCGGCACCACCACGCCCTTCGGCTGCGGCCGCGCCTGCCGGCGCGCAAGCCGGTCGCCCTTCTCCGTCGTGCGCACGCCGGAGGCGATGGCCGCGGCCGGATCGGCGCCTTCGCCGCGCGACAGAAGCGCAAGCCGCGGCGAGGCGGCGGGCGCCGCTTTGCCGGTGCTCGCCCGCACGAGGCGCGCGCCCTTGCCGTTCACGCCGTTATCCGACAGCACCGCCGGCACGGCGCGCAACGCGCCGTTGCGCTCCGGCAGCAGTTCGGCCCGCGGCTGCTGCGGCGCAGGCCGCGCGGTCGGCAGCGCCGCCACCGTCACCGCCCGGTCGAGATCGCCCGGGCGCGCGCTCGGCAGCGGGCCGGTGAAGGCCTTCAGCGTGCCGTCGTCCGCCTGCTGCTTCAGCCGCTCGCCTTCACGCGCGAGCAGCGCCGCGATCATGTCGGAGGCGCCATGCGTGGCGGAAGCCTGCGCCACCACCGTGCTCTCGATCACCTTCGGCGCGGGCGTATAGTCCGGGCGCCGGGTCGGGACCGGCACGTTGAACGCCACTTCCGTCGCCTTCGCCTCGGCAGCCGGCGCGCCGAGGCCGATGTCGGGCCTGGGCGCCGCCACCGGCCGCATCTCGATGCGGCTGGGCAGGGCGGCGATGATGGTCTGGACGACCGGCTCGGGCTCCTTCGCCGTCGCCGGACGGGCAGCTTCCGGAGCGGTCGCCGCAGCAGCGCTTCCCGCCACGCCCGGCAGCGCCTCGGAAGGCGTCGGCCGCTGCGCCTGGCGGGCTGCGGGCCGCGCGGCGCTCGCCACGGTCACGCTCTCGCCGCCATCCTCCTCCTCGTCGGCGCCGCCGCCGAAGAGCGAGGCGAGGAAGCCGCGCTGCCGCTTGCTGGAGGCGCCCGCGCTCGCCAACTGGACGTCCGGCGCCGCGCCCTTGCGAGCGTTGTAGGCCGCCAGCGCCTGCTCGAAGCCGGGCAGCGGCTTGCCGTCGGAGGGTACGTGCAGCGTATTGCCGTTCGGGAACAGCGCCAGAAGCTCTCGACGGCTCATGCGCGGCCAGTGGCGCACGTTGCCGACGTCCATGTGGACGAAGGGCGAGCCGGACGTGGGATAGAAGCCGACGCCACCCACCTGCATCTGCAGCCCGATGGCGCGGAGCTTCGCGAGCGGCACGCCGGGGATATAGAAGTCCATCGCCTTGCCGAGCATATGCTGGCTCTTCTTGGCGACGCCGCTGCTGCGGCTGCGGCCGCGCAGCATGGCGTTGGTCGTCGGCGAGCGGTAGG
>JBDHTK010000297.1:0-3404 GCA_039808625.1 Devosia sp. | reverse complement strand
GTTGGATTCGCCCCAGGCGATCTGCTCGCCGAAGGCCGGCCGGAACAGCGTCTGGTAGGGCGCGCAGGTGAAGGAGGAGACGCAGCCGAGCTCCTCGTGCGCCCGCATCAGCCGCCTTGCCGGCGCCTGCTCGTCGGCGTCCATGCGCATGATGTCGGGGTGGATGAGGTCGATCGAGCCGACGTTCAGCGTGGTGGGCACGCTGACCCTGCCGCCGCCGGCGACGAGCCGCTCGACGAAGTCGAGGCTGACCTGGCCGTGATGCAGGCAGCCGTCGATATGCGCGCCGCTGATGTCGAGGAGCTCGTCGGCCCCCACCGTCTCGGCGAAGGCGCACAGGATACGCATGGAAAAGGCCGTGGCCGGGCCAGCCTCGCCGCCGAGCATGGCCTGCTCGGCCGCTGTCAGCGACAGCGCCATGTCTGGTTCTCCTCGCTCGTGCCGGTGCCGGGCGAGCCTACAGGAAGCCCTTTCCTGCGTACAGGCGCGCGCCGCTCACCGCGGCGCTTGCGGAACCTCGCCGACCGCCTCCAGCTCGTAGGGCGTGGTCTGGTAGACCTGGTTGATCCAGTTGCCGAACAGCAGATGGGCGTGCGAGCGCCAGCGATTGAGCGGCTTCCGCGAGGGGTCGTCGTCGGGATAGTAGCCCAGCGGCACGGCGATTTGCGTGCCGGCGGCGACGTCGCGGTCGTATTCCTCCTTGAGCGAGGTGGAATCGTATTCGATGTGGTTGAACATATAGAGCCGGTTGCCGACGGCCTCGGCGAGCAGGCAGGGGCCGGTCACATCCGATTCCATCAGCACGTCGAGGCCCGAGCCGGGGGCGATGTCGGCACTGCGCACTTCCGTCCAGCGCGACACGGGGATGGCGAAATCGTCCGAGAAGCCGGCCAGATAGGGCGAGGCGGGCGCGTTGTTCCTGTGGCGAAAGACGCCGAACGCCTTGCTCGCCAGCGTGTATTTCGGAACGCGGTGGAAATGCCAGGCGGCCGCCATCGCCCCCCAGCAGATGAAGAACGAGGAATGGACGTGGCTGGTGGTCCAGTCGAAGATGCGCGTCAGCTCGTCCCAGTAGGTCACCTCCTCGAACGGCAGCAGCTCGATCGGCGCGCCGGTGACGATGAAGCCGTCGAACTTGCGCCGGCGGACCTCCTCCCATGTCCGGTAGAAGGAGATGAGGTGCTCCTCCGACGTGTTCTTGGCCTTGTGGTTGCCGATGCGCACCAGCGTCAGCTCGACCTGGAGCGGCGAGGCGCCGATCAGCCGCGCGATCTGCGTTTCGGTGCGGATCTTGTTCGGCATCAGGTTGAGCAGCCCGATCTGCAACGGGCGGATGTCCTGGCGCAGCGCCGTGCGCTCGTCCATCACGGACACGCCCTCGCGCACCAGCACCTCCCGGGCGGGGAGTTGATCGGGGATCTTGATCGGCATGGCACAAGCTCCAGAACAAAAAGACCGGCGGCGAAATCGCGGCCGGTCCCTGCGGACTTGTCTGCGGCGGCCCCTTTAGCGACTTCTTTTACGTGGCTGCAAGCCGACCGGCAAATCACCACGAACGCCGCCCGTATCTATGCCCGCCGCCGGGCGCCGTCAATGGCAGGCTCTCGACATCGCCGCCCATGGCCTGTATTCCCGCAGCGGCCTTGCCCGCAAGCCTCTCGACGGACCCTACGACATGCAAAAGACGACAGACCAGGCACGTCCCCGCCCGCGCGCGGGCATCATGGAGATCGACGCCTACGTGCCGGGCAAGGGTGCGGCGCCCGCCGGGGTGAAGCTGCACAAGCTGTCGGCCAACGAGAACCCGCTCGGCCCCTCGCCGCAGGCGGTCGAGGCGGCGCGCCAGGCGGCAGCGACGCTCGCGCTCTACCCGGACGGCACGGCCATGCGCCTGCGCCGGGCGATCGCCGACGCGCACGGGCTCAACGTCGCCAACATCGTCTGCTTCAACGGGTCCGACGAGGCGCTGGCGCTGCTGGCGCACATCTATCTGGAAGCCGGCGACGAGGCCATCCACACCGAGCACGGCTTCCTCGCCTATCCGATCTACACCAAGGCGGCGGGCGCCGTACCGGTGGTGGCCAGGGAAAAGGACGAGCGCGTCGACGTCGACGCCGTGCTTGCCGCCGTCACGCCGCGCACGAAGCTGGTGTTCCTCGCCAACCCGAACAACCCGACCGGCACCTACCTGCCCTTCGACGAGGTGCGGCGCCTGCATGCCGGCCTGCCGGCGAACGTGCTGCTGGTGCTGGACGCGGCCTATGCCGAGTTCGTGCGCCGCAACGACTACGAGGCCGGCGTGGAACTGGTCGCGGGCAACGAGAACGTGGTCATGACGCGCACCTTCTCCAAGGTCTACGGCCTGGGCGGCGCGCGCATCGGCTGGTGCTACGCGCCGGCCCATGTCGTGGCGGCGCTGGAGCGCGTGCGCGACCCCTTCAACGTCACCGCGACCGCCATCGAGGCCGGCGTGGCGGCGGTGCGCGACCGCGCCCATGTCGACGAAAGCCTCGCCCACAACGACAGATGGCTGCCCTGGCTGAGCGAGGAACTGGCCGGGCTCGGCCTCAGGGTCACGCCCAGCGTCTGCAATTTCATCCTCATCCACTTCCCGGACGACGGCAGGCATTCGGCCGCTGCGGCCGACGATTATCTCACCGCGCGCGGGTATATCCTGCGGCGCGTTGCAGGCTACGGTTTTCCCAACGCGCTGCGGATGACGGTCGGAACCGAAGAAGCCAATCGCGGCGTGGTCGCCGCACTCACCGAGTTCCTGAAAAGCTAGAACCATGCCAAATCCCATGTTCGACAAAATCGCGCTGATCGGCATCGGCCTGATCGGCTCGTCGCTGGCGCGCGTCATCCGCCGCGAGAACCTCGCCCGCCATATCGCCATCGCCACGCGCAGCGCCTCCACGCTCAAGCGCGCCGAGGCGCTTCACCTCGGCGACAGCTACGCCACCGACCTGAAGGAAGCCGTGCGCGACGCCGATCTCGTCGTCGTCTCGGTGCCGGTCGGCGCCTCGGAGGAGGTGGCCAGGGAGATAGCGCCGGCGCTGAAACAGGGCGCCATCCTCACCGACGTCGGCTCCACCAAAGCCTCCGTCATCGCGCAGATGGCGCCCTACGTGCCGCAGGGCGTGCATTTCATTCCCGGCCATCCGCTTGCCGGCACGGAAAAGTCCGGGCCGGACGCGGGCTTTGCCGAGCTGTTCGAGAACCGCTGGTGCATCTTCACCCCGCTGGAAGGCACCGACCCGGCGGCGCTGGAGACGCTGTCGCAGTTCTGGCGGCGCTGCGGCGCCAACATCGACACGATGGACCCGGCGCACCACGACATGACGCTGGCGATCGTGTCGCACCTGCCGCACATCATCGCCTACAACATCGTCGGCACGGCCGAC
>JBDHTK010000296.1:0-3455 GCA_039808625.1 Devosia sp. | reverse complement strand
GAGCGCGACGAAATCGAGCCTGCTCACGTCGGCGCCGGCCTGCGCCAGCGTCGCGCGCACCCGCTCGGCCTTGCCCAGCTCGCGGACGCTGCCGCGCACCTCATAGCCCCGCCGCAGCAATTCGAGCGCCACATGGCCGCCGATGAACCCGGAAACGCCGGTGACGAGAACGCGATCGGCCATGCCCTGCTCCACGAGATTCGAGACGGCCCGACGATAGCCATCTCCCGCCGCCGCCCAAAGGGCATTGATCGCGCGCCGCGGAGGCGGTATGTCTCCATCGTCGCTCGACGATGGAGCGGCAGACGTTCTCAGGGCGGGGTGCAATTCCCCACCGGCGGTAATGGGCCAAGGCCCTAGCCCGCGAGCGGCCTTCCGCACCGGAAGGCGTCAGCAGATTCGGGTGCGATCCCCGAGCCGACGGTCACAGTCCGGATGAAAGAGAACGGGTTTGGGCCCGGCCGTGTCCGCCTTCCACAGGCGGCCGGGCGGCGTCGATCCCGTCTGCAACCCTGGGGAAACTGGTTGCGAAAGGATCGACATGAGCCAGCTTTCCTCTTCCCTCTCCCGCAGCGCCACGCTGCAGGCCACGCTTTTCATGCTGGGCGCACAGCTCATCTTCGCTGTCGTCAACTTCACCTACGACATCCTCACCAATCCGTGGAATCCGCTGCTCGCCGGCGACAAGATGTCGTCCTCGGGGGCCGTGTTCTGGCAATACCTCATCGCCACCGCCTTCGCCCTGCCGCTGGTCCTGCGGATCGGCTTCGCCGGGCTCAGGACCCGCCATCCCGTGCTGCACGAGATGCGGGCGCTGGTCTCGGCGCTCGGCGCGCAGGTCTTCGCCTTCGGCTTCGCCTCGGGCGTGCCGGTGTGGCAGATGGTGGGGCTGTTGATGACCAGCCCGTTCTTCGTCATCGCCGGCTCGATGCTGTTCCTCGGCGAGCGCCCGAGCCTCAGGCGCATCGGCGCCTCGGTCGTCGCCTTCATCGGCGCCTTCCTCATCATCGGCTTCGGCACCGAGGCCTTCAGCTGGGCGACCGTCCTGCCGGTGCTGGCGTCGGCGCTGTGGGCCGCGACCACCATCATCACCAAATATCTGTCGCGCGAGGAGGAGGCGGAATCGCTGACCCTCTACCTGGTGCTGCTCATCAGCCTCAACCACGCGGTCATCGGCCTCGTGCTGGCGCTGCTGGTGGTGCTGCTGCCGGCGGGCGCCATCCCCGCGAGCCTGTCGGCCGGCATCGATTTCGGCCTGCCCGCCGGCCCGGCGCTGTGGGTGATCGTCTTCCTCGGCTTCGTCACCGCCGCCTCGCAATACCTGATGTGGATGGCCTACAAGCGCGCCGACGCCACCTATCTGCAGCCCTTCGACGATCTGAAGCTGCCGCTCAACACCCTGCTCGGCTGGCTGGTCCTGAGCCAGGTGCCCGCGGCCCTGTTCTGGCCCGGCGCCGTGCTGATCGTCGGCGCCTCGCTCTATATCCTGCGCGCCGAGGGGCAGGGCGGGCGGCGCCTCGCCGCCGCCTGAGACCGGCGAGGGGTCGCGGCGCTTGCACGGCCCCTCGCCGCAGCTTAGGAACAGCTATGGCCATGAATGCACGCGACGCCGATTTCTTCCGACCGCTGTGGCGGCGCGTCCTCATCACCGCCTTCGTCGTCGCCTGGTTCGGCTACGAGGTGGCCTTCTCCCATGACAGCCTGTGGATCGCCATCACCGCCGTGGCGCTGGGCTATTGCGTGTGGAACTTCTTTCTACGCTTCCCCGACGAGCCGCCGGCGCCGCCGCCGGCCGCGCCGCCACCTGCCGCTTAAGCCTGTTGGCGCGAACCGCTTGACCCGGGACTGGCGCCACGCCAGACAAGCGCCGCCCCTCCGGAGCCCGATATGCCTGCCAATTTCGTCCTCACCCTGAGCTGCGCCGACCGCCCCGGCATCGTCGCCGCCGTCACCACCGAGCTGGCCGCGCGCGACGCCAACATCGCCGAGAGCAACCAGTTCTGGGACCGCGAGACCGGCACCTTCTTCATGCGCCTCGCCTTCACCGCCCCCGACGGCGTCGAGCGCGACGCGCTCGAGCTGGCGCTGAAGCCGGCCATCGCCCGCTTCGGCATGCGCACCGCGCTGGTCGACGAGCGCCGGCCCAAGAAGATCGTCATCATGGTCTCGAAATTCGACCATGCCATGCTGCACCTGCTCTACCAAATCCGCGTCGGCTGGCTCGACGCCCAGGTGGTGGCCATCGTCTCCAACCACGAGACGTCGCGCGCCACCGCCGACTACGAGGGCATCCCCTTCCACTGTCTGCCGGTCGACCGGACCAACAAGCTCGCCCAGGAGCAGGAGGTGCTGCGCCTCGTCACCGAGACCGGCGCCGAGCTCGTGGTGCTGGCGCGCTACATGCAGGTTCTCTCCGACACCTTCGCGACACGCCTGTTCGGGCAGATCATCAACATCCACCACTCCTTCCTGCCCAGCTTCAAGGGCGCGCGTCCCTACCACCAGGCGCATGAGCGCGGCGTCAAGATCATCGGCGCCACCGCCCATTACGTCACACCCGACCTCGACGATGGCCCGATCATCGAACAGGAGACGGCGCGCGTCACCCATGCGCTGAGCCCCGACGACCTCATCGCCGCCGGCCGCGACATCGAGAGCCGCGTGCTCGCCCGCGCCGTCAAGCTGCATCTCGAAAGCCGCGTCATGCTCAACGGCCGCAAGACCGTCGTGTTCGGTTGAGGTGAGCTCGCCCGCGCTCTTTGCCGACCGGCGCGCCGTGGCGGCGCTGGCGACGCTGTGCTGCGTGCTGTGGGGCAGCGCCGTGCCGGCGGTGAAGATCGGCTACGAGCTGTTCGCCATCGCCGCCAGCGATCTCGGCGCGCTGCTGCTGTTCGCCGGCGTGCGCTTCTCGCTCGCCGGGCTGATGCTGCTGGTCTTCGCCGTGGCGAGCGGCCGCCGCCTCCTCCTGGACGGCCGCGGCTTCGCCGCGGTGGCGCTGCTCGGCCTCGTGCAGACGGCCATCCAGTACTGGCTCTTCTACGTCGGCGTCGCCAACACCACCGCCGTCAACGTCGCCATCACCACCTCGACCTCGAGCTTCTTCGGCGTGCTCCTGGCGCATTTCCTCTACGCCGACGACAAGCTGACGCTGCGCCGGACGCTGGGCTGCCTCATGGGCTTTCTCGGCGTCATTGCCGTCAACCTGAGCACCGGCGGGCTCGCCCTCGAATTCTCGCTTCTCGGCGAAGGCGCCATCATGCTCGCCGCCTTTATCATCTCGGGCGCCACCATCTACGGCAAGCGGCTGAGCCGCCACATGGACGCCACCGTCATGACCGGCTGGCAATTGCTGATCGGCGGCCTGCTGCTCGTCGGCGCCGGCCTGCTCGGCGGCGGACGGCTGGCGAGCGCCGGGTTCGGGCCCGGCGGCATCGCGCTCATCGCCTATCTCGCGG
>JBDHTK010000295.1:0-3475 GCA_039808625.1 Devosia sp. | reverse complement strand
CGCAGCTCTTCCCCGAGGGACTGGGCCATATGGGGCCGCCGATCTATTTCGAGGCGTCGGCGGTGATCGTGGCGCTGGTGTTCGTCGGCCAGGTGCTGGAACTGCGCGCCCGCGAGGCGACGGGCGCCGCCATCCGGGCGCTGCTCGATCTCGCGCCGAAGACGGCGCGGCGGCTGCGCGACGGGCGCGAGGAGGACGTGCCGCTCGACGCGGTGGTGGTCGGCGACCTCCTGCGCGTCAGGCCGGGCGACGCCGTGCCGGTCGATGGCGAGGTGACCGAGGGTGCGAGCGACGTCGACGAATCGATGCTCACCGGCGAGCCGGTGCCGGCCGAAAAGACGCCGGGCGCGGCCGTGACCGGCGGCACGCTCAACGGCGCCGGCAGCTTCGTGATGCGGGCGACGGCGGTGGGTGCGGAAACGCGGCTCAGCCAGATCGTGACGCTCGTGGGCACGGCGCAGCGCAGCCGCGCGCCGATCCAGGCGCTGGCCGACAGGGTGGCGGCGTGGTTCGTGCCACTGGTCGTCGCCATCGCGGTGGTGGCCTTCGGCGTGTGGATGATCGCGACCGGCGACATCTCGCAGGCGCTGGTGGCGGCGATCTCCGTCCTCATCATCGCGTGCCCCTGCGCGCTGGGGCTGGCGACGCCGATGTCGGTGATGGTCGCGACCGGCCGCGGCGCCCATGCGGGCGTGCTGGTCAAGGACGCCGAGGCGCTCGAGACGCTGGCGCGCGCCGACGTAATGATCGTCGACAAGACCGGCACGCTGACCGAGGGCAGGCCGATGCTCGGGCAGGTGGTCGCCGACAAGGGCGTCGACGAGGGCTGGGTGCTGGCCGTGGCGGCGGCGCTGGAACGCGGTTCCGCGCATCCCCTGGCACATGCCATCACCAGCGGCGCCGAGGCGCGTACCGCCAAGGTGCTCGAGGTCACGGGCTTCCGCTCCGCGACCGGCAAGGGCGTCACGGGCGAGATCGGCGGCACGAAGGTGGCGCTGGGCAATGCGGCGATGATGGCGGAAGCCGGCGCGCCGCTCGAGGAGCGCTTCGTGCGCCTGCAGGCCGACCATGCCGCGAAGGGCCGCACGGCGATGTTCGTCGCCGAGGCCGGCACGGTGATCGGCCTGGTGACGGTGACCGACCCGATCAAGCCGAGCGCCAAGGCGGCCATCGCCGCGCTGCGCGAGGAAGGCATCGAGGTGGTGATGGCGACGGGCGACGCGCGCGGCACCGCCGAGGCGGTGGGGCGCGAGCTCGGGCTCGGCCGCATCGAGGCCGGCATGACGCCCGAGAGCAAGCACGACCTCGTCGGCACGCTGCGGCAGGCGGGCCGGGTCGTCGCCTTCGCCGGCGACGGGGTGAACGACGCGCCGGCGCTGGCCGCCGCCGATGTCGGTATCGCGATGGGCACCGGCACCGATGTCGCCATCGAGTCGGCCGGCATCACGCTGCTGAAGGGCGATCTCGCCGGGGCGGTGCGGGCGCGCACGCTGGCGCACGCCACGCTCGCCAACATCAAGCAGAATCTGTGGTTCGCCTTCGGCTACAATGCGCTGGGCATCCCGATCGCCGCCGGCGTGCTGTTTCCGCTCACCGGGTGGCTGCTCTCGCCGATGATCGCGGCGGCCGCGATGGCGCTGAGCTCGGTGAGCGTCATCGGCAACGCGCTGCGGCTGAACACCCTCAAGCTGTGAAGGCTGCGCGCTGGCGGGCGAGGGCCGCCGGCGACGGCAGGAAGACGGGATCGGACGGCAGGCGCAGCCGCCCGATCGGATTGAGGCTTTCGAGAAACTCCGGCGAGATGGTCTCGAGATCGACGAGGAAGTTGTAGTGCGGCCCGAGCGCCAGGTGCCCCTGCTCGAAGGCGTAGAGGGCATCGAGGCAGGCCGGGATGAGGAGGGTCGGGTCGGTGGTGAGGGGGTCGCCGCCCAGCACCAGCACGACGCCGCGCGGATCGGCGCGGGCCTCGGCGCTCAGATCCCTGCCGGTGAAGGCGCAGGCATGGCCGTAGGCCGCAAGGACATCCGCGGGCGTGACCTCGACGCGGAAGGCGAGCTGCGCCTCGCTCAGCCCCTTCGGCCGCTTCGGCCTGCGCGCCGCCACACCGTCCCCCCACCGTGTTTTCCCGTGGGAGTGTACGTCCAAATACGTAGGCGGCGCAAAAGCCCGCGACTAACATGTTAGTTGACCGCTAACATGTCAGTGACGTAGAGCAGGGCCCATAGCAAGGGGGTTGCTCATGTCCGCGCTCGATCGTGCCCTGACCATCGAAGAGCTGAAGGCCGTCGCGAGGCGGCGCGTGCCCAGGCAGTTCTTCGACTACATCGACTCGGGCGCCTATACCGAGCAGACCTACAACTCCAACGAAGCCGATTTCGACCGGATCACGCTGCGCCAGCGGGTGGCGGTCAATCTCGAAAACCGCAATCTCGCTTCGACGCTGCTTGGCCAGCCGGTCAGCATGCCGCTGGCCATCGCGCCGGTGGGCTCTACCGGCATGACCGACGCCGACGGGGAGATCAAGGCGGCGCGCGCCGCGGAGGCCTTCGGCATTCCCTTCACGCTGTCGACGATGGGCATCTGCTCGATCGAGGACGTGGCCGAGAACACCACCAAGCCGTTCTGGTTCCAGCTCTATGTGATGCGCGACCGGGCGTTCATCGAGCGGCTGATCGACCGGGCGCGGGCGGCCAAGTGCTCGGCGCTGGTGCTGACGATGGACCTGCAGATCCTCGGCCAGCGCCATAAGGACCTGCGCAACGGCCTCACCGCGCCGCCGAAATTCACGCCGCGCTTCGTCGCCGAAATGATGATGAAGCCGGGCTGGGCGCTGCGCATGCTGGGCACGAAGCGACACACCTTCCGCAACATCGCGGGCCATGTCTCGGATGCGGTGAACCTTGCCTCGCTGACCGAGTGGACGCGCACGCAGTTCGACCTGACGCTCAACTGGGCGGATATCGCCTGGATCAAGAAGCGCTTCGGCGGGCCGGTGATCGTCAAGGGCATCCTCGACCGCGAGGACGCGCAACTGGCCATCGACAACGGCGCCGACGCCATCGTCGTGTCCAATCACGGCGGGCGGCAGCTCGACGGGGCGCCGTCGTCCATCCGCGTGCTGCCCGAGATCGTCGATGCCGTGGGCCACAAGACGGAAGTGCTGATGGACGGCGGCATCCGCTCCGGCCAGGATTTGCTGAAGGCGCTGGCGCTCGGCGCCAAGGGGGCGATGATCGGGCGCATCATGGCCTATGGGCTGGGCGCGGGCGGCGAGAAGGGCGTGATGCGGGCGCTCGAAATCGTGCGCAAGGAAACCGATACGACGATGGCGCTGATGGGCGAGCGCGACATCCGCAATATCGGGGCGCACAATATCTATTCGAACGACCTCGAACGGCGGCAGGGCTATTAGAGGAATCGTATTCTAGCACCGACCTGACCCCAGCCGCCGTGTCATTCCCGCGCAGGCGGGAAT
>JBDHTK010000294.1:0-3489 GCA_039808625.1 Devosia sp. | reverse complement strand
ACCTCACCTTCATAGAGCTCGATCACCCGCGCCTCGACGTCCTCGTCCGCGTCGGCATTTGTGGCCAGGCCCGACACGTCGAAATAGGGATGGCCGAAGCCGCCATAGTCCCAGTCGATGAGATGGACCTGCCCGGCCGTGTCGACCATGGCGTTCTGCGGCACGACGTCGTTGTGGGTGAACACCGGGACATACGGGCCGGCCAGACGCTCCAGCGCGTCGGCGACCTCGCCCAGCCCTTCCAGCGATTCGAGATGCGCACCCGGCCGGGCGCGGCAATAGTCGAGATAGTGGCGCGCCACCTGGAACGGCCAGAAATAGGTCATCGCGCCGGCGGCGGCGCGGGTTCCGCCGTGCAGGGCGCGCAGGCGCTCCACCCATGCCGCCAGGATCGCCTCGTCGCGCACATCCTGCGGCCGCAGGGCCCGCCCCTCGATGAAATCGGTGACCACGAGGCCCGGCTCGGCATGTCGCAGCGCCGGCGTGACGCCCAGAGCGGCGGCCGCGCGCATGGCGTTCTGCACCGAGACTTGCGAAATGCCGTGTACCCAGATGTCGCCGCCGACCCGCACGACATATTTCCCCGCCCGGTCCTCGACCACGAAATTGCGATTGCAAAGACCGCCGACAAGCGGATGGACGGATGCGACGCCCGTGAAACACGGCAGGGAACCAATGTGCTCCCGCGTCGCCTCGTCGGTCCATGTCAGATCAATCACCATCACCTCCCGTTAACAGCGATCTTCACAGAACAACATTATTTTCCATTTTTATGTTGTACAAGCAAAATCTTCTGTTGATTACACCATGACTTCAGGTTGCAGTTCGCATCGGTTGCTCGCAGAGGTGATGCCGGCTTCATAGGACCCTGAAAAATCACGGGAATCGGAAACCGGGCACGGCGGCACGCAAAGGCCAGAAGTGCCAAAGAGTCGCGGACACCCCATCGCGACCGGCCATATGGCCACGATATGAGGGGTGTTCGCGGGCAAATCGGGGGGCTTTTCGAAACGGGCGGCTTGCCATTTCGCCCAGAAATGTGGGAGATACCACAATCATGAAGGACACATCCGGCAAGCGCATGCGCAACAAGGCCGCGCGGCAGCACGAGATCATCTCGCTTCTGACCGAGCAGCCGACCCTGCGCATCAGTGAGATCGCGGAGCACCTGTCCGTCCCCACGGAAACCATCCGGCGCGATTTCCGCGACCTGACCGAACGGCGCCGGATCGACCGCATGTATGGCGGCGCGCTGCTGCGGCCGGGCCCGGAATCAAACGTCGCGCAGCGCAACGACCTTCAGATCGACGAGCGCATGGCGATCGCGCGCCAGGCGAGTCAGGCGCTCGGCGACGTGCAGACCATCATGATGGGCTCGGGCTCCACCACCCTCCATGCCGCCCGCAGGATCGCGCTCGACTTCAACAACATCACCGTGATCGTCCATTCGATCGGCGCCGCCGTCGCGCTGGCCGCCAATCCGACCATCAACGTGCTGATGGCTCCCGGCATCTATCATGCCGGCGAAGGCGCCATGCACGGGGTGCAGACGGTGGAGTTCCTGAGCCGCTTCAACGCCGACTGGTGCGTGCTGGGAGCGAGCGGCATCGCGCCCGACGGCCCCAGCGACACGCTGATCGAGGGCGCGGAGGTCTACGGCACCATGATCCAGCGCAGCCGGCGATGCATGATCCTTGCCGACACGTCCAAGTTCAACCGCGTGTTCCTGGCCCGCTACGCCGAGTGGTCGCAGGTGGATCTGGTCGTTTCGGACCGGCTTCCCGACGGCGACCTGCGCAGGGCGATCGATCTCGCCGGCAGCCGCATCATCGTCCCCGCGCACGCGGACCAGGCGCCGGACGAACGCGCCGCATCTGACGGAACCTGGGCGCGGGCAAGCGGCTGAACCCGGCACCGGTCGAGCGGACAAACAACCCCGCAAGCGCCGGATGCACAGAGATTGCAAAGCCCCCGGGATTCCGCGGGCCTCCCCGGATCGGCGCGATGGAGCGGGTAGCGGGAATCGAACCCGCGCGTTCAGCTTGGGAAGCTGACAGGCTGCCATTACATCATACCCGCGCGGCCGCCTGGTTAGCATGCAAACCGCGCCTGCGGCAATCGCAAAGAAACGCGGCGGCCGTCCCCTGTTTGAGCTTTCACAAGGACCCGCCGCGCGCGCCGGGTTAGCGGGAAGGCCGCAATCGCATGCCCCGCCGCCGCGCCCGGCGTCGGGATCGCCGCCTGGGGGATTTCATGAGTTCGATGCCGCAAAAGCCGCAACCCGACTGGGACCCCCGGTCCGATGCCGTGCTCGGCGACCAGATCTCCGCCTATGACGCGATGCGCGGCCGCTGCCCGGTGGCCTACAGCGACTATCTCGGCTGGTCGCTGTTCCGGCACGAGGACGTGGTGCGCGCGCTGGACGACCACGACACCTTCAGCAGCGCGGTGTCCAGCCACCTGTCGGTGCCGAGCGGCATGGACCCGCCCCGGCACACGGCGTACCGGCGGCTGATCGAGCGCCATTTCGAGCCGGGCCGCGTCGCGGCCTTCGAGCCGCTCTGCCGCACCATCTCCGCCGATCTCGTCGCCGGCCTGGACAAGGGCGTGGAGATCGATCTCGTGCCGCAGCTCGCCCAGCTCTTCGCCGTGCGCATCCAGTGCGCTTTCCTCGGCTGGCCGGACAGCCTGCACGCGCCGCTGCTCCGGTGGGTGCGCAGGAACCACGAGGCCACCCTGGCCCGCGACACCGCCGCCATGGCGGCGATCGCGCTGGAGTTCGACGGCTATATCAGCGACCTGCTGGAGGTGCGGCGCGCGGCCGGCGCGGCAGCCCCCGACGACATCACCACGGATCTTTTGCGCGAAAGGATCGGCGACAGGCCGCTGAGCCACGAGGAGATCGTCAGCATCCTGCGCAACTGGACCGTCGGCGAACTGGGCACCATCACGGCCTGCGTCGGCATCCTCGCCCATCATCTCGCGCAGGACCGGCAGCTCCAGCGGCGGCTGAGGGGAGAACCCGGCCTGCTGCCGGCGGCGATCGACGAGATCCTGCGGCTGCACGCCCCGCTCATCGCCAACCGGCGGTTGGCCACCAGGCCGGTGGAGATCGGCGGCCGCAGCATCGCCGCCGGCGAGCGCATCACCCTGATATGGGCCTCGGCCAACCGCGACGAGGCGGTGTTCGGCGACCCCGACGAAGTGCGCCTCGACCGCGACCCGGCGCAAAACCTCCTCTACGGCCGCGGCATCCATGTCTGTCCGGGCGCGGAACTGTCGCGGCTGGAACTGCGCGTCGTCATGGAGGAACTGCTGAAGCGGACCCTGAGCCTGACGCCGGCGCCCGGCCGGCAGCCGACGCTCGCCGTCTACCCGGCGAGCGGGTTTTCCGCGCTGCCCATGCAAATCCTCTAGGCTCGATACTCAATAAGGTTGCGGTCTGGGAGACGGTCTGATTCCTTGCCAATCGGAGGTGTTGGGATGGCA
>JBDHTK010000293.1:0-3517 GCA_039808625.1 Devosia sp. | reverse complement strand
GTGGCCGACTTGCGCGGAATGGCGCCCTTGTCGGTATCCTCGAGTAGGTCGGGGACGAGCCCGTCGGCGCCGGCGCCGGCCGGGCCGAAGCCCTCGGGCGCGCCGGCCGGCACGTCGTCGCCGACGATGGTGACGCCGGGACCGGCGGGCAGCTCGGGGCCGGCGGTGATGGTCACCGGGCTCGGGATGGAGACGCTGTCGGCCACCGCGTTGCTGCCGGGCGCGCCGACCTCGATCTCGGCCACCGGGCGGCCGCCCGTCGGGTCGTCGGCGAGCCAGATGCGGGCGGCGAGGCCGAGCACCAGCAGCGCCACGAGGCCGAAGCCGAGCCGGGCCAGCGGCAGCTCGCCGAGCCTCAGGCGCCGCGCCGGCGCGGCCCCGTCGTCCGGCTTGGCCTTGTCGGGCTTGCGGCCCAGAGGTGCGCTCAGATCGTCGGCCATCGCGTCAGCCCGCCCCGGGGCGAATCGGTGGCCCCTTCCCGTCGCCCGAGCGATAGCACATCGGCCGCCGTCAGCCTGCGGCCCTGGGCGGGAAGGCCGGATCGGTCCGCGTGCCCTCGATCAGCCCGATGGCGAATTGGAGCTGCGTGTCCTCGGCCTTGTCGGCCGGCACATAGACCGACGAGCCGGTGGTCGCCTCGTCCTCGGTGCCGCCGCCGATCTGGCCGGAGAGCCCGGCCTCGCCGAGGATCTCGTCACGGCCCGCGAACTCGGCCGGCACGTTCTCCTTGACGACGATGTCGGGGTGGATGCCGGCCGCCTGGATGGAGCGGTTATTGGGCGTGAAATAGCGCGCCGTGGTGAGGCGGATGCCGCCATCGGCGCCCAGGTGGATGATCGACTGCACGCTGCCCTTGCCGAAGGAGCGGGTGCCGATCAGCGTCGCGCGCTTGTGGTCCTGCAGCGCGCCGGCGACGATCTCGGCCGCCGAGGCCGAGCCGCCATTGATGAGCACGACCACCGGCAGGTCGGCGATGCGCGCGTCGAGGTCGTCGGGCTTGGCGCTGTAGCGGGCGCTCTCGGATTCGTCGCGGCCGCGCGTCAGCACCACGGCGCCGTCCCTGAGGAAGGCGTCGGCGACGTAGACGGCCTGCTCGACGAGGCCGCCCGGATTGTTGCGCAGGTCGAGGATGATGCCCTTGGGGGGCACGCCCTTGCGCTGGTCGTAGATGTCCTTGATGGCCTTGTTGAGCCCGGGATAGGCCTGCTCGGTGAAGCGGATGAGGCGGATCAGGGCGACGTCGCCCTCCATCGACCAGCGCGTCACGCGCTGCGAGATGATGTCGCGCGTCAGCTCGAAATAGAGCGGCTCGCTCACCCCCTCGCGTACCACGGTGAGCTTGATCTTGGTGCCCACCGGGCCCTTCATCCGGCTCACCGCTTCGTCGACGCTCAGCCCCTGCACGGGCTTGCCGTCGAGCTCGACGATGAGGTCGTTGGCGAGGATGCCGGCGCGCTGGGCGGGCGTGTCGTCGATGGGCGAGACGACCTTGATGACCTCGTTCTCCATCGTCACCTCGATGCCCAGCCCGCCGAACTGGCCGGAGGTGTCCTCCTGCACGGTGGCGAAACTGGCCGGGTCGAGATAGTTGGAATGCGGGTCGAGCGAGGTCAGCATGCCGTTGATGGCGGCGCGGATCAGCTCCTGCTCGTCGGGCGCGTCGACATATTCCTTGCGCACGCGGTCGAACACCTCGCCGAAAAAGGCGAGGTTGCGATAGATTTCGGCTTCGGAGCGCGGATGCGCCGGCTGCTCGGCGGCGGGCGCCGCGTCGGCGTCCTCGGCCGGGGCGTCCTCGAGGGGCGCTTCGCTCGGCGGCGCCTCCAGGGCGGGGGGCGTTTCGGGCGCCTGCTCCTGGGCCAGCACGAAGGGCACCGCGGGCACCAAAAGCAGCAGCGCGGCGAAAACTGCGCGCGAAGGGGTCAGACGCATCAGGGCCTATCCACTCTGGGTCGGGTTAGCGGGGGCGGCCCACCATCCGGTCGGATCGATAGGCGCATTCTTGTCTCGCATCTCAATATAAAGCGTCGGTCGCGAAGCACCAGCGCTGCCCGCCGCGGTAAGCCCGAGCGTGCGCGTGCCCATGACGCCCACCGTCTCGCCCATGCGCACGAAGGCGCCGGGGGCGACATCGGCGCGGGCGAGGCCGGCAAGCAGGATCGTATGCTCCTGGCCGACATCAAGAATGACGATTTGGCCGTAATTGAGGTAGGTGCCGGTATAGAGCACGAAGCCGTCGGCGGGTGCCATCACAGGTGCTTGAGCGCGCGTCACCACCGACAGGCCGCGCGAAATGCCGCCAAAGCCGTCGCCGTCGCCGTAATTGGCGACATTGACGCCGGCCACGGGGAAGGTGAGGAAGCCGCGCGCCGCGGCGAAGGGCACGGCCGGGGCCGTGCGCTCAGGGTTGGCGAGGGCCATCAGCACGGTGTCGGCAGCGAGCCGCGGGGCCGCGGCGCCGGCATTGGCGAGGCTGGTGGCGGCGGCCGCGGCGGCCACGGCGTCGGCACGCCTGCCGAGCTCGGCGATCTGCTGCTTGAGGGCGGCGGCCTTTTCGGCCGTCAATGCGGCCTCCTGTTCGGCGGCGGCGAGGCTCGCGGTGGCGGTCTGCTCGCTCGCCTTGCGGGCGGCGATGAGCGTCGCGATGCGCAACTGCTCTTCCTCGAGCACGTCGAAATTGGCGCGCAGCGTTTCTTCCTCGGCCTGGGCGGCGGCCTTGATGTCGTTGAGCTTGTCGAGGTCGGCCAGCACGGCGTCGGCCTTGGCCCGCAACTGCGGCAGGATGGCGCCGATCAGCATGGCGCTGCGGGCCGAGCCCAGCGCGTCCGACGGATCGACGATGAGCGCCGGCGGCGGCGTGCGCGAGATGCGCTCGAGCGCGGCGAGGACGTTGGAGATCGAGGCGTCGGCGCCGTCGAGCCGGCCGCGCGTGTCGAGCTCGGCGACGATCAGCTCGCCGAGCTTGTCCTCGATGGCGACGACATCGGCCTCGGCGCGCCTGACGCGCTCGGTGGCGGCGATGAGCGCGGCGTTCTGCTTGTCGCGGTCGCCGCGCGTCTCGGCGATCTCGGCCTTGAGCCGGGCGATGCGCTCGCCGCTCAGCCCCAGCGAGGCTTCGAGCTCGGCCAGCGCAGCCTCGCTCGTGGCGCTCGACTGGCGAATCCATTGGGGCGTGTCGGGCGTCGCCTGCGCATAGGCGGCAGGAGGCACGGCGCCGGCCATAGCCACCAGCACCGCCGCGCCAAAACGGGTCACGCCCCGCATCCCGCCCGTCATCCGAATCACCAGAAAACCGTAGCCCTCACCCGTTAACAGCCTTGCCTCTTTGGTTTTTCGATGGCTTTGGGGCCCGCCCCGGTCACGTCCGCGCGACCTGTCGGAAGGGGCCATGCCGGTGGCCCCGCGCCTCACTCGCGATGATAGGGGTGGCCGCTCAAGATCGTCGTCATGCGGTAGAGCTGTTCGGCCAGCATGATGCGCACCAATTGGTGCGGCCAGGTGAGCGGGGAAAAGCTCA
>JBDHTK010000292.1:0-3519 GCA_039808625.1 Devosia sp. | reverse complement strand
CCGGGCTCGAGGAAGAGGCGCAGGCGCTGTCGGCCAAATGGCTCGCCGAAAAGGAGCGGGTGCAGGGCAGCCAGAAGCTCAAGGAAGAGCTCGACGCGGCGCGCAGCCAGCTCGAGATCGCGCAGCGCTCGGGCGACCTCGCGAGGGCCGGCGAGCTCGCCTATGGCGTCATCCCCGATCTCGAGAAGCGTATCAAGGATGCCGAGCAGGCCAAGGGCGCCGCCGCGACCGACATGGTGCCGGAAGTGGTGACCGCCTCCGACATCGCCCAGGTGGTGTCGCGCTGGACCGGCATTCCGGTCGATCGCATGCTGGAGGGCGAACGCGAGAAGCTGGTGCACATGGAAGAGGCGCTGGGCCGGCGCGTCATCGGCCAGCAGGAGGCGGTGGCGGCGGTGTCGCGCGCCGTGCGGCGCTCGCGCGCCGGGCTGCAGGACCCGAACCGGCCGATCGGCTCGTTCATGTTCCTCGGGCCGACGGGCGTCGGCAAGACCGAGCTCACCAAGGCGCTGGCCGAGTTCCTGTTCGACGACGAGCACGCGATGGTGCGGCTCGACATGTCGGAGTTCATGGAGAAGCACTCGGTCGCCCGGCTCATCGGTGCCCCGCCCGGCTATGTCGGCTATGACGAGGGCGGCATGCTGACCGAGGCGGTGCGGCGCCGGCCCTACCAGGTCGTGCTGTTCGACGAGATCGAGAAGGCGCACCCGGACGTGTTCAACGTGCTGCTGCAGGTGCTCGACGACGGGCGGCTGACGGACGGGCAGGGCCGCACGGTCGACTTCCGCAACACCATCATCATCATGACCTCGAATCTCGGGGCGCAGTACCTGGTGGAGCTCAAGGAGAACGAGTCGGTCGAGCTGGTGCGCGGCAAGGTGCTCGACGCGGTGAAGGCGGCGTTCCGGCCGGAATTCCTCAACCGCGTGGACGACATCATCCTCTTCCACCGGCTGCAGCGCGAGCATATGGGCGACATCGTCGACATCCAGATCGCGCGGCTCGGGGCCCTGCTCAAGGACCGCGACATCACGCTGATGCTCACCCCCAAGGGGCGCGCCTGGCTGGCCGCGGAAGGGTACGACCCGGCCTATGGCGCGCGGCCGCTGAAGCGGGTGATCCAGCGCGAGGTGCAGGACCGGCTGGCCGAGGCAATCCTTGCCGGCGACGTGCAGGACGGCCAGACCGTCACCGTCGATGCCGGCGATGGCGGGCTGCTGCTGGTGCCGACGCTGGTCGGCGAGCCGGTGGCTTCCGCCGCCTGAGACCAGGGGCCGATCGCTACAATCGCGTTTCCGAACCGGAAGAGTGTGCAGCTTTTCCTGGAAAACGCGTCGGGGATCGGCCCCTTTCGTCTGCTCAGGCGCCGCCGGCGCCCGTCGTTGCGGCGTTGGCGACCTGCACGGGCGCGGCCTCGCGATGCATGAGGTCGTTGATCTGGGCGATGGTCTGCTTGAAGGCGGCCGTCTCCTGGGCGGGCAGGGTGTGGTCGCGCGGCAGCTTGACGCTCAGCGGATCGACGAAGCGGCCGTTCACCTTGATCTCGAAATGCAGGTGGTTGCCGGTGGAGTTGCCGGTCGAGCCGACATAGCCGATGAGCTGGCCCTGGCGCACCTTGACGCCCGGCTGGATGCCGGCGGCGAAGCCGCTCTGGTGGCCGTAGCCGGTTTCGTAGCCGTTGACGTGCTTGATGAGGATGTAGCGGCCATAGCCGGATTCCCACTGCGCGCGCTCGATGACGCCGTCGCCGGCGGCGTAGATCGGCGTTCCGCGCGGCGCCGCGAGGTCGACGCCGGAGTGTAGAATGCGCCTCTTGAAGATGGGGTGGACGCGATAGCCGAAGCGGCTGGCAAGGCGTCCGCCGCCCTGCAGCGGCCGGCGCGTGAGGAAGCGCTTGCCGGTCTCGCCGTCGGGATCGAAGAAATCCACCTGCCCGTCATTGGTGCGGTAGCGATAGAGCTGGCGCGTGGTGGAACCGAGCTTCAGCGCGACATAGAGCAGGTCGTGCTTGCCGCCGCCATCGGCCTCGGTCTCGAGAATCTCGATGGAATCGCCGGCCGAAATCTTGCGCGTCAGGTCGATGTCGTAGGCGAACATGGCGACGATGCGCCGGGTGATGTCGTCCTCGACGTCGTGCTTGCGCGCCGTCTCCCAGATGGCCCGGTAGACGGTGGGCAGGTTGGAGACGTTGACCTCCTCGACGTCCTCCTCGGGGAACTGGATCTCCGAGGGTGCGAGGCCGAGCACATAGGTGCCGCGGTCGGTGAGGGCGACGGTCGCGGCGTGCTTGTCGGCGTTGCTGGCGGCATCGTGGACGTAGATGGAGAGCCGGTAGGGGATCAGCACGTCCGAGGTGCGCGAGGCGCCGAAGAGGATGCGCAGGCGCGTGCCGGCGGCCAGGGTGGTCGAGGGATAGACATTGGTCAGCGTGGCGCTGATCGCCTCGATCATCTTCTGTGTAAAGCCGTTCTTGAGAAGCTGGTCCTCGAGCTTTGAGGTTTCCTTGACGGTGACGATGCGCTCGGTGCGGCCGAGGCCGGCAGCTTCGGCGGTGGTGGTCTTGGGGAGCACCGTGACGTTCTCGACGACGCTGGTGACGCCGCCCTCGATGGTGCCCAGCTCCTGCACGCCGCTCGGCTCGGGGGCGTAGGCGAGGGCGCCGTCGCCGCCTTCGGAGAAGAAGTTCTCGAGCGTCTGGCGCACATAGGCTTCGGCGCCCTGGTCGGTGACGGCGCGCGGCGGCACCAGGGTGGCGGGCAGGGCGACGTTGCGGATCGACACCTCGCCTTCCACCTCGGCGCCGTAGATGGAGGTGTTGGCGTCGTCGGGCGCCATGATGGGCTGGCTGGAATCGATGAGCGCCTGCGGGTCGTAGGCCGGAATGTCCTCGGAGAGGCTGGTGGCGGCGGTGGCGAGGGTGGCGCGGATGCGCACGAAGGGCTGCTTCTTGATGAGGTCGCGGCCGTTGACCGTCTCGCGGATGGAGGCCTCGACGATCTCGAGTTCGGAGCGGGTCCTGGTGGTGGGGCGGACGCGGTCGGTCTTGGAGACGAGGTTGGTGGCGGTGGGGGCGTCGGCCTTGGTGACGATCTGCAGCGCCTCATAGGCGGTGGAGAAGGTGTCCTGGCCCTCGAAGCTCACATAGAGCGCGGCGCCCATCAGCAGCACGGAGGTGAGGCCGGTCATCACCGTGCCGGTGAGCCAGGCGAAGCTGAGCTCGCGGCCCTGCGGGATGGCGCCGTCGGTCGAGGCCAGCGTCAGCGCCGGACCGTCCTCGAAGCCGGCGCGCACCAGGGCGAGCGTGCGATTGCGTTGTGCCGGATTCACCCTCGGTCTTGCCCCAACCCCGTAGCTGCCCGGCCGAACCTGCTGTCCCGCCCCGAAAAACGACGCCGAAGTGATGGCGCGCCCCGGCGCCCGGCGTCAAGCCGAAGGCTCGCGCGGTGCGGGGTTCCGTGTGGTCGGACGCAATTGCGGCACATTTCCGGCCGGCGGGACGGTCGTCGGCAAACGCCCGCC
>JBDHTK010000291.1:0-3577 GCA_039808625.1 Devosia sp. | reverse complement strand
CCGGCAAGCCCGGCGTCGGCGGCTTCCGCCTCGAGAACGATCACATCGTCACGCGGGACGGCGTGGACATCTACACCACCTATCCGTTCGACGAGCGCCTGGTGAAGGAGCTTCACCCGCTCGATCCGACCACCGGTCGCACGAGGTGAGTGCCGGCGCGAACGCGCTGCCGTCGTTCCGGCTCGACGACCGCATTGCGGTCGTCACCGGGGCGAGCGACGGAATCGGCCGGGCGCTCGCCCTGGCCTTTTCCGCCGCCGGCGCCAGGGTCGTGCTGTTCAGCCGCCGCCGCGACCGGCTCGACGCGGTTGCCGCCGATATCGTCGCGGCCGGCGGCGCGGCGGAGGTCGTCGCCGGCGACGTGACGCACGCCGCCGACCTCGCCCGGCTGGCCAGCGCCACGAAGGCGGCGGCCGCAGGCTCGGGCCGGTCCATCGTCCTCGTCAACAATGCCGGCATCGGCTTCACCAGGCCGGCCATCGAGACGACCGAGGAGGACTGGGACAGCCTCTTCGCCGTGCATGCGAAAGCGACGTTCTTCTGCTGCCAGGCCATTGCCCCGCTGATGATCGAGCAGGGCTACGGCAAGATCATCAACATGAGCTCGACCTGGTCGGAGAGCACCGACGCCGGCAAGGTCGCCTATTCGGCGGCCAAGGCCGCGATAACGCGGCTGACCGCGGGGCTTTCGACCGAATGGGCGCCGCTGGGCGTGCGCGTCAACGCCCTTGCGCCCACCACGACCCTTACCGATTTCACCGCCCGCGCCATGACCGCCAGCCCCGAGCGTGCGGCGCGGCTGCTCGCCAAGATCAGGCTCGGCCGCTACGCCGAGCCTGCCGACATGGTCGGCCCCGCCATCTTCCTTGCCAGCGCGGCCTCGGATTTCGTTACCGGCCACACCTTGTTCGTCGACGGCGGCTGGCATGCGGCGAGCTGACGGCGCCGTTCTCCCCTCTCTCCAGGACTCGCCCAAATGAGATTGCTCAGCGTCGTCATCGACGGCCAGGACACCCCCGCCCTGCTGCGCGGGGAGCAGGTGCTGCCGCTGCGCGCGGCGGCGGACGTGAAGACCATCATCGCGCGCGAGGACGCCGCCGCCTGGGTGGCGCGGCAGGCGGGCGCGGCCGGGCCGGCCGACTGGCTGGACCACGCCGGCGCGACGCTCGCCCTGCCCATTGCGCGGCCTGGCAAGATCATCTGCATCGGCCTCAACTATCGCGACCATGCGGCCGAGGGCGGGCACGAGATGCCGGACTACCCGGCGCTGTTCATGCGCGTGCCGGGCTCGCTCGTGGCCGCCGGCCAACCCCTTGTCCGTCCGCAGGCATCGACGAAGTTCGACTACGAGGCGGAGCTCGCCGTCATCATCGGCCGGCCCTGCCGCCATGTCCCGGAGGCCGACGCGCTCTCCTGCGTGTTCGGCTATTCGCTGTTCCAGGACGGCTCGCTTCGCGACTATCAGCGCAAGTCCAGCCAGTGGACGGCCGGCAAGAATTTCGACCGCACGGGCAGCTTCGGGCCCGTCATCGTGTCGGCCGACGAATTGCCGCCCGGCGCCGCCGGCCTGCGCATCACCTGCGACGTCAACGGCACGCGCCTGCAGGACGGCAATACCGCCGACCTGATCTTTTCCGTGGCCCGTGCCGTCTCGCTCATCAGCGAGATCATGACGCTGGAGCCCGGCGACGTCATCGCCACCGGCACGCCCGCCGGCGTGGGCTTCGCGCGCCGGCCTGGGCTTCGCGCGCCGGCCGCCGGTGTGGCTCAAGGCCGGCGACCGCTGCACCGTTTCCGTCGCCGGGATCGGCAGCCTCACCAACACCGTCGTCGACGAGGATCTCGCCGCGACACGAGCCGCGATACGGAGGTAAGGCGCATGTCGACCGTGCTCGCCCTGGGCTACACATGGCCCGATCTGGCGCTCGAGGCCGGGATTCTGTCGGCTGCCGGCCACACGGTAGTGGACGGGCGCAAGCTCGCGCCGGACGATCCGCAGTGGGGCAGGGCGGCCGGCGTCCTGCTGGGCACCGCGCACCGGCTCGGCGCCGCCGAGATCGGCGCCATGCCCGCGCTGCGCGGCATCGTGCGCTACGGCATCGGCTTCGACAATGTGGACATACCCGCGGCCGATGCCGGTGGCATCGTCGTCGGCATCATCCGCGACTATTGCATCGAGGAGGTGGCCGAGCATGCCCTGGCCGCGGCGCTGTCGCTGGCGCGCGGGCTGCAGCACTGGGATCGCAATGTCCGCGAGGGGCACTGGCGCAAGGGCGAAAAGCCGCGGCTGCGCAAGCTGGCGAGCCTCAACTTCGGCATTGTCGGGTTCGGGCTGATCGGGCGCGCGCTGGCCGACAAGGCCCGCGGGCTCTTCGGGCAGATCCTGATCCTCGATCCCTATGCGGCGCCGACGGCCGAGGACCGCGCCCGCGGCGACCGCTTCGTCGACGATCTTGCCACGATGCTGCGCGAGGCCGACATCCTCAGCGTGCATGTGCCGCTCACCGACGGCACGCGGGCCCTGATCGGCGCCGCGGAGCTCGCGCAGATGAAGCCGTCCGCCAGCATCGTCAACGTCAGTCGCGGCGGCATCGTCGACGAGGCGGCGCTGCTCGAGGCGGTGAAGGCCCGGCGCCTGTTCGGCGCGGCGCTCGACACCTTCGTCGGTGAACCGCTCGACGCCCGCAGCCCGCTGGCCGGCGAACCCAATATCATCCTCAGCCCGCACGTCGCCTGGCTGTCGGAAGAGGCCGAGATCAAGCTTCGGGTGCGCGCCAGCGAGGAGATCGTGAAGATTCTCGGCGGCACCGAACCCTCGACGCCGGTCGGCCGGCACCGTCTCGCCCGCCGCTGAGGGCGATGGTCCGACAGGGCTGCGAGGGCCGGTGCGTGCATCGGCCACGGCCGTTGCGCCGGGGAGGCCCGGTATTTCACCAGCGCGAGCCGGCCGTGCTGCTGCGCGCCGGCACCGGGACGGGCCCGGACGGCGGAAAATCACGATGCGCAGGTCGGGATGCCTTGCCCGCGGACCTTCCGGGCCACGGCAGCGGCCGCCCATCCAGTCGAGTGGCGTCCTGCGATAAAGATGATAATGTTATGTGCATAGGATTGACATAGCGCGAAAAGCATTCAAACCTGAAGCCTCAGTTCCGGGGATCGCGACAGTGCAGCTCGCCGCGTTACGGGGATCGTTGAACGCCGGCTCGGGCGCCTCGCTCAGCGAGCGCATTCGCCAGCTTCTCACGCAGGCGATCGATTCCGGCGAATATCCCCCCGGCTCGCAATTGCCCACCGAGCGAGAGCTGGCGGCCCGCTACGATGTCAGCCTCGCGCCGGTGCGGATTGCGCTGGGCGAGCTGGTCAAGGCCGGCATGATCGAGCGCACGCAGGGCCGCGGCACGTTCGTGCGGCAGATGCCGGTGACGGTGGAGCTGTCGTTCCGCCCCAACATCACGAGCACCATGGCGCGCCGTATCGAATCCCCCATCTATAAAATGCCCTGGATCGCCTCCGCCAGTTCCCGCCGTCGGTAGGTGTTGGCGATGGTGCCGAGGAACGGGCCCTTGAGCGGTTCGCC
>JBDHTK010000290.1:0-3615 GCA_039808625.1 Devosia sp. | reverse complement strand
GCATGCGGTCGCGGACAGCCGTCAGCACCTCCTCGACCCGCGGGCGCAGAATGCGCGTGAGGTGCGAGCGCGGGATCATGCCCGGCGCCTCGTCGGCCCCCGCCCCCACCGGCACGATGGAGATCATCTCGCGCTCGTCGGCCTGGCCCGGCAGCACGCTGCCATAGACGGTCTTCAGCCGCTCGGCGTCGGGGATGGAGACGGAAAGCTGCCGCGCGATGTCGAGCGTCAGGTGGTGGCCGCCGATGGCGAGCGCGTCGCAATAGACCGGATGGCCGTCGGCGAAGACGGCGACGGTGGTCGTCGCGCCGCCGAAGTCGATGCAGGCGACGCCGAGCTGCGCCTCGTCATCGACCAGAGTCGCCAGCCCCGAGGCATAGGGCGTCGCCACCAGCGCCTCGATCTGCAGATGGCAGCGGTTGAGCACCAGCTCGATGTTGCGCATGGCCAGCGTCTCGGCGCTGATGACGGCGACGTCGACGCTGAGCCGGCTGCCGACCAGCCCGCGCGGGTCCTTGACGCCCTTCTGGCCGTCGATGGCATAACCGATGGGCAGCGCGTGCACGATCGAGCGTTCCGGCCGCACGCTGCGCGCATTGACCGAGCGCAGCACGCGCTGGATGTCGGCCTTCTCGACCTCCTGCGCGCCGAGGTCGACGGTCGCCGAGAACGTCTCCGAGCCCAGTCGCCCGGCGGTGACGTTGACCACCACCGACTGCATGGTGATGCCCGCCGCGCGTTCGGCCATGCCGACCACGGTGCGGATGGCCTGTTCGGCCTGGTCGAGATCGGTGATGACGCCGCTCTTGATGCCGGCCGAGGCGCCGTAGCCGAAGCCGATGACCTCGGCCACATGCGTGCGCCCCTTGAGCGCCTTGCCCTCGGGCCGCGGCACCAGCCGCGCGATGACGCAGCACAGCTTCGTCGAGCCGATGTCGAGCACCGCGACGAGCGACGTGCGGCCGGGCTGCACCGGCTTCAGCCGGGCGGTCATGGAGTCGGTGATCATCGCGGCTTGGCCTCCGCCGCGCGTTCGGCGGGCGTTTCGTATTCGGGATCGACGGCCGCCTTGGCGACCGGCTGCTTCTTCTTGGCCTTGGCGGCGTCGGCCAGCGCCTTGACCGACAGGTCGCCCAGCTTCAGCGACAGCATGCCGGGCACGCGCATGTCGATGACGGTGACGTCGCGTTCGAGCAGCATGGCGCTCGTTTCGTACATGTCGAGCTGCTTCAGCGCCGGCGCCACGCCGTTCTCGGGCAGTTGCACGCGCAGGCCGGAATAGAAGATCAGGTCCCAGCGCCTGTCGCCGATGCGGCTCAGCGCCGCGAGGTCGCGCGTCAGCGTCGGATAAAAGCTCAGCGTGCGGATCATCGCCATGGCGTCGTCGGCCGCCCCGTCGCCAACCACCAGCGGCAGCTCGCGAAAACTGCCATCGTCGGCGGCCACCGGACTGCCGTTCTCGTCGACGAGATAGGTGGCGTCGCCGATGCGCCAGCGCGCCATCGGCACCTTCTCCTCGATGGCCACCGACAGCTCGCCGGGATAGATCTTGCGGATCGTCGCCGACTTGACCGACGGGATGGCCTCGATGCGGGCCAGCGCCGCGTCGGCGTCGAAATTGAGCGTCGAGGTCGAGGGGTCGAGCGCCAGCGCCTTGAGGATGCGCGCCTCGCTGGTCAGCGACTGCCCGGAAATGTTGATGCGCGCAATGCCGAAGCCGGCGCGCGCGAACTCGCCCTGCGCCATGCTGGCGACCGTGGCCGCGCCGGCCATCACGCTGTCGCGCGCCTCATAGAGCCCGACCGCCCCGACCAGTATGAGGCCCGCCGCGGCGGCACGCAGCATCAGCCTGCGATGCAGCACCCAGGCATGGCCGAAATTGATGCGCGCCCGGCGGGACAGGTCGCTGAGCGGCACGGGCAGATGGCGCGGATCGACGAGTTGGGCATCGGCGAAGCCCCTGGCGCCTACCTGTTGCAACTCGCGTCCTCCACCATCCAGGTGACCAGCTCCTCGAAGCTGTGGCCCGCATGGCGCGCCTGCTCGGGAACCAGGGAAGTCTCGGTCATGCCCGGCTGGGTGTTGATCTCGAGGCAGACGAGCTCGCCGTCGGCCCCCGCTTTGTCGTTGAAGCGGAAATCCGTCCGCGAGACGCCCCGGCACCCAAGCGCAGCATGCGCCTTGAGCGCCATCTTCTGCACTTTGTCGTAAATTTTCGGTTGAATGGGCGCCGGCACGATGTGGCGCGAGCCGTCCGCGGCGTATTTCGCCTCGTAGTTGTAGAAGGCGAGGTCGGTGACGATCTCGGTGACGCCCAGCGCCACGTCGCCCATCACCGCGCAGGTCAGCTCGCGGCCGGGAATGTAGCGCTCGACCATCACCTCCTCGCCCATCGTCCAGTCCTCGCGCAGCAGCTCCTGCGGCGGGTGGGTCTGATCGGCCTTGACGATGAACACGCCGAAGCTCGAACCGTCGGCAATCGGCTTCACCACATAGGGCGGCGCCATGACGTGGGCGCGCGCCACGTCGGCGCGGCCGGCGACGACGTGGTCGGTCACCGGCACGCCGGCGGCCTTCATGACGATCTTGGCCTGGTGCTTGTCCATCGCCAGCGCCGAGGCGAGCACGCCCGAATGCGTGTAGGGGATTTCGAGCAGCTCCAAGAGGCCCTGGATCATCCCGCTCTCGCCGAACGGCCCGTGCAGCGCGTTGAACGCCACGTCCGGCCTGAGCCGCACCAGCACCTCGGCGACGTCGCGGCCGACGTCGATCTCGCTCACCTCGTAGCCGGCATTGCGCAGCGCCCGCGCGCACTCCTTGCCCGAGCTCAGCGACACCGGCCGCTCGTTCGACCACCCGCCCTTGAGGACCGCGACGTGCTTCGTCATCACACCGGCCCCATGAAGGGCTCGCCGTCCATGAACTCGCGCACTTCGCGGCCGGGCAGGAAGTGGCCGATGCGCCGCACCTCCCAGCGCAGCTCGACGCCGTGCGTGTCGCGCACGCGCTGGCGTACCATCTCGCCGACCGTTTCCACCTCGTAGGCGTCGGCCTCGCCCATGTTGATGAGGAAGTTGGAATGCAGCTCCGACATCTGCGCGCGCCCGAAGGTGAGGCCCCTGCCCCCGGCCTCGTCGATCAGCTTCCAGCTCGACTGCCCGTCCGGGTTCTTGAAGGTGGAACCGGCCGTCTTGGCACGCGTCGGCTGCGTGCTCTCGCGCCGCTCGGTGACGGTGCGCATCTCGCTGAGGATGGTTTCGGGATCGCCCGGAAATCCCTGATAGACGGCCGAGACGAACACCGCGCCGCGCGGCCCGTTCGACTTGCGGTAGCGATAGCCCATATCGGCGTTGGTAAGCGTCACGATCTCGCCGTCGCGCGTCACCGCCCGCAATTCGACCAGCCGGTCGCGCGTCTCCGTCTTGTAGCAGCCGGCATTCATGTAGAGCGCGCCGCCGATGGCGCCGGGAATGCCGCGGTAGAACCACAGTCCATCGATACCCGCTTCGGCCGCTGCCGTGGCCACCTTGACGTCCGGCACCGCCGTGCCGACCCGGACCCGGTGCCCGTCGAGGATCTCGACGCCGCCGAAGCCCTTGGGCGGCAGCTTGATGA
>JBDHTK010000289.1:0-3691 GCA_039808625.1 Devosia sp. | reverse complement strand
GGTTCCGGTCTGGTGAAGGCGCAGGCCGAGGCCGAGGGGCTCGATACCATCTTCAAGGCGGCGGGTTTCGAGTGGCGCGAGCCGGGCTGCTCGATGTGCCTCGCCATGAACCCCGACAAGCTCAAGCCGCACGAACGCTGCGCCTCGACCTCGAACCGCAATTTCGAGGGGCGGCAGGGGTTCAAGGGGCGCACGCATCTGGTGTCGCCGGCCATGGCCGCCGCCGCCGCGGTGGCGGGGCATTTCGTCGACATCCGGGAGTGGCAGTGAAGAGGGGCAGTCGACAATAGGCAGTCGGCAGTGAGCAATCCGTGGACCGACCGCACGGCTCCCAGCCTCGACGATTTCGAGGCCATGGCCGCTGCCGCCTTCGCGGCGCTGCCGGCCGAGTTCCGCGCGCTGGTCGGCGAGGTGCCCTGCGTCGTCGCCGAATTCCCCGACGAGGAAACCATCGCCGAGATGGCGCTCGAGTCGGAGTTCGACATTTTGGGGCTGTTCCGTGGCGTCGGCCTGCCGCAGGGCGGCGCCGCGCCGTTCACCGGGCAGTTGCCCAACCAGGTCTGGCTCTATCGCCGCCCCATCCTCGACTACTGGGCCGAGACGGAGGACGGCGAGACGCTGGGCGAGATCATCACCCATGTGCTGGTGCACGAGATCGGCCACCATTTCGGCTTTTCCGACGACGACATGGAGGCGCTGGAGGAACAGGCGAATAGCGAATAGGGCGCCATTGGCGTAGACTGCTCGCCATTCGCCCCTCGCTGTTCGCTCGTTCATGTCGCATACGACCCAGGGCACGCTGGCGCTCGCCAAGCTCGGCATTGCCTTTTCGCTCCATCCCTATGCCTACGATGCCGAGGCGCATCGCATCGGGCTCCAGGCCGCCGAGGCGCTCGGCATCGCGCCCGGCCAGACCTTCAAGACGCTGATGGCCGAGGTCGACGGCAAGCCGGTCTGCGTCGTCGTCCCGGCCGATCGCGAGGCGAGTCTCAAGAAGGTGGCGGCGGTGTTCGGCGGCAAATCGGCTGCCATGATGAAAGTGCCCGACGCCGAGCGGCTCACGGGCTACAAGGTCGGCGGCATCGGCCCGTTCGGCCAGAAGCGCCGCGTGCCGACGGCGCTCGACGAGACGGCCGGGCTCTATGAGCGCATCTACCTCAATGCCGGCCAGCGCGGGCTGCTGCTCAGCCTCGCGCCCGCCGATGCCATGCGCGCCGCCGACATGCTCGTCGCCGACCTCGCGGCCTGAGGGTCAGGCCGCGAGGCTGGTGTCGGCGGCAACGCCGAGCATCAGGTTGAGGTTCTGCACCGCGGCGCCCGAGGCGCCCTTGCCGAGATTGTCGTAGACGGCGATCAGCACCGCCTGCGCGCGTTCGTCATTGGCGAACACATGCAGCTTCATGCGGTTGGTATTGTTGTAGATCTCGGGGTTCAGCTCGGGCAGGCGCTCGGCTTCGACGTAGGGCGCGACCTCGACGAAGCCGTGCGGGATGGCGGCGTAGTGGTCGGCGATGGCGTCGTGCAGCTGCCTGCCGGTCGGCACATTCGCCGCCATCGAGAGCTGCAGCGGCACCATGGTGATCATGCCCTGCGCGAAATTGCCCACCACCGGCGTGAACAGCGGCAGCGTGTCGAGCCGGGCATAGGCCTTGAGCTCGGGCAGGTGCTTGTGCCTGAAGGTGAGGCCGTAGGGCATGAACTCGTTGGCGCCCTCGCCCGCCGCCTCGTAGTCGGCGATCATCGCCTTGCCGCCGCCGGTATAGCCGGAGACGCCGTTGACCGTGACCGGGTAGTCGGCCGGGATCAGCCCCAGCTCGACCAGCGGGCGCAGCGTCGCGATGGCGCCCTGCGGCCAGCAGCCGGGATTGCCCACCCGCCGTGCCGCCGCGATGCGGGCCGACTGGTCCCTGTCCATCTCGGCAAAGCCGTAGGTCCAGCCCTCGGCCACGCGGTGCGCGGTCGAGGCGTCGATCACGCGCGTCGCGTCGTTGTCGATGAGGCCGACGCTTTCCTTGGCGGCGTCGTCGGGAAGGCAAAGGATCGCGACGTCCGCCGCGTTGAGCAGGCGCTGGCGCTCCGCCAGGTCCTTGCGCCTGTCGGGGTCGATCGACAGCATTTCGAGGTCGCGCCGGCCGGCGAGCCGCTCGCGAATCTGCAGGCCCGTGGTGCCCGCCTCGCCATCGATGAAGATCTTCGCGACCATTGTCCCGCCTCCGTCTGGAGCAAATGCGCGGGCACATATAGGGTTTCCTCCGGGTGCACGCAAAGGAGAAGCCGCCATGACCCCGCACAACCATGCCCAGCCGGGCGACTATGCCGAGGCCGTGCTGCTGCCCGGCGATCCGCTGCGCGCCAAATGGGTGGCCGAGACCTTCCTCGCCGACGCCACGCAGGTCAATGCGGTGCGCAACTGCCTCGGCTATACCGGCAGCTGGAACGGCAAGCGCGTGTCGGTGCAGGCGACCGGCATGGGCCAGCCCTCGCTCGCCATCTATGTGCACGAGCTCATCAACGTCTATGGCGCCAGAACCCTCATCCGCATCGGCACCTGCGGCGGGCTCAATGCGGCGGTGAAGGTGCGCGACCTCATCCTCGCGCAGGCCGCCTCGACCGATTCCGTCATCGTGCGCGAGCATTTCGGGCCGTTCAATTTCGCGCCCATCGCCGATTTCGGGCTGTTGCGCGCCGCCGTCGCCAAGGCGGAAGAGCGGGGCATGCGTGCCCATGTCGGCAACATGCTGAGCTCCGACATCTTCTATCACGAGGAGTCGGGGCTGGCGGGCTATGGGCGGCTGCCGGCGCATGGCGTGCTCGGCGTCGAGATGGAATCGGCGGCGCTCTATACGCTCGCCGCGCGCTTCGGGGCGAAGGCGCTCACCGTGTGCACCATGACGGACTGCCTCGTCACCGGCGCGCAGATCGACGCCGAGGCGCGCCAGACCTCGCTCAGGGACATGGTGGCGCTGGCCCTCGACGTCGCGACGGCCTGACCCGCGGCCGCGGCGACGCGGTGTCGCAGGGCCTCAAATCCGCCATCGGCGCTGCCCATATAATGGCGAGGTCCCGCGCCCCGGAACCAACGGGGCGGGACCCCGTTGATCGCTCAGCGTCGGGAGGCAGTCCAATGTCACGTGCACAGACTCTTACGCGCCACCGCGATATCCAGGCCTGGGTGACCGGCCGGCGCGGCATGCCCGCCATGGTGCGGGCCCCGGACAGTTTCGGCGAATGGCGGGCACGGCTGGCGCTCAAATTCGCGAGCCCGCGCCGGCCCGAGGGCATGCCCGAGGTCGACCAGGGCGCGAGCCCGGTGGGCTGGGCGGCCTGGCTCGCCGAGCTCGACCGCCAGCACCTTGCGCTCAGGGTGTCCGAGGACGACGAAACCGCGTATGAACTGGTCGAGCGCAAGGCGCTCAACTGAGCGCAAGGCGCAGGGACGATTTGACCGACCCGGCCAGGTGGCCGGGTTGTTTTTGGAGCGTTGCATGGCACGAATCCTCAGAACCGCCGACGAAATCCGCCACTGGGCCGAAGCCCGCTCGGGCATGCCGGCCTGGTCGGAGCTGCCCTCGGGCACGCGCAGCACCATCGTCCTGCGCATCGTCTTCGACCAGTATCTGCTCAATTCCGGCGAGAGCCAGGAGCAGGACCGGCCGGGCGGCCTCGACCTCGTCTCGTGGGACGAGTGGCT
>JBDHTK010000288.1:0-3722 GCA_039808625.1 Devosia sp. | reverse complement strand
GCTGGGGCGCCAGGATTCGAACCTGGGAATGGCGGTACCAAAAACCGCTGCCTTACCACTTGGCGACGCCCCAACGGCGCGGTTCCTACACGCTTCGCGGAGGCGGCGCAACGCGCGCCGATTGCGCCCGCTCGGCGCTTGAAACGGGGGAAAGTCGCAGCTATAACCCCGCCACTTCCGCCGCCACGGCGATGCGGCAAGCCCTATCGGAGTATAGCGCAGCCTGGTAGCGCACCTGCTTCGGGAGCAGGGGGTCGCGTGTTCGAATCACGCTACTCCGACCAACAAAAAGGCCGGTCGAAAGACCGGCCTTTTTTCACGACCATAGGGCTTCAGGCGCGCTTTTTCGCCAGCGTCCACAGCCCCGTGACGGTGAGCGCGGCGAACAGCATCTTGAGCGCGTCCCAGGCGACGAACGGCTTGATGGCGCCGTCAAAGGCGCTGAGCAGCACCGCGTCGGGGCCGACGCCCTTGAGCATCGAAAGCGCGGCGACGAGCCAGGCGAAGCCGAAGACGAACTGCACGGCGTCGGCCAGCAGCATGACGCCGAACAGCGCCATGACACGACCCGACAGGCCCAGATCGGCGGCGCGGCCGATGATGAAGGCCATCAGCAGCCACGAGACGATGAACCCGCCGGTCGGCCCGAGCAGATAAGCCGGCCCGGCGACCGCGCCGGCGAAGACCGGCAGGCCGGCGAGCCCTTCGAGGATATAGGCGGCGACGGTGGCAACGCCGATGCGCCAGCCGAACGCAGCCGCGAGGGCGGCGACGGCGAAGGTCTGCAGCGTCACCGGCACCGGCCAGGTCGGCACGTTGAGCTTGGCCGAGGCCGCCAGCAGCAGCGTGCCGAGAAGCACGGTGGCGGCACTGGCCGCCAGCCGGGCAGACGCGGATTTCGGCTCGAGAGCGCCCAGAATGGTGTTGGGAGTGGTCAGCGTCAGGGCCATTGAGTTACCTTCTTTGCGGGCGCGGAATATCGCCCGTTTCTAGAACTTCACCCCCCGGAGCGCAATGGCCGACACCCCGCCCCCGCTGGCCTTCGACACCGCTTTTTCGCCCGAGGCCGGCCATGCCGTGGCGGTGCTGCCGGGCGTCGCGCGCGTCACTGCCGGCAATGCCGGACCCTATACCTTCACCGGCACCAACAGCTTCATCCTCGGCGACGGGCAGCTTGCGGTCGTCGATCCCGGGCCGGACGATGCCGCGCATCGCGCGGCGCTGCTCAAGGCCATAGACGGGCGGCCGGTCGCGGCGATCCTGCTGACGCACACGCACAAGGACCACTCGGCCGGCGCGGCGGCGCTGCGCGAGGCGACCGGGGCACCACTGTGGTTCGCCGGCCCGCACCGCCTGAGCCGGCCGCTACGCCCGTTCGAGGTCAACGCGCTGGCGGGCGCCTGCGACTGGCGCCTCGTGCCCGACCGCATATTGGCCGATGGCGAGACGGTCACGGCCGGCGACACGGAGCTCGTCGCCATCGCCACGCCCGGCCATTGTGCCAACCACATGGCCTTCGGCCTCGCCGGCACGCCGTGGCTGCTGAGCGGCGACCACGTGATGGGCTGGAACTCGACGCTGGTGGCGGTGCCGGACGGCTCGATGGCCGATTACCTCGCCTCGCTGCGCAAGCTCATCGCCCTCCCCTACGCGCATTACCTGCCGGCACATGGCGGGCCGATCGCCGAGGCGCGCGCCTATGCCCGCGCCCTGCTTGGGCACCGCGAATTGCGCAACCGCCAGGTTGTCGATGCGGTGGCGGCGGGGGCGCGCACGACGGGCGACCTGCTGGCGCGCATGTACCCGACGCTGGCGCCGATGCTGCGCGGCGCGGCGGCGATGACGCTGCGGGCGCATATCGAATACCTGGCGGACAAGCGGGCGATACGCATGCGCAGAACGCCGTTCGGGCTCCGGGTCGGGCCGGTGTGACCGGCTACTCCCCGTCCGCTGTGGCGGGTTGGGTGGGGGCGTTGCGGAGCATGGCCGTGACGCGAGCGTCGAGATCGAGCAGGAAGGCCTCGACGCGCTGGCCGTTCTGGCCGAAGTCGGGGAAGCTGGTGAGTGCCGTCGAGCGCATGTCGATGGTGCTGCCGTCGGCGGTCCCGGCGACGCGGATGGCGACCTCGTGCCGGAAGCCGAGAATGGCGGTGACCACGGCGTTGAGCTGGCCGGCATCGAGCGGACCGACGGGCGCGCGGCGGGCGCGCACCTCCCAGCCATTGGCATCGAGCGCGTCGGCGACGACCGCGAACATCTGCGGGGCCGCGATCGGATAGGTGCGCGTGCGCGCATTGGGAAAGGCGGCGCTGAGGCGGGCCCGTTCCGCCGGTCCGATGAAACGCGATTCCACGAAGCTCAGGAGCTGTGGCGGGTTGCCGTAGTCGGTCGAGATGTCGGGCGAGGCCGGCAGGCTCGCCGCCTGCCAGGCGAAAAAGGCAGCGGGCAGCAGGCAGAGCATGCCGAAGACGAAGGCGACCGAGGCGCGCGACCAGCCCTTGTCGCCGGTGAACCAGAGCCGCGCGAAGGCGACGAGCGCGGCGGCGACGGCGAGCGCCGCAAGGCCCATCGCCACCGCCTCGATGACGACGAAATTGTCGCTGGTGATGAGGTGGGCGCGGTGCAGCAGGACGGGGATGCCGGCGAGCGGCAGGGCGAGCGCCCCGAAGCGGCGCGCCCATATGGCCCATTTCGAGGTGCGGACGAGAATGCGCATCAGCGGGCCGGCGCCGGTGCCGCTGGAGGGCACATGGCCTTGATGGCGCGCCACTCCGCGTCGGAGAAGGCGGGGCGGCCGGCCGGCACCTCGCTCGCGAAGGCTTCGAGGGCACGGCGGCGGTCGGCGGTCAGCGGGTGGTTGGAGAACAGCGCCAGGGCGCGCGAGAAGGCGTCGTCGGCCGAGACGCGCTCGAGCAGGTCGACGAGGCCGGCCGGGCTGAAGCCCAGCTTCTGCGCAGTGCGCCCGGCGAAGGCGTCGGCCTCCGCCTCGGCGGCGCGCGAAAAGCGGTTGTCGATGAGCGCCGCGCCGACCGCACCGGCCACCGACAGGCCGGTGAGGTCGCCGAGCACGAAGCCGACCAGCAGGCCGGTGGTCGAGGTGGAAATGAGCGTCTGCATGCCGTGCCGGTGGTAGACATGGCCGAGCTCATGGGCAAGCACGCCGGCGAACTCGTCGGGCGCATGGCTCGCCTCGATGAGAGCCGACAGGTAGAAGGTCTGGCCGCCCGGCAGCGCGAAGGCATTGGGGATGTCGGAGCGGATGACCGCCACCTCCGGACTGAAGGGCGAGGCGAGGCCGTCGAAGGCGGCGGCGACGAAGCGGGCGATGGCGCGGTTGGCAAGGCTCGCCGGGTCGGGATCGCAGAGCTGGTAGCCGGCGCCGCCGGTCAGCGTCGCCTCGATCTGCCGCGCGGCGGTGGCGCCGATGCGCATCTCCCAGGCGGGCGGGAAGATGGCGGCGAGGCGCCCGGCGAGGAGCGGAATGCCGTAGAGATAGGCGACGATGACGGCCGCCAGCGCGGCCGTGGCGATGCCGAGGAGACGCGCCTCGCCCCAGCGCTCGCTGCGACGATGCCGGGCGAGGCGCGGCAGCGTGCCGAGAACCACCTGCATGTTTTCCGCACCGGTGACGGCGAGGCGCGCGCCGGCGGGGCGCTGGCGGTTGGCGAGGCGCAGCTCGTCGGCGCGGGCGTGGCGGAGATAGCAGTCGCCGGCCGGCCAGC
>JBDHTK010000287.1:0-3722 GCA_039808625.1 Devosia sp. | reverse complement strand
TCGGGCGCCGCGACGTGGACGACGAGCGTCGCGGTGCCGCCGGGGACGAGCGTCGCCGGCTCGAGCCGGCCGTCGGCGGCGAGGCCGCCGGCGAGGGCGAGCGCGGCGTCGATCTCGACCAGCTTGCGGGCGAGGCGGTGGCCGTGCCGGGTGGCGGCGTCGGACGAGAGGCCGGCAGCGGCCGCCTCGATCTGCGTGGCGGCGCCGGCCAGCGCCGCGGCGATGGCGGCGCGGTCGGGGAAGGCGGCGAGGGCGGCGGCGATGGCCTGCTGCGCGGCGCCGAGGGCGGCGCCGGCGGGGCCGCCCAGCGCCGTGCCGAGGGCACCCAGATCGGCCGGCAGACGGTCGGCAATGTCGGTCTCGGCGCCGTCCGGGCCGAGGGCGAGATGCAGCGGCCAGCGCTGCTGGGGGACGGGCGACCACTGGCCCATGCCCTGCGTCGCATGGGCGGCGCGCGAGATTTCGCCGAGCTCGTCATAGGCGAGGCCGGTGGCGGGATCTGGCCCCCGGGCCGTGACCACGAGGCTGGCATTGGGCGGGGGCATTTCATCATCATAGGTGCCGCCGCCGCCCGACCAGGCGGGCAGGTAGAACTTCGTCACCCGCCAGGGCGCGAGGCCCGCGGCGGCGTGCTCGGGGAAGGCGGCGGGGTCGGCGGCGAGCGCGATGGCGGCGCGCGCCGCCTCGGTCATGGCGCGGTGGTGGCCGTGCTGGCCGGGCACGTCGAGGAAGGTCGGGATGACGATGTCGGGCCGCGCGCGGCGATAGGCGCGCACCAGCCGCTCGAGCAGGCGCTCGCGGCCCCAGCGCCGGAGCGTGTCGGCGCCGTCCTTGGAGAAGCCGAAATCGTGGACGGGATCGTCGGGCCCGAAGCCGAGCCAGGCGATGTCGGCGTCGAGCGCCTCGGCGGCGGCTTCGAGCTCGCGGCTGCGCAGCGCGCCGAGCGTGCCGCCGCGCTCGGGGCCGAGGCCGTTCTGGCCGCCCTCGCCGCGCGTCGAGCAGGCGATGACGACGCGGTGGCCGGCGCCGAAGCGCAGGAGCGCGAGCAGGCCGCTCTGCTCGTCGTCCGGATGGGCGCCGGTGTTCATCACCGTCAGTACCGAGCCGAGCCGCGTCAGGGCGCGATGAAGCTCGACCAGCAGAGGGCGCGCCCTGTGACGGTGCAAACGCGCAGTGTCGGTCGGCATGGGCGACTCCGTTCGGCTCGCGCGAAGGCTAGGCGGCGGCGCGGCGTCGTTCAACCCGTGAAGACCAGTTGACAGCTTTGCGGCCAGGGAAGACGCTGGCTCGTGGCGCGGCGCAGGCCGCCCCCGCAGGAGTAGGCAAAGCCGGCCGGGCCATTGTGGGCGCGAGCGGGCAAAGGGAGATAACGATATGCGCAATCGGTTGACACTTGCCGGCCTTGCCGCCGGCGCGAGCCTCTTCGTCATGATGGGCGCGGCGCAGGCCGTGGAGATCGAATACTGGCAATATGTGTTTGAGACGCGCGTCAACGCGATGGACGAGCTCATCAAGAATTTCGAGGCCGCCAACCCCGACATCACCGTCAAGCAGACGACCTTCCCCTATGCCGACTACCAGACCAAGGTGATCGCCGCGCAGGCGGCCGGCAACGGGCCGGACGTGCTGCAGTTCTTCTATGGCTGGCTCGACCAGTTCCAGAAGGGCGGCGTGCTGCAGCCGCTCGACCCGGCGGCGTTCCCGACGGCCGAGATCGAATCGGAGTTCTTCCCGATCGTGTCGGCGGTGAAGCGCGGCGACAGCTATTACGGCCTGCCCACGGCGGTGCGCTCGCTGGCGCTGTTCTACAACAAGAAGCTGCTCGACGAGGCGGGCGTGGCGCCGCCGCAGACGCTGGACGAGCTGGTGTCGGTGGCCAAGGCGACGACCAAGACCGATGGCGGCGGCAACATCACGCAGGAAGGCATCACGCTCGATTTCGCCGGCCAGGACCACCAGTGGTGGCGCGAGGTGCTGGTGCGCCAGTTCGGCGGCGAGCCCTATGACGCCGACGGCAATGTCGCCTACAATTCCGACGCCGGCCTCAAGGCACTGGAGTTCTACACGGGGCTGCAGACCAACGAGAAGGTCGGCATGGCCGGCTTCATGGACGAGGGGCAGGCGGCCTTCAAGGCGGGGCTCGCGGCGCTCACCATCGACGGCACCTTCCGGCTCGGCTCGTTCGGCGCCATCACCGATTTCGACTGGGGCGTGGTCGAGCTGCCGGCCAATGCCGACGGGCTGCGCTCGAACTATGCGAGCTATTTCGCCAACGGCATCGGCGCGGGGGCGCAGGGCGAGGAGAAGGCGGCGGCCGAGAAGTTCCTGCAATACATCACCTCCGACGAGGCCATGCAGATCTGGCTGAAGACGGTGGGCGAGCTGCCGGCGCGCAAATCGGCGGCGCTGACCGACGCCAACCTCGCCGACCCGATCTACGGGCCGTTCCTCAAGGCGCTCGACTACGCGCATACGACGCTGTTCGTCGACGAGGCGGGCGAGCGGCAGACGGCCATCGACATGGTCAACCGCGTGCTGCTTGAGGACCAGGCGCCCAAGGATTCGCTCGCCGAAGCGGCGGCGGCCGAGCAGGCCATCATCGACGCCGCCAGGAAGAAGTAAGGCTTGGCGCCGACCACCGACACCGCTCCAGCCGGCGCGCCCGCGGGCCGCGCCGGCTGGGGCCTGACGCTCCAGGGCCGCAAGGTCGCCTGGGCGTGGGGCTTTCTGACGCTCCCCATCATCTTCTACTGCTGGATCCGCTTCTATCCGACGCTGCAGGCGTTCTGGATGTCGCTCACCGACTGGGACCTGCTCAACAAGGCCGAGTTCGTCGGCCTCGACAACTACGCCAAGCTGTTCGCCGACCCGGTGTTCTGGAAGGTGTTCCGCAACACCTTCACCTATCTCGTCGTCGGCATGCCGGTGAGCCTCGTCCTCTCCTTCGTCATCGCCTTCTATCTCGACCGCGTGCGCTTCATGCACGGGTTCATAAGGGCGCTCTACTTCATCCCGTTCCTCACCACGGCGGCGGCGGTGGCGTGGGTGTGGCGCTGGTTCTACCAGCCGATCCCGGTGGGGGTGATCAACGGCTTCCTGAGCCAGCTCGGGCTGCCGGCGCAGCCCTTCCTGCGCACGCCGCAGCAGGCGCTGGGCTCGATCATGGTGACCGGCATCTGGGCGGGGCTGGGCTTCCAGATCATCATCTTCCTCGCCGGCCTGCGCGCCATCCCGCAGACCTATTACGAGGCGGCGCGCATCGACGGGCTGGGCGAGTGGGCGATCCTGCGCAAAATCACGCTGCCGCTGCTCAAGCCGACGACGATCTTTCTCGTGGTGTTCTCCTCGATCGGGTTCCTCAGGATCTTCGACCAGGTCTACAACATGACCACCAACGATCCGGGCGGGCCGCTCAACTCGACCAAGCCGCTGGTGCTGATGATCTACCAGACGGCGTTCCGCTCGTTCGACATGGGCTATGCGGCGGCGCAGACGGTGGTGCTGTTCCTCGTGCTGCTGGTCGTGTCGCTGCTGCAGCTTTACCTGATGAGGGCGAAATGAGCGCCGCTGCCCTCGGCGCCCGCGAATTGCCGGCGAACCGGCGTGCCATCCGGCCGGGACGCATCCTCACCTGGACGCTGCTGCTCATCGGCGGCGTGCTGATGGTGACGCCGCTGCTCTACATGTTCTCGACCTCGCTCAAGACGGCGGGGCAGATCTAC
>JBDHTK010000286.1:0-3726 GCA_039808625.1 Devosia sp. | reverse complement strand
CGCCGAGACGATCGCGGCCCTGAAGCGGGAACGCCTGCTCGGCTCGGCAATCCCGGCCGAGCATGGCGGCGAAGGGCTCGATACGATGCAGGTCGCCGATCTCATCGTCCTGCTGGCCCAGGCCTGCGGCTCGAGCGCGATGATCTACGCCATGCACCAGATCAAGACGTCGAGCTTCGTCACCCATGGCGAGGGCAGCGACTGGCACCGCGCCTACATGCGCCGCATCGCCCGCGAGCAGCTGCTCATGGCATCGGCGACGACCGAGGCCGGGATCGGCGGGAACCTGCGCAACTCGATCTGCGCGATCGAAGTCGCGGACGGACGCTTCTCCCTGACCAAGGAAGCCACCGTCATCTCCTACGGCAATTATGCCGACGCCATCCTCGCCACCGCCCGGCGCGCGCCGGACGCGGCGAGCTCGGACCAGGTGATGGTGGTCATCCCCGCGGAATCCGACCGCACGCTGGAGCGCACCTCCGTATGGGACACGCTCGGCATGCGCGGAACGTGCTCCGACGGGTTCCATCTGGTCGCGTCCGGCGACGCCGCCCAGATCTTCCCGAAGCCCTTCTCGGAGATCGCCGCGCAGTCGATGCTGGCGACCTCGCACATCTTCTGGGCGGCGACATGGTTCGGCATCGCCGCCGACGCGTTCAACCGGGCGCAGGCTTTCGTCAAGGCGGCCGCGCGCAAGCAGCCCGACGTGATGCCGCCCGGCGCGCTCAGGCTGGCCGAGGCGGCGGCGCTGCTGCAGGAGATGAAAGGCCACCTCACGGCCGCGGTCCATCGCTTCGAAAGCGCCAAGGGCGACGAAGACGCGCTGTCGTCGATCGGCTTCGCCGCCGAGATCAACGCGCTCAAGGTCGCCGCCAGCGAAAAGGCCGGCGCCGTGGTGCGGCTCGCCATGCTGGTCAACGGGATCCTCGGCTACAAGAACGGCACCCCGTTCAGCGTCGGCCGCCACCTGCGCGACGCGACCTCGGCGCCGGTGATGATCTCCAACGACCGTATTCTCTCCAACACCGCGACTCTCATGCTGATGAGCCGCTTCGATACCGGCCTGGGATGCTGAGATGGACGCCAAGACATTCGATGCCAAGTCGCTCCTCGACAGCCTGTTCGAGAACGGCATTCTGTTCGAGTCCGGCATAGACGGGCTCTACGGGCGTTCCGGCGCCTTCGAGGAGGTGATCGAGCGCTTCGAGCGCCTCGTCACGCGCCTCGGCGCGCCGGACAAGGCGACACGCATCCATTTCCCGCCCGGCATGAGCCGCGCGACGCTGGAGAAGAGCGGCTACATGAAGAGCTTTCCGCAGCTCGCCGGCTGCGTGCATTCCTTCATGGGCGACGAGCGCGAGCATGCCCGGCTTCTCGGCATGATGGCGTCCGGGGAGGACTGGACGGACCTGCAGCAGGCGACCGAGGTCGCGCTGACCCCGGCGGCCTGCTATCCCCTCTATCCGACCGTGGCCGCGCGCGGCCCGGTGCCGGCCGAGGGGGTGCTGTTCGAGCTTTCCTCCTACTGTTTCCGCCACGAGCCCTCCAGGGACCCGGCGCGCATGCAGCTCTTCCGCATGCGCGAGTTCGTCCGCATCGGCACGGCCGAGCAGGTCCACGCCTTCCGTGAAAGCTGGCTGACGCGCGGCCGCGCGATGATCGAATCGCTCGACCTGCCCTGCGAGGTCGACCTCGCCAACGACCCGTTCTTCGGGCGCGGCGGCAAGATGATGGCCAACAACCAGCGGGACCAGGGCCTGAAGTTCGAGCTGCTGATTCCCGTCGCCAGCATCGAGAAGCCGACGGCCTGCCTCTCCTTCAACTACCACCAGGACCATTTCGGCCAGACCTGGGGCCTGAAGTTCGCCGACGGCAGCCTGTGTCATTCGGCCTGCGTCGGCTTCGGCCTGGAGCGGGTGGCGCTGGCGCTGTTCCGTCACCACGGGCCGGACATCGAGGCATGGCCGGCATCCGTGCGCGAGATCCTGTGGGGCGCATGACATGACGAGCGCCATCGCCGGCCTCGACCCGGCCGGCTACCGGCCGCACCGGCTGCATGATCCGCGGCGGCGCTGGCCGCAGACGAACTGCTATGTCGACCTGCTGATCGAGACGATGCACGCGGCCGGCCACGACCCCATCGCCGCGCTCGGCTTCACCCTCGCGCAGGATTTCGAGGGCGACCAGTTCACCTTCTTCAAGTTCCCGACCTCCGATCTCGGGCGACTGGCCGGCATCGATATCCAGGAACTGGCGGTGTTCGACCGGCTCGAGACGCATCTGCTCACGCAGATCGGACGCGGCCGGCTGCCGCTGGTCGAGCTCGACGCCTTCCATCTCCCCGACACCAGGGGCGTCACCTACCGGAACGGCCACGCCAAGACCACGGTCGGGATCAACATGCTCGACCCCGCCGGGCGGCGCATGCACTACTTCCACAACGACGGCTACTTCGCCCTGGAAGGCGAGGACTATGACGGCATATTCGGTCCGTGGGACGGCGTGCCGCCCGGCGGTCTGCCGCTGTTTCCCTATGCCGAGTTCGTGAAATTCGACGCCGGCCGGCCGGCGCGCGATCCGGCCGCCACCGCGCTGGAGCTGCTCGCGCTGCACCTGGCGCGACGGCCGCGCCGCAATCCCCTCGGCGCCTATGCGGCCGTCTTCGCGGGCCATGCCGAGGCACTGGCCGGCCGCGCGCCGGATTACTTCCACACCTATGCCTTCAACACGCTGCGGCAGGTCGGGGCCAATTTCGAGCTTCTCGGAAGCCATCTCGAATGGCTCGGCCAATACGGCCAGACGCGGCTTGCCGAGGCGGTTCAGCCGGCCTACGCCATCGCCGAAGGCGCCAAGGTCATGCAGTTCAAGCTCGCGCGCGCGATGGCGCGCGGGCGTTTCGACGGGCTCGCCGAAGCGATCGAGCCGATGGCGCGCGCATGGGACACGGCGATCGACGTGCTCGAGGCCCGCGTGCCGAACGCCGCTTCCAGGGCCGCCTGAGCGCCGGACGGGCGCCGGTCGGACGTGGGTGGGAAATGGATGCCACGGTAGGGATGGCCGACACGGCCGGATTGCTGGACGACGGCTGGCGGATGGCCGTCACGCCGGCCGGCGGATGGGCTTCACCCGCGGACATGACGCCCGGCACGGAATGGCTCGAGGCCGCCTGCCCCGGTACGGCCGCGGGAACGCTCGAGGCGCATGGCCGCTGGAACCGCGAGCGGCCGGCGCGGTTGCACGACCGCGACGTCTGGTATCGCCGCCGGCTCGACGAGACCGGCGCCGTGCGGCTCGTGTTCGAAGGGCTCGCGACCGTCGCGGAGGTCTGGCTGGACGACCGGCTGCTGCTTTCCTCGACCTCGATGTTCGAACGCCACGAGGTGCCGGCGATGCTGGCCGGCGGCGAGCAGCTCGCCATCGCCTTCCGCAGCCTCGACGGTTATCTGGAAACGCTCGCGGGCCCGCGCGCCCGCTGGCGTCCGCGCATGATGGACGACCAGCGGCTGCGGCTGGCCCGCACGACGCTGATCGGCCACATGCCGGGCTGGTGCCCCGCCTTCGACGCGATCGGCCCCTGGCGGCCGGTCAGGATGGTCCCGGATGATCGGGGGCAGCGCGTCGTCGACGTGAGGATGCAGGCCGATGTCGACGGAACCACCGGCAGGCTCGCGGTCGTCGTTACGCTCGCCCGAGCCCTCGACGCGGAAAGCGCGGCCGTCGTGGCCT
>JBDHTK010000285.1:0-3726 GCA_039808625.1 Devosia sp. | reverse complement strand
CGCGGCGACACCAAGGTTGGCGAGCTCAAGGGTGCCTCGAAGTCGATGTACAAGTCGATGAGCGAGAAAGAGCTCGACGAGCTGGCGTCCGGCAAGCGCAAGGGCAAGCCCGAGCACGTCAGCCAGTCGTGACATAGGCCCGCGGGCGGCGATACATGGCCGGTGCCCATGCCAGTGGCCCGCGGGTGAACCGACCATTTGCTTTTTGCTTTTGGCGGCTGGCAGCGCCGGTGAAACATGATAGATCAGCTCACCTTTCGAGCAGAGTCATGGACGCATTCGCGCGCAGGCCAACCCTGCAGCAAAGCATCGAAACCGTGCTGGCGCGGGCACCGGAAATGCCCGCGGCGACGGCAGGGCTGCGCCCCGGCATGGTGGCGCCGATGGCGCTGGCCGACGACCTCGACCGGCTGGCAAGCTGGCTCGACGTGCAGGCCATCGCCGCCGAGGACATGGATGCGCGTACCCGCGCGGCCTACATGATCGGCGGCATCTCGTGGTCGGTGGCCTGCTGGGTGGCGGCGTTCACGCTGCTCGACCTGCCGCTGCCCGGCGGCCTGGCGGTAAGCCAGGAGCGCTATTGGTGGGGGGAGGGCGCGGACGCGCACGAATATGTGCGCTATCCGGTCGGGCTCATCGACGGGAAGGCGCCGACCGATGCGCGCGCGCTGTTCGAGACGATGTTCGCGCCGCTCATCGCGGCCACGATGGTGACGGCGGGGCTGAGCCCCGGCGCGCAATGGCGGCTCGTGGCCGATTCGGTGGCGCAGGGATTCCTCCATGTCGGCAAGGGGCTCGGCGCCGCGCCGCGCGCGATGGCGCTGGCCGACGCCATCCTCGCCGAGGGGCGGCTCAACAACGGCAAGACCGCCTTTGCGCCCATCGAGCTGCCGGCGCGGCGGGAATGGTTCGTCAGCCGTGGCGGCTGCTGCCGCTACTACACGACGCGCGGCGGCGAATATTGCTCGTCCTGCGTGCTGCGCAAGCGCGAGGACCAGGAGGCGCGCTACCGCGCCTATTTCCTGAGCGTGGCGGCGGAATAGCAGGGGCGCACACTCCCCGTTGACTCTCTATGTATGCTTATTATATGTGCGCATAAAATACGCGTACTTAGGAATTGGCATGCAGCAGGAGTCCCACCGGGACGGCTCGATCAGCTTTCTCGTCCAGGAGGTGGCGCGGCTGTTGCGGCGACGTTTCGAGGACGAGGCGCGGCTGCATGGCTTCACCCTGCCGCAATGGCGGGCGCTGGCCGAGATTTCGCGCAGCGCCGGCCTGTCGCAGGTGAGCCTCGCGGCGGCCATCGACGCCGACCAGATGACGGTCAGCGGCATATTGAGCCGGCTCGAAAAGCGCGGTCTGATCGAGCGCTATTCCGACCCCAATGACAGCCGGGCGAAGCTGGCGCGGCTGACGCCGGCCGGCCACGAGCTGGTCGCCCGGGCGCGCCATGTCGGGCGCGGGCTCTACGAGCGGGCCCTCGCCGGGCTCGACGCCGCCGAACGCGAGCGCCTCGCCGCCAACCTCAGGCATATCCGCGACACCCTCAACGCCATGACCGACGCAAAGGAGCTCGCCTGATGAGCGTGCGCATGACAGAACCCAAGCCGGGCGACGCCAAGCCGGTGGAGATGCCGCTGGCGGAGCTCGCGGGCACGCCGGCGCCGAAAAAGCGCAAGCGCGGGCGCTTCGTGCTGATGGCGGCGGTGCCGGTGGTGCTGGCGGCGGTCGGCGCCTGGTTCTGGCTCACCGGCGGGCGCTACGAGGACACCGACAACGCCTATGTGCAGCAGGCGAAGGTGGCGATCAGCGCCGACGTCGCCGGGCGCATCGCCAGCGTCGCGGTGCACGACAACCAGGTGGTGAAGGCCGGCGACGTGCTGTTCACCATCGACCCCGAGCCCTATCGCATCGCGCTCGAGCAGGCCGAGGCGGCGCTGGCGGCGGCGCGGGTCAATGTCGAACAGCTCAAGGTGGCCTATGGCAGTGCCGAGGCGCAGCTCGCCGCCGCGCAGCAGATGCTGGTCATCCGGCAGGCGGCCTATGACCGCAAGGCGTCGCTGGTGCAGTCGGGCGCCGCCTCGGACGCGACGCTCGACGACGTGAAGCTGGCGCTCGAAACGGCGCAGAACGCGGTGACCGCGGCGCGCCAGCAGGTGGCTTCGGCGGCGGCGGCGCTGACCGGCGTGCCGACGCTCGCCACCGACGCGCATCCGGCGGTGCGGGCGGCGCTCGCCAGCCGCGACGCGGCGGCGCGCAACCTCGACAAGACCACGGTGCGGGCGCCGGCCGACGGCGTCGTCAGCCAGGTGGGCAGCCTCAATGCCGGCCAGTTCGTGGCCACCGGCGCGACCATCGCCAGCCTCGTCGAGACGGGCGACACCTGGATCGAGGCCAACTTCAAGGAGACGCAGCTTGCCGCGCTCACGGCGGGGCTGGCGGTCGAGGTGAAGGTGGACGCCTATCCGGGCGTCGTCTTCGCGGGCAAGCTCGCCTCCATCTCGGCGGCGACAGGCTCGGAATTCGCCCTCATTCCGGCGCAGAACGCCACCGGCAACTGGGTGAAGGTGACGCAGCGCATCCCCGTGCGCATCGCCGTGACGCCCATCGACGGCAAGGTGCTGCGCGCCGGTATGAGCGCCGTCGTCTCCGTCGATACCAAGCCCGCCGGCTGAGCCCATCCACCAGAACTTGTGTCATGGCTGAACCGCTTTCGCAGCCCACGCTGATCGTCAAGAACCGCGCCCTGCTGATCGCCGCGATCATGCTGGCGATGGTGATGCAGGTGCTCGACACCACCATCGCCAACGTGGCGCTGCCGCATATGCGCGCCGCACTGTCGGCCAGCCAGGAGGAGGTGAACTGGGTGCTCACCTCCTACATCGTGGCGGCGGCCATCGCGACGCCGCTGTCGGGCTGGTTTGCCGACCGGCTGGGACGGCGCCGGCTGCTGCTCATCGGCGTCACCGGCTTCGTCGCCGCCTCGCTCGCCTGCGGCATGGCGCAAAGCCTGCCGGAGATGGTGCTGTTCCGCGTGGCGCAGGGGATCTTCGGGGCGACGCTGGCGCCGCTGGCGCAGGCGATCATGCTCGATATCACGCCGCGCGAGCGGATGGGCCAGTCGATGGCCATCTTCGGGCTCGGCATCATGGTGGCGCCCATCGTCGGGCCGACGCTGGGCGGCGTGCTCACCGAGAATTTCGGCTGGCGCTGGGTATTCCTCGTCAACCTGCCGGTGGGGCTCCTGGCGCTGGCGGCGCTCTACGTCTTCATGCCGAAGGAGGAGACGCGGCGGCGGCCCTTCGACTTCTTCGGCTTCGCCATGCTGGCCATCGCCGTCGCCGCGACGCAGATGATCTTCGACCGCGGCACGAGCGCGGGCTGGTTCGAGGCGGCCGAGATCTGGATCTATCTGGGCCTTGCCATCTCGGGGGCGTGGGCGTTCGTCATCCATTGCTGGACGGCCGAGCATCCCTTCATCGACCTGAAGATGTTCGCCGACCGCAATTTCGTGTCGGGACTGGTGTTCATCTTCATGATCGGCATCACGACCTTCTCGGGGCTGGCGCTGCTGCCGCCGCTGCTGCAGAACCTCATGGGCTATTCGGTGATCGACACCGGCATCGTCATGGCGCCGCGCGGGGTGGGCACGATGGTGTCGATGATGCTGGTCGGGCGTCTCGTCGGGCGGGTGTGCTCGGTGTTTGTGCAGGTCGGGGGCTTGTG
>JBDHTK010000284.1:0-3744 GCA_039808625.1 Devosia sp. | reverse complement strand
CGGCCGCCTATATGACCGCCATCGCCGCCGACCGCATCTTCGCGCGCCGGCTGTCGCTGGTCGGCTCCATCGGCGTCCTGTTCCAGACCACCGACGCCAGCAAGCTCTTTCAGACCATCGGCGTCGATCTCGACAAGGTCGCCTCCGGCCCGCTCAAGGCCGAGCCCGAGATCGACGCCCCGATGAAGCCCGAGGTGCGCGCCGCGCTGCAAAGCCTCGTCGACGACAGCTTCTCGTGGTTCGTCGACATCGTCGCCGAGCGCCGCCGCCTCGCCCGCGCCGAGGTGCTGGCGCTCGCCGACGGGCGCATCCTCACCGGCAACCAGGCCATCGCGAGCCGCCTCGTCGATCAGGTGGGCGGCGAGGCCGAGGCCCTCGCCTGGCTCGCGGCCGAGCACGCCGTCAAGGAGGACCTGCCCGTCCTCACCTGGTATCCGACCGCCGAGCCGGGCTGGCAGAGCCTCGGCAAATGGCTGGGCGGCGAGGCGCGCGCGGCGCTCGGCCTGCCGGCCGGCGGCCCCCTTCTGCTTGACGGGCTGGTTTCGCTTTGGCAGGTTGACGCGCACTGAGGGGCCGGTCTGCCCCCGCCCGACGAACCGACGCCCAGGGGGCGAGATGATCAAGTCTGAACTGGTTGAAAAGCTTGCAGACGAGAATCCCCACCTGTTCCAGCGCGACATCGAGAACATCGTCAACGCGATTCTCGATGAGGTCGGCAATGCGATGGCGCGCGGCGACCGCGTCGAGCTGCGCGGCTTCGGCGCCTTCGCCGTCAAGAACCGCCCGGCCCGCGTCGGCCGCAACCCGCGCACCGGCGAGCAGGTCGATGTCGGCGAGAAATACGTACCGCAGTTCAAGGCCGGCAAGGAAATCCGTGAACGGCTCAATGGCCGCAACTGAGCCGCGCGGTCGGAACAGGGCAACATGCTGAGGCGCATCGTCGGTTGGGTCGTGCTGGTGCCGCTCTGCCTCGTGCTGATCGTCTTCGCGCTCGCCAACCGCCAGCTCGTGGTGGTGAATTTCAACCCCTTCGTGCCCTCCGAGGCGCTGACCACGCCCGGCGTCGGCGTGCCGCTCTTTCTCGTGCTGTTTGCGGTGCTGCTCTTCGGCGTGCTGCTCGGCGGCGTCGCCACCTGGTTCGCCCAGGCCCCGCACCGGCGCGACGAGCGCAGCTACCGGCGCGAGGCCGAGCGTCTCGGCCGCGAGGTGGAGGCCCTGCGCCGCACCCCGGCGCTGCCCCTTGTCGACGACCTGGCCAAGCCCTGAGCGCGAAGCCCTGAGCCCATGAGCGATCCCCTCATTATCAAGATCTGCGGCCTCAAGACCGAAGCCGCGCTCGCTGCCGCCCTCGAGGCCGGCGCCGACATGGTCGGCTTCGTGCATTTTCCGCGCTCGCCGCGCCATCTCGAGCTCGATCCCATCGGCGAGTTCATCTCGCTGGTGCGCGGCCGCGCCGAAAGCTGCGTGCTGCTCGTCAATCCCGACAATACGCTGGTGGCGCAGGTCGCCGCGCTCGGCCCCGACTGGCTGCAATTGCACGGCCCCGAGACGCCGCATCGCGTCGAGACCATCCGCGAGGCCGCCGGCATCGCCGTCATCAAGGCCTGCGCCATCGGCGGTCCCGAGGACGTCGCCGCCGTCGCCGGCTTCGCCGAGTGCGCCGACCGCATCCTGCTCGACGCCAGGCCCGGCCCCGGCGCCACCCGCCCCGGCGGCCTCGGCACCAGCTTCGACTGGACCCTGCTCAAGGCGCTTGACCCTGGGCTGGGCTTCATGCTTTCGGGGGGCCTGACCCCCGACACGGTCGCTGCCGCCATCGCGGCGACGCAGCCTCTGGGCGTCGACGTCTCCTCGGGGGTGGAAACATCGCCGGGCATCAAGGATGAAAAGCTGATCCGCGCCTTCGTCGCGAACGCGCGCGCAGCCGGCCGATAGGAGCAACCACGTGCCAACGAGCGGGGCCAATTCGCTGCGCAACGGCCCCGACGAGGAGGGCCGCTTCGGCATTTTCGGCGGGCGCTACGTCGCCGAGACGCTGATGCCGCTGATCCGCGACCTCGAAGCCGCCTATCTCGCCGCCCGCGACGACCCGGACTTCATCGCCGAGATGGCGGCGCTGCGCACCCACTATGCCGGCCGCCCCTCGCCGCTCTATTTCGCCGAGCGGCTGAGCGCGCACCTGGGCGGCGCGCGCGTCTATCTCAAGCGCGAGGAGCTCAACCACACCGGCTCGCACAAGATCAACAACTGCCTCGGCCAGATCCTCCTCGCGCGGCGCATGGGCAAGACCCGCATCATCGCCGAGACCGGCGCCGGCCAGCACGGCGTCGCCACCGCCACCGTATGCGCCAGGTTCGATCTGCCCTGCACCGTCTTCATGGGCGCCACCGACGTCGAGCGGCAATGGCCGAACGTGCTGCGCATGAAGATGCTGGGCACCGAGGTGCGCCCCGTCACCGCCGGCGCCGGCACCCTCAAGGACGCCATGAACGAGGCGCTGCGCGACTGGGTGACCAATGTCGAGACCACCTATTACCTGATCGGCACCGCCGCCGGCCCGCACCCCTATCCGATGATGGTGCGCGACTTCCAGAAGGTCATCGGCGAGGAGATCCGCGCCCAGATGGCCGAGGCCGAGGGCCGGCTGCCCGACGCGCTCGTCGCCTGCGTCGGCGGCGGCTCCAACGCCATCGGCACCTTCTACGATTTCCTCGACGAGCCCGCGGTCGCGCTCTACGGCGCCGAGGCCGGCGGCTATGGCCTCGATGTCGAGGACGGCCACGCCGCCTCGATGACCGGCGGCCGTCCCGGCGTGCTGCACGGCAACCGCACCTACCTGTTGCAGGACGCCGACGGCCAGATCCTGGAAGGCCATTCCATTTCGGCCGGCCTCGACTATCCCGGCGTCGGCCCCGAGCACGCGTTCCTCCACGATGCCAAGCGCGTCACCTATGTGCCGATCACCGATGCCGAGGCGCTCGACGCCTTCCAGCTCCTCACCCGCCTCGAAGGCATCATCCCGGCGCTCGAATCGGCGCACGGCCTCGCCCAGGTGATGAAGCTCGCCCCCACCATGGGCCGGGACCAGACCATCGTCCTCTGCCTCTCCGGCCGCGGCGACAAGGATGTCGAGCAGGTCGGCCGCCATCTCGGAATGGACGCATGAGCACCCGTATCGCCGACCGCTTCGCCGCCTGCGCGGCCGAGAACCGCCCGGCGCTGGGCATCTTCGTCATGGCGGGCGACCCCGACCTGGCCACCGCCCAGGCCATTCTCGAGGCCCTGCCGCAGGCCGGCGCCGACATGATCGAGTTCGGCATGCCGTTCTCCGATCCGATGGCCGACGGGCCGGGCGTGCAGGCCGCCGGCCAGCGCGCCCTCGCCGCCGGCCAGACGCTCGGCAGGACCCTCGACATGGTCACGGCCTTCCGCCGCACCGACACCACGACGCCCATCATCCTCATGGGCTACTACAACCCCATCTACAGCTTCGGCGTCGCGGCCTTCATCGCGGCGGCGCTGGCCGCCGGCGTCGACGGCCTCATCGTCGTCGACCTGCCGCCCGAGGAGGATGCCGAGCTCTGCCTGCCGGCCCTCGCCGCCGGCCTCAGCTTCATCCGCCTCGCTACCCCCACCACCGACGACCGCCGCCTGCCGGTGGTGCTCAACAACACGTCGGGCTTCGTCTATTACGTGTCGATGACCGGCATCACCGGCGCCGCCATCAGGCCGCACGCCGCCGTC
>JBDHTK010000283.1:0-3816 GCA_039808625.1 Devosia sp. | reverse complement strand
GCGCGCAGGAGGCCGCCATCGGCGTCGAAATAGGCGTAGATCATGGGATAGACGCCGTGAAAGCCGGATTTCGTGTCGACCACCGCTTGCTCCTACTTTATCGTTAAACAAGAGAATATCGACTTGTTGGGTGGCCGGCAAGCGCCAGCCGCACGAAAACTTCGGCGTCTGCGTCAGGTGGAGCCGCCGACCTGCAACTTGACCGGCAGCACGATGTCGTGCGCGGCGGGGCCCTTGCCGCGCAGGACCTCGAGGATGGCCTCGCCGGCGGTCGAGCCGATGGCGTAGGCGGGCGAGGCGACGGTGGTCAGCACCGGCGTCGAGTACTGCCAGGCGTCGAAGGCGTTGAAGCCGGTGACGCCGATGTCGGCGGGCACGCCCAGCCCGTGCCGGCCGGCCCAGCGCAGCGCACCGATGCCGAGCTGGTCGTTGCCGCCCATGAGGGCACGCGGAAAGGGGCGCTCGGGAAAGGTGGCGCTGAGGGCCGCCTCGGTGGCCGGCACGCCGCCGTCGCCGCAGGCGAGCACGCTGAACCTGTCGCTCCGGCCCGCTGCGGCGAAGGCCGCGCGCGCACCGGCGATGCGCTGCTCGATGGCCGGCCAGCCGACCGCCGGCGCAAGGAAGACCGCGTCGCCGAAGCCGCGCTGCAACAGATGCTCGGCGAGCGCGCGGGCGCCGCCGAAATCGTCCTGGCGGATGGAGCGGACATTGGGCATGTCGGGCTCCGCCTCCTGGAACAGGATGATGGGCTGGCCGAGCGCGGCGAAACGCCTGATGAGCCGGCGGCGCAGTTCGGGCGGGCCCGAGAGCATGACGCAGAGCGCATCGGTCTCGCGCCGCTTCATGAGGGTGGATTGCTGCAGGCGGCCGGCGCTCATGCCCTGCACGATGAGGGCATAGTCGCGGGTGTTGAGGTAGTTGCTGAGCCCGGCGACGAGATGGGTGATGAAGGGGTCGGCAAGGAAGGTCGGCGATTCGTCGACGATGACGACGCCGATCGAGAAGCGCTGCGCCAGCTTGAGGTTGCGCCCGCTGGCGTTGGGCCGGTAGCCGAGCGCCGCGATCTGCTGCTCGACGGCGGCGCGGGTTTCCACCGTCATGGCCTCGAAGCGGCCGTTGACGACGTTCGACACCGTCATCAGCGAGACGTTGGCGGCGTGAGCCACATCGGCAGCGGTGACGCGTTTGGCTTGCATGGCTCCATGCAGCATCCGCGGCCGCCCCCGGTCAAGCGCGCCGGTCGGCTGTCGGCCCCGAACCAGCGCGCCAAGACCTCGAGAAGGGGGCCGAGACCGGGCCCGGCAGCACTCGTCCGGGTTTCGGGTGCGCCCTCCAGGCGCTATGCACCGGCATGGGAGAGCCCCAGCGCCGACCAGCCGGCGAAGCTGCCCACGTCCTCCTCGATGCGGATCAATTCGTTCCACTTGGCCGTGCGCTCGCCGCGCGTGATCGAGCCGACCTTGATCTGGCCGGTGTTCCAGCCGGTCGCGAGATGGGCGATGGTGACGTCCTCGGTCTCGCCGGAGCGGGCCGAGACGATGGCCGCCATGCCACCGCGGCGCGCCGCTTCGACGGCCTCGCGCGCCTCGGTGACGGTGCCGGCCTGGTTCGGCTTCACCAGCACGCAGCTGGCGAGCTTTTCCTGCGCCGCGTGCTCGACGCGGGCCGCATTGGTGACGAGCAGGTCGTCGCCGACGATCTGCACCCTGCCCGCCACCGCCGCGGAGAAGCGGCGGAAGCCTTCGGGATCGTCCTCGGCGAAGGGGTCCTCAATGGACAGGATCGGGTAGCGCTCGACCCAGCGCAGCAGCAGCTCGGCGAGGCCGTCGGAATCGAGCGAACGCTGCTCCAGCCCGAGCGTGTAGAGCCCGTTCTCGCCGAATTCGGAGGCGGCGATGTCGAGGGCGATGGAGACGTCCTCGCCGGGCACGAAGCCGGCTGCCTCGATCGCCGCCAGCAGCGCGTCGAGCGCCGCCTCGTTGCTGGCGAAGGCCGGCCACCAGCCGCCTTCGTCGGCGACGCCGAACTGACTACCCTCGTCGGCGAGGCGGCGGCCGGCGACGCGATAGACTTCGGCGGTACGGCGCAGCGCCTCGGCGACGCTGCCGGCATTGGGGCATAGCACCATGAAGTCCTGCACGTCGACGCGGCGGCCGGCATGGGCGCCACCGCCGAAGATCTGGATCTGGGGCAGCGGCATGGCGATGCGGCCGTCGCCGGCGAGATGGCGGTAGAGCGGCACGTGGGCCGAGGCGGCGGCGGCATGCAGCACCGCCATCGAGGTCGCCACCGTGGCGTTGCCGCCGAGCCGCGATTTCTGCGGTGTGCGGTCGAGGTCGCGCAGCGCGGCGTCGACGCCGCGCTGGTCGGTGGCGTCGAGGCCGCGCAGGCGGTCGGCGATGACGGTCATCACATTGTTGGCCGCCGTGTTGACGCCGTAGCCGCCGAGATGCGCACCGCCGTCGCGCAGATCGACGGCCTCGCCGGTGCCCACCGAGGCGCCGGCGGGGGCGATGGCGCGACCCACTGCGCCATCGGCCAGGCGCACCTCGGCCTCGACGGTCGGCCGCCCGCGCGAATCCCACACCGAGCGGGCCGTTATGCTGTCGATCAAGGTCATGGCGCTGCGTCTTTCAAGGTTTCTTCCCAGCGCGCGTAGATGGCGCCGAGCCGATCGGTGGGGGTGCGGAGGAAATGGCTGGCGACGGCGCGCACGCGGGCGCGCTCGGCATCGGCCGTGATGTACTCGACCGGCGACTTGCCGTCGACGCGAGCGAGGAACAGGCCGGGCAGCAGCGCCGCGGCGCGGGCTTCGAGCATGGCGCGCGGGGCGAAGGTGGCCGCCGCGAAATAGGCGTCGGCGAGGGCCGCGAAGGCGGCCCGCAGCGGCGCCGGGTCGGGCACCACAAGCGCCTTGAGCAGCAGGTGGTTGAGGCAGAAGGCCAGGTCGAACGCCGCATCGCCATAGGTGGCGCATTCCGCGTCGAGCAGGATGGGGCCGCGCGGCCCCATGAGGATGTTCTTGGGGCTGACATCGCCGTGGATCAGGCAGTCACGGGCCGCGGCGCTGGCCGCGGCGAGCGCGCCGAGGCGCGGCGCCAGCGCCGGGTGGCGCGCGGCGGTGGCGAGCAGATAGGGCGCGAGGCGCAAGTCGTGGAACGCGGCGTCGTTGGCGAAGCGCGCGGCGATGTCGGCGCGGCCGGCCGTCGCCGCGTGGACGCGGCCGACACGGCGCCCCACCTCGGCGGCGAAGGCGACGTCGCAGCGGCCGGCGAGCAGCTCGGCCTTCCACACCGGCGCCGTGGCGGGCGGGATATAGGGCATGACGAAGAGGCCGGCGGCCGCGTCGTGATAGAGCACCGCCGGCGCGAAATCGGCGTCGATGTCGTGCACCGCGCCGAGCCACGCCGCCTCGGCGGCATTGCGCGTCACCGGCGCGCGCCAGAGCTGGGCGACGCGCAGCTGTGCCAGGGCGCGCTTCACCACCAGAACCTCGTTCTCGCCGCGCAGCGCCCAGATGTCGGAGGAGACGCCACCCGTCAGGCGCTCGAAGCGCACGTCCTTCGCACTGTGCAGCAGGCCGCGCGCGACCAGTGCCTCGGCGAGGTCGGAGAGCCAGGCGGTTTCCGGCGCGGCGTCGGCAGGTGCGGTCATGCTTGCCTCACACGCTCGTCCTGTGCCGCTCGAGGCAGGTGGCGAGCACCTCGTCGAGCGGGCGCCGCCCCCAGGCGGTCGAGAAAATCTCGACTTCGGCATAGCCGGCAAAGCCCTGCGCCTCGACCCAGCCACGGATGCGCGGAATGTCGATGACGCCGT
>JBDHTK010000282.1:0-3817 GCA_039808625.1 Devosia sp. | reverse complement strand
CAGCCGAGCAGCCTTGCCTCGTCGCGCCCTATCGCCAGCGGCGCGAGGCCGTAGTGATCGGCCAGCCGGTCGAGGCCGATGCGCAGCACCAGCTTGGCGCTGCGGCGCGGCCAGCCGCGCTCGCGCTCGACCTCCTGCAGGCCCTTGAGCAGGCCGCATACGTCGAGCACGACGCCGGCGCAGTCGCGCGGCAGCAGGCGGTGGATGTCGGCGACGGCGCGGCGCGCATCGGCGGCCATGTCGGAGATGTCGCCCACGGTCTGGCGGCGCGTGCCGGCGGTGCGCGCGGCGGAATAGGTCATGGTCAGGCGCGGCTGCAGGCGGGCGCGCTCGACGAGGCGGCGCACCCGTTCGCCGGCCTCGACATGGTGGCGGTCGAGGAAGCCGCCGAGCCGCAGCAGCGGGCTTTCGGCGAGGTTGAGCGCGGCGCCGTCAGGCCCCGGCACCAGCGTGCGGTGGCGGGCGCGCAGCGCCTCGCCGTCGAGCCGGGCGCGCCGCACCCAGTCGCGCGTCAGGGCACCGGCCCGGCAGGTGCGGGCATCGCCGGCGACGGCGCCGGCAGCGAGCAGCCCGAGCACGGTGTCGGCCGGGGCCTTGCGGCCGTCGGGCAGCACGAAGTCGCTGCCGCGGCGCGTGGCGACGCCGCCCGACAGGAGGCCGCGGACGAAGCGCAGCAGGGCGGCGTCAGGCGGCATGCTTGAGCTCCAGCCTGGCGGCGTCGCGGCGGGCGAGGCGTGCCTCGATGCGGGCGATCTCGGCTTCGAGCGCCGGCTCGTCGCGCTGGTCCTCGACGGCGCGGCAGGCATGGGCGACGGTGGTGCGGTCGCGGCCGAAGAGCTGCGCCACGGCGTCCTGCGGACGTTGCAGCAGCACATGCGCGAGGCACATGGCCAATTGCCGGGCCGCCGCGGCGGCGCTGCTGCCGCGCGAGGGGTGGAGCAGCGCCGTCATCGAGACGTGGCGCTCGGCCGCTACCGCCTGCGTCAGCGCGAACACCTCGGGATCGCCGCGCAGGCGCCGAAAGCGCCGCCGGCCCGTGAGTTGATGGGAGTCCTCCAAATCGCCCAAAGACATCGTCGCACCCGAAATAGGAATGTATTCCTATATCTGTACGGCCGCTGCCGCGCGAGGGGATAAGTTTTTGGCACCGTGCCGAGTCCGGTCGCAGATTCAACGGCTTGCCCCTGCGCCTTGGCACAAAATGAAGCGGCCGCCCGCAGGCGGCCGTCAGATCGTGCGCGGCGGTGGGTGCGTCAGCGGCTGGCCTTGCGGCCGAGGCCGTTGTCCTTGGCGAGTCGCGAGCGGGTCGCCGAATAGTTGGGCGCGACCATCGGATAGTCGGCCGGCAGGCCCCACTTTTCGCGATATTGTTCGGGCGTCAGGTCGTAATGCGTCTTGAGGTGCCGCTTGAGCGACTTGAATTTCTTGCCGTCCTCGAGGCAGACGATGTAATCCGCCGCGACGGAGCGCTTGATCGGCACGGCCGGCTTCAGTTCTTCGACAGGCTCGGGAGCGCTGCCCGACCGCAACGCCCGCAGGGCCATATGCACGTCCGCAATCAACTTGGGAAGATCGGTGACGCTCAACGCGTTGTGGCTGACATACGCGCTCACGATCTCAGTGCTGAGGTCGATGAGATCGTTATCACCAGCCACAGCGACGCCAGACTCGTCAGTCATTTGGTATCCTTTGTTTTCCGCTGTCCAGCAAGGTGGGCGCTACCTCGCGATGGATACGCCTTTTAGTGCCCGGCGCTGCCGATTGCAACTTAGCTATTGGGCGATACCCGCGAAGAAAAGCGATAGTTTCGAGGAAACTTTTCCGTCAGCGACTGGCGTCGTATTCGCTTATACTGGTTCGCGGGTCGGGCGCGACGCCGCTGCGCAGCGCGGCGCGGGCGAGCAGATGGGCGGAAACCGGGCTCGTGGCGATCAGGAAGGCGACGCCGAGCACGCAGCGCAGCACGATGGCCAAGTCGCCTGACGCCAGGGCGGCGGCAAGCAGAATCAGCCCGGCACCGAGTGGGCCGGCCTTCGCGGCGGCGTGCATGCGCGTATAGACGTCGGGCAGGCGCAGCAGGCCGAGCGCCGCGACGGCGCAGAGCAGCGCGCCCAGGACCAGCAGGAGCGCGGCGACGACGCTCATTCGCCGCTCCGCGACAGCAGGTAGCGGGCGAAGGCAACGGTCGACAGGAACCCCACCAGCGCCACCGCCACGGCAATGTCGACATAGAGGTAAAGCCCTGTGCGCACGGCGAAAACACCGACGATGCCGATGCCGATGAGGGTGATCGTGTCGAGCCCGAGGATGCGGTCGGCGGTAGTCGGGCCGCGGATGATGCGGACGAGGGTCGCGAGCAGCGCGAAGCCGAGCAGGCCGAGGGCGATTGTCGTCGCGATGTCAATCACCTGAGCACCTCCAGCAGTCTCGTCTCAAAGCCGCCCGCGATGTCGCCGATGAGAGCGTCGCGCGACGGCACGTCGAGGGCGTGGATGAACAGCGTGCGCCGGTCGTCGGAAACGTCGACGCTCAGCGTGCCCGGCGTCAGCGTTATCATATTGGCCAGCAGGGTGATCTGGGCATCGGTGGTGACCGTCAGCGGATAGGCGACGATCGCCGGGCGGATGAGCAGCCGCGGCTGCACCACGATCCAGGCGACCCGGAGGGCGCTGAGCAGCAGCTCGCGCGTGAACAGGCCAAAAAGTGACAGCCATTTCATGGGCTCAGTCCCACGGATGCGATGTAGCGGGCTGGCGCCAGAAGGTCGCCGGCGGCGATCTGCGCGGCGCCGAGGAAGGCCGCCGGCCAGAGGCCGACCAGCACCACCGCGCCGGTCAGCAGCGCAGCGCCGCCAAGCGGCTGGGCCGGCAGCGCGACCCGCTCGGCGGTACCGCGCCAGAAGATGTGGCTCCACAGCCGCGTGCCGGCGACGAGGGTCAGCAGGCTGTTGGCGAGCAGGGCGAAAACGGACGGCCACGCGCCGGCGGCGACAAAGCCCTGCAGGAGCAGCAGCTTGGGCCAGAAGCCGAGGAAGGGCGGCAGCCCGGCGATGGCGAAGACGAGCACCAGAAAGAGGATGGAGATCAGCGAATTGGCGGCATAGAGGCCACGCATGGCGCGCGTGTCGGCGGTCCCCGTGGCACGTTCGACGAGGCCGGCGACGAGGTAGAGCGCGGCCAGCGTCAGCATGGCGTGAAACACGTAGGAAACGCCGCCTTCGATCGCCGATACATGGCTCTGCGGGACGCTCAGGACGATGATCCCGACCCCGCCGATGAGGAGGAAGCCGATGGCGCGGCGCAGGTTGGTTTCGGCCATCGCCGACAGCGGCGCCAGAATCACCGTGGCGATGGCGACGGCGGTGATGGTCGGGCCGAGCGCGGCGCGCGTCTCGGGCAGCAGCATCAGCAGCGTGCGCAGGAAGGCATAGGCGCCGACCTTGGTCAAAAGGCCGCCGAGCAGCGCCGAGAGCGCCGGCGGCGGCGCGTGGTAGGCGGCGGGGAGCCAGGCGTTGACCGGAAAGACCGCCGCCTTCATGCCGAAGGCGAGCGCGAACAGGGCGGCGGTGGCGGCGAGCGGCGCGGGGTCGGCGCGCGTGGCGGCGCCGATGATGTCGGCCATGTTGAGCGTGCCGACGAGGCCGTCGAGCAGGCCGAGCGCGACGAGGAACAGGGTCGTGGCGAGAAAATTGAGCAGGCCGTATTTCACCGCCGCGTCGAGTTGCAGCGGGTGGCCGGCGAGGACGACGAGGCCGAACGAGGCGATGAGCATCACCTCGAACCAGACATAGAGGTTGAACAGATCGCCGGTGAGGAAG
>JBDHTK010000281.1:0-3827 GCA_039808625.1 Devosia sp. | reverse complement strand
AGATCAACAAGATGGAGGACATCTCCGTCGTCTTCCTCGACCGCTACGGCAACGAGGTGGGCCGGCGCGGCATCCGCTCCGACGATTCCTACCCGCTCGACAAGCTGCCGGACTATTTCGTCAAGGCCGCCCTCGCCACCGAGGACCGCCGCTTCTACGACCATTTCGGCGTCGACGTGATTGGCACGCTGCGCGCCCTCGTCAACAACTATGCCGGCGACAACGGCACGCAGGGCGGCTCGTCCATCACCCAGCAGCTTGCCAAGAACCTGTTCCTCTCCTCCGAGCGCACCTGGGAGCGCAAGATCAAGGAGGCGTTCCTCGCCGTCTGGCTCGAGTGGCACTTCAGCAAGGACGAGATCCTCAAGCTCTACTTCGATCGCGCCTATATGGGCGGCGGCACCTTCGGGGTTGCGGCAGCCTCGGAGTTCTATTTCGGCAAGAAGATCACCGACGTGAACCTCGCCGAGGCGGCCATGCTGGCCGGCCTGTTCAAGGCGCCGACCAACTATGCCCCGCATGTCGACCTCGCAGCGGCGCGCGGGCGCGCCAATCTCGTGCTCTCCAACCTCGTCGATGCCGGCTACCTCACCGAGGGGCAGGTGGCGGCGGCGCGGCGCAACCCGGCGACGCCCATCGAGCACACGGCGGCGCTCAATTCGCCCAACTACTTCCTCGACTATGCCTTCGAGCAGATGAAGCCGCTGATCGCCGACGTGCGCGCCACCAGCTTCACCGTGCGCACCACCATCGACCCGGTGCTGCAATCCTATGCCGAGGACGCCATCAACTCGGTGCTGCGCGAACAGGGCGAGCAGTACGACGTGTCGCAGGGCGCGATGGTGGTCACCGAGCCGAACGGGGCGATCCGCGCGATGGTCGGCGGCACCGACTACGGCAAGAGTCAGTTCAACCGCGCCGTCGCCTCGCTGCGCCAGCCGGGCTCGGCGTTCAAGCCGTTCGTCTACTCGGCCGCCATCGAGATGCTCGACCTCAAGCCGGACTCCGTGGTCAGCGGCGCGACGCGCTGCATCGGCGACTGGTGCCCGCGCAACTATTCGGGCAATTCGGTGGGCCGTATCAGCCTCATCAACGCCTTCGCGCAGTCGATCAACACCGTGCCGGTGAACCTCTCCATCCAGACCGGGCGGCAGCCCATCGCCGACCTCGCCCACCGGATGGGCATCACCAACGATTTCGAGGTCACCCGCTCGCTGGCGCTCGGCGCCGCCTCGCTCAGCGTGCTCGACATGACCTCCGCCTATGCGGTGTTCGCCGATGGCGGCTACAGGACGCCGGCCTTCGGCATCACCCGCATCACCACGGCGCGCGGCGACGTGGTCTACGAGGCGCCGCCGGCCGACGCGCCGCGCGAGCGCGTGCTGCAGCCGCAGACCGTCGCCTACATGAACCAGATGATGCGCGCCGTGGTCACCAGCGGCACCGGCCGGCGCGCCAATGTCGACGGCGTGCCCGCCGTCGGCAAGACCGGCACGACGAGCGACTATCGCGACGCCTGGTTCTGCGGCTTTACGGGGAACTACGTGGCCGCGGTGTGGCTCGGCAACGACGACTATCACAAGACCAAGACGCTCACCGGCGGCGTGCTGCCGGCGGTCGCCTGGCAGAAGTTCATGGCGTATGCGCACACCAATATCGAGGTGAAGCCGCTCTACGGCGTCGACTTCAAGCCCAAGCCGTTCATCATCGCCGATGCAGGCGAGGACGCGAACGGCGCTCCACAGGCGAGCCGGCCGCCGACCCTCAGGCCCGAGGCCGCCATCAAGCTGCTCGACCTCGCCGATGCGCTTGAAGCGGCGTTCCACTCTGTCGGCGGCGGCGGCACGAATGTCGCCGCGCTGGCCGTTCCCGCGGTCGTGACGGAAACCCCCTGAGTGCGGTTCCTGCTCAATCTGTTCCTGATGCTGGCCATTGCGCTTGCCGTCGGCTTCGGCCTGTCGTGGTACGCGCTGAGCGACGGCCGGCTGTTCGGCGCCTATCAGTCCGGGCCGTGGACGGCGTGGACTGCGGTCGGCGCGCCGGCGCCCGATCCCTATACGCGGGCCTATCTCACTCGCGCCGGCGCCCTGCAGCTCGGCCAGGCCGAGGGCCTGCAACTGGTCGCAACGACCGACAGCGACGGGCAGCGGCTCGACCGCGCCTGCCGCTACCGCATCGACGGGCGCACGCCCACGGCAACGTTCTGGACTCTCGTTCCCGTCGGCGCGGCCGGCGAGAGCATCGCGCGCCCGGACGGGCCGCCGGGCTTTCATAGCGCGCGCCTCGCCCGCGCCAATGACGGCGCCATGCAGCTCTATGTCGGCAAGGCGCTGAGTCCGCTCAACTGGCTCGAAATCACCGGCGACGGGCCGTTTTCGCTGGTTCTCACGCTCTATGACACGGTGTTCCTGTCGGGCGTCGGGACAGGCGAGACCACCCTGCCCTCGATCACGCGCGAGGGCTGCTGATGGTACGCACGCTGCTTTTCGCCGCTGCCGGCGTGCTGCTCGGCCTCGCCATCCACCTCGTCGTCATCCTGACGCTGCCGCGCCTCGCCGAAACGACGGTCTACGACACCGTCGCCGGGCTCGAGGCGCTCAACCGCACGACGCTGCTGCCGGTGCCGGTGGCGGGCATGCCCAACCCGCTGCAGCTCGACCCCGACCTCGCCTATGCCGTCTGCCAGCTCGACCTCGGCAGCGGCCCCGGCGAGGTGACCGGCACGCTGCCGCTGGCGTTCTGGTCGCTGGCCGTGTTCGATCCGTCCGGAACCGTGCTCTACAGCACGACCAATCGCGACGGCATCGGCCAGACGCTCGATCTCGGCATCTTCGATCCGGCGCAGACGCGCCTGCTCGCCGAGCAGAAGATCGACATCGCGCCGGGGCTGCTCATCGTCGAGTCGCGCAGCGACAGCGTGTTCGTCCTCGTGCGCCTCGCGCCGCCGCATCCGGCGATGCGGGCGCGCTACGAGGCGCAGTTGCAGCGCCTCGCCTGCCGCAACATCCGCCTCTGAGCTATTTTCGGTACGGCCCCTCGTCGGGCGCCGAGCGCAGCGTGCGCGAGCGGACGGCGCCGCCGCCCTCGTCCTGGCCGGCCCGCGGCGTCCCGCAGAAATCGCCGCGTTGCGCGCTCTCGACATAGCGGGCGAGCTCGCCGAGGCGCGCATCGACACCCACCGCGTCGGCGTGCGGCGTCTCGATCAGCAGATGGTCGAGCGCATAGGCGTACGAGGCGGCGCGATTGCCGAGGGCGCGCACGAACCAGTCGATCGTGGCACGGTTCTCGGCATGGCGCTTGGCGGCGTCGACGCCGACTTTCGCCTCCAGCGTGCCGATCTCGTTCCAGGCGATGCCGCGCCGCCGGTCGATCTCGACCACGGCGCAGATCGAGGCGAAGGTCGGCGGCAGCATGGCGATGTCGGCGATCGCGTCTTCAGCGAGCCGCGTGTAGCGTACGCGCGAGGAGGCGAAGCGCGTCGAATGCAGCCAGCCGTAATAGAGATCGGTTCTAAGCGGCTTGCCGCTGATCGGCATGAGGCGCGTGCGCTGCAACTCGACGGCGACGTCGCCGAACCAGTCATAGGCGTGCGGGGCGACGAGATAGCGCCACACGCGGTCGCGCATCTCCGTCTCCTGGTCGGTGAGGTTGAAGTCGGAGCCGCGCGACACGGCGCTGCCGATGGCCGGCAGCACCTCATCGTGCAGCACGTTGCGGTCGGCGCGGCCGAGATCGCCCACCGGGCGCGCACAGGCCGCCACCGGCAGCAGCAGGGCGAGCGGCAGGACTGCGCGGAGCCAGCCCCTACCCACGCTTGCGCTTGCCGC
>JBDHTK010000280.1:0-3905 GCA_039808625.1 Devosia sp. | reverse complement strand
TAAGCCTTGCGCTCCTTCAGGAAGCGCCCGACCAGCTCGCCGGCGATGTGGATGGCGTCGCTGGCCGAGCCGCCGTTGCCGCACACGAGCAGCGCCCGCCCCTGCGACAGCGCCTCCACCACGGCGTCGGCCGCCCGCTCCATCTCGCCGGTCAGGTCGCGCTCGATCATGGCGGCGATGGCGGCGCCCGAGCGCGCCAGATAATCGTTAAGCTTCGACATGGCTCAGTCCCCGTTGCCGGCGCGCAGCCGGCCGATCGTGCCGGTCGTGCTCTTGCCGGCGACGAGATCGACCAGCACCACGCGGCCGCCGGCCTTCTGCACCACGTCGGCGCCGACCACCTGGTCGATGGTGTAGTCCGCGCCCTTGACCAGCACGTCCGGCTTCAGCGCCGCGATCAGGGACAGCGGCGTGTCGTCCTCGAACACCACCACGGCATCGACGGAGGCAAGCGCCGCCAAGACGCAGGCGCGGTCATGCTGGTCGTTGACCGGCCGGCCCGGCCCTTTCAGCCTCCGGACCGAATCGTCCGAATTCAGCCCCAGCACCAGCCGGTCGCATTGCGCGCGCGCCGCATGCAGCAGGCTGACGTGGCCGGCATGCAGGATGTCGAAGCAGCCATTGGTGAAGCCCACCGCCAGCCCTTCCCGCTTCCAGGCCGCCACCAGCCGCTCGGCCCCGGCCCGGTCGAGGATCGCGTCGCGATGCGCCGAGGCCCCTTGCGAGCGCAGCAGCGCGCCGGTGAGCTCTTCCGCCGTCAACCGCGCCGTGCCGCGCTTGCCCACCACCACGCCGCCGGCGGCATTGGCGATGATCGCCGCGGCGACGCGGCCGGCGCCGGCGGCGAGCGCCAGGGCAAAAGAGGCGATCACCGTGTCGCCGGCGCCCGACACGTCGAACACCTCGCGCGCCTGGGTGGCGATGTGGTGCGCCTCGCCCGCGTCAACCACGCTCATGCCCTTCTCGCTGCGTGTGGCGACGACGAAGTCGAAGCCGCAGGCGGAAATCAGCTCACGCGCGGCGGCCGCCACCTCCTCGTCGGTGAACACCATGCGCCCCACCGCCTCGCCCAGTTCCTTGCGGTTGGGGGTCACGGCGGTGGCGCCCCTGTAGCGGCGGTAGTCACGCCCCTTGGGGTCGACCAGCACCGGCTTGCCGGCGGCGCGGCAGATCGAGATCAGTTCCTCGGCCACCCCGGAAAGCAGCACGCCCTTGCCGTAGTCGGACAGGACGGCGATGTCGCAGCGCTCCAGCGCAGCGCGGAAACGGGCGACGAGCTCCGCGCGCTCTGCGGCGTCGAGCGGCCGCACCTCCTCCTCGTCGAAGCGCAGCACCTGCTGGTTCAGCGCGCTGAAGCGGCTCTTGCACGAGGTCATGCGGCCTGCCGTGGCGACGATGCCCTCGCCGCCGGCGCCCAGCTCGGCGACGAGGCGCGCCACCGTACGGCCGGCCGCATCCTCGCCCACCGCCGATACGGGGATCGCCGTCGCGCCGAGCGCCACGATGTTGGCCACGACGTTGCCCGCCCCGCCCAGCGCCACGGTCTCGCCGCGCCCGTGCAGCACGGGGATGGGCGCCTCCGGCGAAATGCGCTCGATGACGCCGTTGACGAAGCGGTCGAGGATGAAGTCGCCGCAAACCAGCACGGCAACGCCCGGAAAGGCCGCCACGGCGCGGTGCAGGCTTTGCGGGGACGGCGGCTGCGCTTGGCTCATGGGCAAGGCGATATACCGCAAATTCGAGGCCGCGCAACGGGCGCTGCCGCACTTCCTCGACAGCGTCGGCCGCCTCCCCTATAAGGGCCGCGACCCGCAAGCATCTCCGAGGCCCCGATGATCGTCGTTACCGGCGGTGCCGGCATGATCGGCTCCAACATCGTCGCCGCCCTCAACGCCGAGGGCCGCGACGACATCGTCGTCGTGGATGACCTGACCGACGGCCGCAAGATCCTCAACCTCGCCGACCTCGCGATCGCCGACTATCTCGACAAGGACGAGTTCCTGCCCGCCTTCGAGGCCGGAACGCTGGGCGAGGTCGAGGTGATGTTCCATCAGGGTGCCTGCTCCACCACCACCGAGTGGAACGGCAAGTTCATGATGGAGGTGAATTTTTCCTATTCCAAGCGGCTGCTGGCGGCCTGCCTTTCAGCGCGCATCCCCTTCCTCTACGCCTCCTCGGCCTCCGTCTACGGCGGCGGCTCGGAGTTCCGCGAGGAGCCTGAGTTCGAGCGCCCGCTCAACGTCTACGCCTGGTCGAAGAAGCTGTTCGACGACTATGTGCGCCGCAATGTGTTCGGCACCGAGCATTCGCAGGTGGCGGGCCTGCGCTATTTCAACGTCTACGGCCCGCGCGAGCAGCACAAGGGCGCCATGGCCTCGGTCGCCTTCCACCTGTTCAACCAGGTCGGCCGCGGCGAGAACCCCAAGCTGTTCGGCGCCTGGGACGGCTTCGGGCCGGGCGAGCAGAGCCGCGACTTCGTCCATGTCGGCGACGTCGCGGAGGTGAACCTGTGGCTTTGGAAGCGCGGCGCAAGCGGCATCTTCAACTGCGGCACCGGCCGCGCCCAGCCCTTCCGCACGGTGGCGGAGACGGTGATCGGCGCGCTCGGCAAGGGCGAGATCGAATATGTCGACTTCCCCGACCATCTGAAGGGCAGCTACCAGAGCTTCACCGAGGCCGACATGTCGCGGCTGCGCGGCGCCGGCTACAACGGCCGCTTCCGCGACGTGGAAACCGGCGTCAGGGACTATGTCGAATGGCTGAAGGCCCGGCGACCCTCGTGATCGGCCCCACTTGGGTGGGCGACATGGTGATGGCGCAATGCCTGTTCTCGGCGCTGAAGCAGATGCGCCCGGAAGCGCCGGTCGACGTGATGGCGCCCGCCTGGGCCGCGCCGCTGGTGGCGCGCATGCCAGAGGTGCGCCGGCGCATCGACCTGCCCTTTTCCCACGGCCGCTTCGACCTTGCCGCGCGCTGGCGCCTCGGCCGCGCGCTGCGCGGGCAGGGCTACGACCGCGCCTACGTGCTGCCGGGAAGCTGGAAATCGGCGCTGGTGCCGTTCTTCGCGCGCATCCCGCGCCGCGTCGGCCACCTGCGCGAGATGCGCTACGGGCTGCTGACCGACATCGTGCCGCTGGCCGACAAGATGAAGCGCCGCACGGCGGACGCCTTCTTCAGCCTCGCCCGCGGCGGCACGTTCCGCATCCCGCACCTGACCGTCGATGCCGCCAACCAGGCCGGCCTGATGGCAACATACGGCCTCGAATCGAAAAAATACGTCGCGCTGATGCCGGGGGCAGAGTTCGGCCCGGCCAAGCGCTGGCCGGGCGAAAGCTACGCCGTCTTCGCCCGCCGCATGATGGGCCAGGGCTTCGGCGTGGTGCTGTTCGGCTCGAACAACGACCGGCCGGTCACCGCCGAGATCGCCGCGCTCGCCCCCGGCGTCGTCGACCTTGCCGGCCGGACGCGCCTGGAGGACGCCATCGACCTGATCGCCGGCGCGCGGCTCGGCGTTTCCAACGACAGCGGGCTGATGCACGTGGCGGCGGCCGTCGGCACGCCGATCATCGCCGTCTATGGCTCCACCTCGCCGCAAAACACGCCGCCGCTGACCGAGGACCGCGAATTGATCTGGCTCGGCCTTTCCTGCTCGCCCTGCCACAAGAAGGTGTGCCCGCTCGGCCATACAAACTGCCTCAACACGCTGGACGTGTCGCTGGTGGCGGCGGCGGCCGAGCGGCTGCTGGCCAAGGCCCCGGCATGAAGGCGCCGCCGACGAGGGTATTGATCGTCAAGACCTCGTCCATGGGCGACGTCATCCACACCTTCCCGGCGCTGGAGGACGCGCGGCGCGCGCGGCCGGACATTTGCTTCGACTGGTGCGTGGAGGAAGCCTTCGCCGGCAT
>JBDHTK010000279.1:0-3907 GCA_039808625.1 Devosia sp. | reverse complement strand
CAGAAGCGAGAAGATGTTCCTGACGAAGGAGCCGAGCTGCGCTTCCTCCCCGCCGGCTTCGGCAATGCGACGCTCTTGCGCCGCCGCCTGGAGCGACGTCACGCTGGTGACCATGGTTCGTTTCCCCGTACCTGCAATTTCCGCCGCGTTCAGGATATCCGCGGTCGCTCCCCAGTAAAGGCGAAAATGCAGGTAATCCCGTTAACCTGGTGTTAACCTTAACGAATCGTTAAACAAACGACGTCGGGCGGCGTGCCGGCGCTATGGACGGGGGATCAGGAGGCGGCGCGGGGGGAGGCGCGGTTTTCGCGCACGAAGGCCCAAGTCGCGTCGGACATCGCCGAGATGCCCGAGGCGGTCAGCGCCGAGCCGAACAGGAAGCCCTGGACGAGGTCGGGCCTGATCTCGGAGGCCAGCACCTTGAGCTGGTCGAAGGTCTCGACGCCCTCGACGGTGATGGCAAGGCCGAGCGAGCGCGACAGCTCGGCCACGCCCTTGAGCAGCGCCAGCGAGCGCGGGCTGTCCGTGAGGTCGACGATGAACGAGCGGTCGATCTTGATCTTGTCGAGCGGCAGCGTGTGCAGGTAGCTGAGCGAGGAGTAGCCGGTGCCGAAATCGTCGAGCGCCACGCGCACGCCGAGCGCCTTCAGCTGCTCGATGTAGCGGCGCGTCTGGGCGGTGTCGTCGAGCAGCGCCGTCTCCGTCACCTCGATCTCCAGCCGCTCCGGCCTGAGCCCCGACGCGTCCAGCGCGCCGCGCACCCGGCCGACGATGTCGTCGTTGAGGAAGTCCTTGGCCGACAGGTTGACCGAGACGCAGATCGGGTCCGGCCAGCGCGCGCATTCGGCGGTGGCGGCCTCGAGCATGAACACGCTGATCGCCGAGACGATGCCCATCTCCTCGGCGAGCGGAATGAACACGGTCGGCGAGACGGGGCCGAGCCGCGGATGGTCCCACCGGCACAGCGCCTCGCAGCTGGCGATGCGCATGGTCTGCATCGACACGATCGGCTGGTAGACGACACGCAGGCCGCGCGCCGCCACGGCCTGGCGCAGGTCTGCCTTCAGCACCTGGCGGTCGCGGAAGGCGCGGTCCATCGCATCCTCGAACAGGAGCCAGCAGCCCTTGCCGTTCTCCTTGGCCTTGTAGAGCGCCAGGTCCGCGCGCACGATCATGGCGTCGACCTCGGCCTCGGCCGCGCGCGCCAGCACCGCCCCGGCGCTGACCGCGTTGCGCAGCGCGTGGCCGGCGACGTCGACCTCGCCGGAGAGCCGGGTGAAGATGTCGTCGACCGCGCGCGTGAACGAGCCCGCGTCGCCGGCGTCGTCGAAGAACATCATGAACTCGTCGCCGCCGAAGCGGCCGACCGTGACCCCCTCCCCGGCGAGGCGCGAAAGCCGTTCGGCCGCGGCATAGATCAGCCCGTCGCCGACCGGGTGGCCGAGCGTGTCGTTGACGCTCTTGAAGTCGTCGAGGTCGAGGACGACGAGGCCGACCATGCGGCCGGGATCGCCGGTCGGGATCGCATCGCACATCAGCTCGTGGAAATAGGCGCGGTTGGGCAGCCCGGTCAGGCTGTCGTAGCGCGCCATGGTGCGGATGCGCTCCTCCGCCTCGATGCGCGCCGTCACCTCCTCGAAGGTGATGACGCCGAGCTCGTCGTCGCCCTCCCGGGCCGAGAACTCGAAATGGCGGCCGTCCTTGAGCCGCAGCAGCACCTTGCGGCCCCTGCCCTCGCGCAGCGCCCGGGCGAGCTGGGCCTCGACATAGCGCGAATCGGCGAGGTCGAGCACGCCGCCGGCCACGCCGCGCCGCAGAAGCCCGCGCAGCGTGCGGCCGAGCAGCCTGTCGGGCCCGTCGACCTTCATCAGCGCCACGGCCTCGGCGTTGGCCACCACCACCTTGCCCTCGGGGCTGAGCATGACCAGCCCCGACGTCATGGTGTTGAGCGCGCGGTCGAAGCGCCGGGCGAGCCGCCTTGCGGTCTTTTCCGCCCACAGCGCCGAGAACAGCACATCGCGCACGGTGGCCGCGAAGCGACGGATGGCGAAGAAGAAGGGGATCGACAGGCAGCCCAGGGTGACGTGGTAGATGTCGCCGCGCAGGATGAACCCGGCCGAGATCGGCCAGGTCATGGTCAGGATGAACAACATCACCATGCGCGGCGAGCCGTAATTGCGCCCCGCGATCGAGGTCGCGGAGGCCAGCGTCACGCAGATCGAGGCGATCTCGCCGAAATAGTCGGGCGACCAGTAGATGGCGAGGAAGCAGAACAGGCCGAGGAACAGGCCGTGCACGGCGCCCCAGGCGATGTAGACGCGCTCGCGCTCCTGCGCCTCCTCGCGCGTGGTCGGCGGCGGCTTGCGGGCGTAGCGGGCAAGGCTTCCCAGCCGCAGCGCCGCCAGCGCCACCATGGCCACCGCCAGCGACAGATAGGCGGCATCGCCGGTGTTGAGATAGACGAGGACGATCAGCAGCGTCTGGGCCGCGAAGCCGACGGCAAGGGTGACGCCGTCGCGAAACAGCGTCTGCACGAACGGTATGTATATATCGAGCGGAAGCTCGTTCTTGACTCTTGTCGGCATACCGAAGCACCGCCCAGGGAACTCCGACAATCCCAAAGCCGTATTAACAAAGGCTTATTGAGCAAAGCCGGCGCTATTCGGCCGCCTTCAGCGCCGCCGACGCAGCCGGCTGGGCCAGCCGCTTGATCTGGCGCGCCCGCTCCGCTTCCGCCCTGGCGGCGTTGGCGTCCTTGACGTGCCCGAAGCCGCGGATCGTCGCCGGCACGCTGGCAAGCGCCGCCGCCGCCTCGATCCGCCCCGGCGCGAGCGCGTCGCGGATCAGGCCGAGGTCGGCCTCGTATTGCGCCAGCAGCCTGCGTTCCATGCGCCGCTCGGCGGTGTAGCCGAAGACGTCGAAGACGGTGCCGCGCAGGCCCCTGAGCGCGGCGAGCGCGGCAAAGCCCTTCATCATCCACGGGCCGAAGCGCGACTTCCGCGCCTTGCCGTCGCTCCCCTTGCGGCCGAGGATCGGCGGCGCGAGGTGGAATTCGAGGCTGTCCCAGGAGGAGAACTGGCCGGAGAGCTGGCGCAGGAACGCGCCGTCGCTGTAGAGGCGGCCGACCTCGTACTCGTCCTTGATCGCCATCAGCTTGAACAGGTTCTTGGCCACCGCCTCGGCCACCGCCGTCGAACCGGGCACGGCCGCTTCCTCGGCCCTGGCGATCGAGGCCACGGCGGCGCGGTAGCGCTCGGCATAGGCCGCGTTCTGGTAGCCGGTCAGGAAGGCGGCGCGGCGCGAGACGATCTCGTCCAGCGTCGCCGCGATCTCGCGGCCGGACGCCGGCGTGCGCGCCGATTCGACCAGCCCCTGCACATAGGCCGGGTCGTGCGCGGCGCGGCGGCCCCAGCGGAACGCCTCGACGTTCATCGCCACCGCCTGGCCGTTCAACCCGATCGCCTTCTCGACCGCCTGCGGCGACACCGGCAGCCCGCCGCGCTGGCAGGCGAAGCCGAGCATGAACATGTTGGCGCCGAGCGAATTGCCGAACAGCACGGTCGCGGCCCGCGTCGCGTCGAAGAAATGGGCGTGGGCCTCGCCCGCCGCCTCGCGGATCGCCTTCTTCAGCCGCTCGGTCGGCAGGAAGAAGTCGGGCGAGCGGGCGAAGTCGCCCGGCATCACCTCGGCGGTGTTGACGACGAAGGTGGTCTCGCCCTCGCGCGCCGCCGACAGCACCTTGCGCGAGCCGGAGACGACGAGGTCGCAGCCCAGGATCAGGTCGGCCTTGCCGGCCGAGACGCGGATGGCGTGGATGTCGGCCGGCGTCGCCGCCACGCGCAGATGCGAGAACACCGCCCCGCCCTTCTGGGCGAGCCCGGCCATGTCGATCATGCCGCAGCCCTTG
>JBDHTK010000278.1:0-3923 GCA_039808625.1 Devosia sp. | reverse complement strand
GGCACCATCTGCTACATCTCGGCCGCGCCCGAGGACAGCCAGCCCAAGGAGGTCGGCGGCAAGCCGATCAACCGCGACCCGCCGCATTTCCTCATCATCCACCGCGCCAAGGCGCCGGCGGTCAATGACGACGGCACGCTGGCCAAGGACACGAGCGGCAAGACGGTGTTCCGCAAGGTGCGCAACGAGGTGCAGACGCTGGTCGGCTATCCGATGAAGCCGACCACCGACAGCTTCTTCCACCGCGCCGTGGTCGACGGCAAGGCCTATCCGATGAAGTCGATCGCCGACGATCCGGCCACCCCGATCACCGACAGCGAGGCGGCGTGGCTGTCCTCGACCAATGACGAGGCGGGGTTCGTCGCCGCCCTCAAGGCCGGCGTCAAGCTCGTCGTGCAGGGCACCTCGGCGCGCGGCACCGAAACCACCGACACCTATTCGCTCGCGGGCGTCACCAAGGCGATGGAAGCCATCGACAAGGCATGTCCGTAAGAGGGCTCGCCGCCCTTCTCCTCGTCGTCGGCGGCACCGGCGGCGCGCTGGCGCAGGCGGTGCAGGCGCTGGGCGAGTTCCGCGACTGGGCCGCCTATGCGGCCAGCGAGGGCACCGGGCAGGTGTGCTTCGCGATGAGCAAGCCGACCAGCGTGAGCCCGCCGGTCGACGGCTACACCCAGGCCTATCTCTATTTGACGAACCGGCCGGCCGAGGGGCTCAAGAACGAGCTCAACCTCGTCGCCGGCTTCGATTTCGCGCCCGACCAGCCGGCCCGGCTGACCGTGGGCAGCCAGAGCTTCGAGCTGTTCACCCAGAAGGACGCCGCCTGGCTCGCCGACATGAGCCGGAGCGACACGCTGGCGGGCGCCATCCGGGCCGGCGCGACGCTCAGCATCGAGGGCACCACCGACAAGGGCATCCTCGTCACCGAGACCTTCTCGCTGGCCGGCGCCACCGCGGCGAGCCGCGCCATCGCCGGCTGCTGAGCGGGGTGCGCCGGGGCGGCCTGCATGTTTGCCGCCTTGGCAGGGCGAAAGGCGCTATGATATGGGCCGGCGCCTCACCTGCGGATCTGCCATGAGCATCGCCCTCGACCTCGACCATGCGAGCCACAGCGCCCGCGCCGCCCCGGCGCGGCGGCGCTCGCTCGTCGGGCTCGACAAGCCGGCGCTGCGCGCGGCGCTGGGCGGGATCGGGCTCGACGAACGCGAGAGCCGGCTGCGCGCGAGCCAGCTGTGGAACTGGATCTACGTCAACGGCGTCACCGATTTCGCGCGCATGAGCAATATCGGCAAGGGCGTGCGGCAGGCGCTGGGCGAGGCGTTCCTGCTCGACCGGCCCGAGATCGTCTCCGAGCAGGTCTCGGTCGACGGCACGCGCAAATGGCTGTTCCGCTTCCGCGACCCGCAGGCGCCGCAGCTGCCGCCGGTCGAGATCGAGACCGTCTACATCCCCGAGGCCGACCGCGGCACGCTGTGCGTTTCCTCGCAGGTGGGGTGCACGCTCACCTGCTCGTTCTGCCACACCGGCACGCAGAAGCTGGTGCGCAACCTGACGGCGGGCGAGATCCTCGGCCAGATCCTCATGGCGCGCGAGCGGCTGGGCGATTTCCCGGGCGGCACGCGGCCGGCCGATGGCGGGCTGGTGCCGGCGGGCGGCACCCGCGCCATCACCAATGTGGTGATGATGGGCATGGGCGAGCCGCTCTACAATTACGAGAACGTCAGGCAGGCGCTCACCATCGCGTCGGCCGAGGACGGCATTTCGCTTTCCAGGCGCCGCATCACGCTGTCGACCTCGGGCGTCGTGCCCTATATCGAGCCGGCCGGCCGCGAGATCGGCGTCATGCTGGCCATCTCGCTGCATGCGGTGCGCGACGAGCTGCGCGACATGCTGGTGCCGATCAACAGGAAATGGCCGCTCAAGGACCTGCTGGCGGCGGTGCGCGCCTATCCCGGCCTGTCCAATGCCCGCCGCGTCACCTTCGAATATGTGATGCTCCAGGACGTCAACGATTCCGACGCCGACGCGCGCGAGCTGGTGCGGCTGCTCGCCGGCATCCCGGCCAAGATCAACCTCATCCCGTTCAACCCCTGGCCGGGGACGAACTACGCCTGCTCGAGCTCGGCGCGCATCGAGAAATTCGCCGACATCGTCAACCGCGCCGGCTATGCGAGCCCGGTGCGCACGCCGCGCGGGCGCGACATCTTCGCCGCCTGCGGCCAGCTCAAATCGGAGACCGAGCGGCTGAAGAAGGCCGAGCGCGAGGCGCTGGCGCGTGGCTGAGCTGACGACGATCGGCTTCGACGCCGACGACACGCTGTGGCATCACGAGCGCTATTTCGTCGCCGCCAAGGCGCGCTTCGTCGAGCTGCTCGCGCCGCACGCCGAGCCGCAGGCGGCCGAAAAGGCGCTGCACGACATCGAGATCGCCAATGTCGGCGCCTATGGCTTCGGCATCAAGAGCTTCACGCTGTCGATGATCGAGACGGCCATCCTGCTGACCGGCGGCACGGTGCCGGCGCCGCTGATCGGCGAGATCATGGCGCTCGGGCGCGACATGCTGGCCCATCCGGTGGCGCCGTTCCCCGGCGTGGTCGAGACGCTCGCGGCGCTCAAGGCCACGCACCGGCTGCTGGTCGTCACGCGCGGCGACCTCGTCGACCAGGAGCGCAAGCTCGCGGCCTCCGGGCTCATCGGCTTTTTCGAGGAGATCGAGATCGTCTCGGACAAGACGCGGCCGGTCTATGAGCGCATCTTCTCGCGCCATGGCGACGGGCCGGGGCGGGCCATGATGATCGGCAATTCGATGCGCGCCGACGTGGTGCCGGCCATCGCCGCCGGCGCCTGGGGCATCCACATTCCCTCCGAGCATGTGTGGACGCTCGATCTCGCCGACGATCCGGCCGACGCCACGCGCTTCCGGCGCCTCACCGACCTCACCGCCGTCGTGCCGCTGGTGCGCGAGATCGGCTAGATCCTTTCCCCGTTCAAGTGAAACGGTGAAACGATCTAAGTTGTTGATTTTTTTTTGCGTTTCCGAACCGGAAAAGCCTGCAACTTCTGCTGGAAGCGCCCTAGGCTTCGCCCCTGATCCATTCGAGGCGGTGGCTGGCGCCGTCGCGGCCGAGCGCCGCGACCAGGGCCGGCAGCAGCACGCGCAATTCGTCCTCGAGCAGGAAGGGCGGGTTCACGAGGATGAGGCCCGAGCCGTAGAAGCGCCCGGCGAGCGCCGGCTCGACCAGCAGCTCGGCGCGCAGCAGCCGGGGGATGCCGGTGGCCTTGAGGTCGGCGACGAAGGCGTTGACCTCGCGCGGCGCCTTGAGCGGATACCACAGCATGTAGAGGCCGGTGGCCCATTTGCGGTGCGCCCTGGCGAGCCCTTCGACGAGGCGCTGCCATTCGCCGGGCAGCTCGAAGGGCGGATCGACCAGCACCAGCCCGCGCCGCTCCTTGGGCGGCAGATAGGCGTTGAGGGCGAGCCAGCCATCGAGCGCCGTGACGCGCACCTGCACGTCGCCGGCGAACAGGGCGCCGAGCGTCGCGGCGTCCCTGGGGTGTAGCTCCAGCGCGCTCAGCCGGTCCTGCGGGCGCAGCAGTCTTCGCGCGATGAGGGGCGAGCCGGGATAGCGCGCCAGCGTGCCGTTGGGGTTCTCGGCCGCGACGACCTCGAGATAGGGCGCCAGCAGGTCGGCGGCGCGGGCGGGCAGGGTCGCGGCGCGAAGTCTTGCGATCCCCGCCTGCCATTCGGGGCTGCGCCGCGCCTCCTCGCCGGTCAGCGCATAGCGGCCGCTGCCGGCATGGGTGTCGACGACGCGGAAGGCGGCGGGCTTGCGCTTCAGATAGGTGATGAGCCGGGCCAGCACGGCATGCTTCATCACGTCGGCGAAATTGCCGGCGTGAAAGGCGTGGCGGTAGTTCATGGCCGG
>JBDHTK010000277.1:0-3956 GCA_039808625.1 Devosia sp. | reverse complement strand
CCCAAGGTCGAGACCTGCATCGAGGCGATCGAGCGCGGCGTCGAGGGCGTCGTCATCCTCAACGGCAAGACGCCGCACGCGGTGCTGCTGGAACTCTTCACCGAGCACGGCGCCGGCACGCTGATCGTGCCGTAGAGGCGGCCGAGCGGGGCTCAGGCCGCCTTCGGCACGTCGACGACGACGACCGTGTTGCGGCCGCCGCGCTTGGCCTCGTAGAGCCGGCCGTCGGCGTCTCGCATCATCTCCGCGACGGCCGCGCCCTGGCGGCACAGCGTGCCGCCGATGCTGACGGTGAGGGCGACGGCGCGCTCACCGGGCGGGCGGAAACGGACCGTCTCCACCTCCGCCCTGATGCGCTCGGCGATGCGCCTGGCTTCCTGCTCGCCGGCGCCGGCGAGGAAGGCGCAGAACTCCTCGCCGCCGATGCGGCCGACCGCGTCGGCGGCGCGCACGCCGCGCCGGATCGCGGCCGCGATCAGCCGCAGCGCCTCGTCGCCGGCGGGATGGCCGAACGTGTCGTTGATCGTCTTGAAATGGTCGGCGTCGATCAGCAGCAGCGCGCCGCGGTCGGGCCTGTGGCGCGATCCCTCCAGCACGGCGAGGAAGCTGTCGCGGTTCAGCAGGCCGGTGAGGTCGTCGTGGCGGGCCTTGTCTGCCAGCTGCCGGTGGGCGAGGACGAGCTGCGCGTGCGCTTGGGCCAGGTCGCGGTGGGCGACCTTCAGCCTGTCGCCCTGCCTCAGCATCAGCGCGCTGACGGGCCAGGCCGTCACCAGCGGGCACACGACGCACATCAGGACGGCGATGTGCCCGACCGTGCCTCCCGCTGCGGTGACGGAGCCGAACGTCAGGGCCAGTGATGCGACGACCGCGCCGGCGGTGATGATGGCAGAGCGAATCAGGATCGAAAGCACCGGCACCTCCAGTGCGTGCACCCTATCCACCGAGGGTTGAGGACCGGCTTAAGGCATCGGTAAAATTTGAAGGAACCGGCCGTTTCGCCGCATCCGGCGGGGAGCGGCGGCCGACGAATCCACCTGCGCGGCCGTTCGTTTCGTGCGATAACGCGTCCATGACCGACCGTCCCGATCCCGCCCGCTTCTCCCACGTCACCGACTGGGTGTTCGACCTCGACAACACGCTCTATCCGCACCACTCGAACCTGTTCTCGCAGATCGACGTGAAGATGACGGCCTACGTCTCGGAGCTGCTGTCGCTGCCGCGCGAGGGGGCCCGCAAGCTCCAGAAGGAGCTCTTCCGGGAATACGGCACGACGCTGAACGGCCTCATGCACCGCCACGCCATCGATCCCGACGATTTCCTGGAGAAGGTGCACGACATCGACTATTCGTGGCTGGTGCCGGACCCGGTGCTGGGCGCGGCCATCCACCAGCTTCCGGGACGCAAGTTCATCTTCACCAACGGCGATCGCGGCCATGCCGAACGCGCGGCGCGGCAGCTGGGCATCCTCGACCATTTCGACGACATATTCGACATCGTCGCCGCCGGGCTCACGCCAAAGCCTTCGCGCCAGACCTATGAGAGGTTCGCCGCGCTGCATGCCGTGACCGGCGCCAGCACGGTGATGTTCGAGGATCTCGCGCGCAATCTTTCCGTGCCGAAGGCGCTCGGCATGACCACGGTGCTGGTGGTGCCGCGCAACTTCGAGCCGACCTTCGCCGAGATCTGGGAAAGCGACCCGCAATACGACGACGACGTGGATTTCGTCACCGACGATCTCGCCGGCTTCCTCACCGGGATACTGGGTCGGCGCTGAGCACCCCCGCGGGCCGCGCCTTCAGCGCCGCAAGGCGCGGTTGTCCTTCCGCCTGTTCCTGAAAGGAGGCGGCCTCCCTGCTCCCCCGGGGGGCGCCATACGCGCTGCCCTATGCCGTCTCCTCGGGACCCTCGGCGCAGAGCTTTTCCCAGTCTTCCGCCGACAGCGCCGCGGCAAGCACCGTGTCCACCTCTTCGAGGTACTTCATCCACATGGGCCTGCCTTCGTGCTTCATGTCCGCCTGGACGATGTAGAGCCTGCACAGCGCCCTGGCGGCACGCTCGCGTGGGCTTTTAAGCGACATCCTCACCAATCCCCGGCCAAACGGCCGGCCTCTGCCTGCGGCCGGGCCGCTCTCCTGCACGGCGATTTTTCCATCTTCGGCCCGGCGCCGCAAGGCATCTCGGGCCAGAGCGTGCCGCGACCCGCTTTGCGCGCGCCGCGACTCACCGTAACGTCCGCCCGCGGCATTCTGTCGCGAGGAGGGGTCCATGCAAAAGAAGCTCGCCGCCGAATTTCTCGGCACGTTCTGGCTCGTGTTCTGCGGCTGCGGGGCCGCGCTTTTGGCCGCGGCCTTTCCCGACGTGGGGATAGGGCTGCTCGGCGTCGCCTTCGCCTTCGGGCTGACCGTGGTGACCATGGCATATGCGGTCGGCGGCATTTCCGGCGGGCATTTCAACCCGGCCGTGTCGGTCGGCATGGCCGTGGGCGGGCGCATGCCCGCCGGGGACCTCGTCGGCTACATCATCGCCCAGGTGGTCGGGGCTGTGGTGGCCGCGGCCGTGCTCTATCTCATCGCCTCCGGCAAGCCCGGCTTCGAGGCCGGCGGCTTCGCCTCCAACGGCTACGGCGATCTTTCGCCGGGCAAATACTCGCTGCTGTCCGGCCTGGTCATCGAGGTGGTGATGACGGCCTTCTTCATCTTCGTCATCCTGGCCACGACCGCGCCGAGGGCGCCCGCCGGCTTCGCGCCGCTGGCGATCGGCCTGACGCTGACGCTCATCCATCTGGTCGCCATTCCGGTCACCAACACCTCGGTCAACCCGGCGCGCTCGACAGGTGCCGCGCTGTTCGCGCAGACCGGCGCCATCGGCCAGCTGTGGCTGTTCTGGCTCGCGCCCATCGTCGGGGCGGCGCTCGGCGCGGTGGCGTGGAAGTCGGTGTTCCGCGACGATTGAGGCCGCGGCGCCCGGCGGCGCGCTATTCGTTGACGTAGCGCCGGGCGCAACCACGGCCGAGCGCGATCAGCACCTCGTGCTCGATCGTCGCGCAAGCCTTCGCCAGATCGCCGTCGCAAACGCCGGGGCCGAGGATCTCGACCGGGCTCCCCGGCGCCAGCGCCCAGTCCGGCACGGCGGAAACGTCCACGGTCAGCAGGTCCATGGACACGCGCCCGACGACGGGGGCGGAAAACCCGCCCACGCAAACGGTGGAGCGGCTGGAGGCGGCGCGCAGATAGCCGTTCGCGTAGCCGATGGCGACGGTTGCGATCCTGGCCTGGTCGACGAGACGATGGGTCGAGGAGTAGCCGACCGGAGCGCCGCGCCGCAGCGTCTTCACCTGGACGATCGGCGCCACCACGGTGGCCGGCTGCCGCATCGGGTTTTCTCGCCCCGTCAGCGGGTTGATCCCGAAGGTGGCCTTGCCGGGCCTTATCATGTCGAAGGCGAAGCCGGGCCCGAAGAAGCTGCCCGCCGAATTGGCCAGCGACAGCTTCGCTGGCGGAAGCCAGCGCACCGCGTTGAGGAAGGCGCTGCGCTGGGATTCGCATCGCTCGAGATCGACGTCGTCCGCGGCGGAGAGATGCGACATGTAGCAGAGCGGCGGAATGTCGGCCAGCAGGCGCGCGTTGCCGCGCAGCCAGTCCGCTTCGTCGGCGAGGAGGCCGAGGCGGTTCATGCCGGTGTCGAAATGGATGACCGAGCGGAGCGGTCGGCCCAAGCGCTGCGCAACCGCGTGCCATCTCTCGACCTGATCGCGGCTGTTCAGCACCGGCACGAGATCGGCTGCGACGAACGCTTCGTCCTCCTCGGGCTGGTAGCCCCCCAGCACGCAGATGGTCGCGTCGGCCAGGGCGGAGCGCAGCGCCGCGCCGTCGCCGGCCGTGGCCACGAAGAACGTCCCGGCGCCGGCCTGCCTGAGCGCCAGCGCGCAGGGGATCATGCCGTGCCCGTAGGCGTCG
>JBDHTK010000276.1:0-3956 GCA_039808625.1 Devosia sp. | reverse complement strand
GCCGAGGTGTTCGAGTTCGTCGAGGGCAATTGCGAGCTCTCCATCGCGCAGCTGGCCAGAACCGCGCCGCCTGCCCAGTGGCGGTGGCGGCGGCGGAGGAAGCGCCGCTGCCCAGCTTCGCCGCTCTCGCCGACGAGGTGACGCGCGAGCTGCCGCCGCGGCCGCCGCCGGTGCCGCGGCTCGTCGAGGCCGCGCCGGCGGGCGAGGAGCCCGAGGAGCGGCGCGGCGGCCCCGAGGACCGGCGCGGCGCCGGCGTGCAGTCGATCCGCGTCGATCTCGACAAGGTCGATCGCGTCGTCAACATGGTGGGCGAGCTGGTCATCACGCAGTCCATGCTCACCCAGCAGATGGACGATACGCTCAAGGCCCGCTACCAGGAGCTGGTGCGCGGGCTCGAAGTGCTGGCGCAGACGACGCGCGGGCTGCAGGACGCGGTGATGGCCATCCGCGCGCAGCCGGTGAAGTCGGTGTTCTCGCGCATGCCGCGGCTGGTGCGCGAGCTGGCGGCGCGCACCGACAAGAAGCTGAGGCTCGAAATGGCCGGCGAGGCGACGGAGATCGACAAGACCGTCATCGAGCAGCTCTCCGATCCGCTGACGCACATGATCCGCAATTCCGCCGATCACGGCATCGAGACGCCCGAGGCGCGGCGCGCCGCCGGCAAGCCGGAGACCGGCACCATCCGGCTGTCGGCCGAGCAGGCGGGCGGCAGCATCCTGATCTCGGTCGAGGACGATGGCGGCGGCATCGACCGCGCGCGCGTGCTGGCCGTCGCCCGCGACAAGGGCATCGTCGGCGCCGACGCGGTGCCGACCGACGAGCAGATCGACCAGCTCATCTTCGCGCCGGGCTTCACCACCGCGGCGGCGGTCAGCGACATTTCGGGGCGCGGCGTCGGCATGGACGTGGTGCTCTCCAACATCAAGAAGATCGGCGGCTCGGTGCATGTGCGCTCGCGCGCCGGACAGGGCACGCGCATGACGCTGAAGCTGCCGCTGACCCTGGCCGTGCTCGACGTCATGCTGGTGCGCGTCGGCGGCTCGCCCTATGTCGTGCCGCTGAGCTCCATCGTCGAGACCATCCAGTGCGCCCGCGCCGATTTCGGCCGCGCCCCGTCGGGCGCCCGGGTGCTGCGCGTGCGCGGCGAATATGTGCAGGTGGTCGATCTCGCCGAGCGCTTCCGGCAGCACGCCGAGGGCGAGCTGGCCAACCGCTTCGTCGTGCTGTGCGAGGCCGAGGGGGCGACCAAGCTGGCGCTGGTCGTCGACGACATCATCGGCCAGCAGCAGGTGGTCATCAAGAGCCTCGAGGAGAACTTCGAGTCGATCGAGGGCATCGCCGGCGGCACCATCCTGGGCGACGGCAATGTCGCCCTCATCGTCGACGTGCAGGGGCTGCGCGCCCCGGTGCTGCACAAGAACGCCGCCTAGCGCAGGCGAAAGGGACACTGACATGGACAATCTTGCCTATAGAGACGAGCTGGCCGGCACGCCGGCCAACGTGCAGAACTCGCTGCAGCTCATCGCCTTCTCCATCGGCGAGCAGACCTACGGCGTCGAGATCACCACGGTGCGCGAGATCCGCGCCTGGAACGGCGCTACACCGCTGCCCAATACGCGCGACTACGTACGCGGCGTCATCAATCTGCGCGGCACCATCGTGCCGATCTTCGACCTGCGCGCCCGCTTCGGCGAGGGGCAGACCTCGCCGACCAAGAACCATGTCGTCGTCGTCATGTCGGTGGGCGACAAATGGGTCGGCATCCTCGTCGACGCGGTGAGCGACATCCTCACCGTCAGCAGGGACGACATCCACGCCGTGCCCGAGGGCAATTCGCTCGACAGCGAGCTGCTCAACGGCATCGTCACCCACGACAGCCGCATGGTCGGGCTGATCGACCTCCTGGCGGTGGTGTCGGGAGCGCGGGCGGAGAGCTAGAACAGGTCGACGTCGCCGGTCGAAGGCGTCGCGGCGACGCCCGACAGCGCCGGCACGCGCAGCTCGTCGAGCACGAGGTTGGCCCAGATTTCCTCGTAGTCGGACTCGGGCGCGGTGGGCGGCAGCAGCGCGAACTGGCGCACGGCCAGCGCCATGCCGTGGCAGCGCTGCTCGATGCGGTCCTGGCCCTGCAGCGCATTGACGATCATGGCGATGGCGCGCCTGTGGCGCTGCTCCAGACCGAGGCTGGCATCGGACAGCACGTCGAGCGCGTCGGTGACGCCCTCGACCAGCACCGCGGTCTGTCGCGCGGTTTCGTCGAGTTCGCGTGCCAACTTCTGCAACGACATGAAGAACCTGCTCCCCGGAGATGTGCCATGCTAGCCGCGAAGTCTGAATTCCTTCTTACGGACAGGCGCCGGACCATGCTTGCCAAAACTGGTTAGAAGTTCCCTAAGCAATTGCGTTCTAGGGTGATGACAACCTTGTCAGAGGACGACGACGCATGCAGCCAGGTACCGGCGAGCCGGCTTTCGAGCGGGGTGTCGTGACCACCATCCACCAGGGCGACTGCCTCGTGGGGGGCGACGAGGACCTCACCTATTCCACCATCCTCGGCTCGTGCGTGTCGGCCTGCATCCGCGACGTGGTGGCCGGGGTCGGCGGCATGAACCATTTCCTGCTCGCCGAGCCGTCGGGCGCGGCGCGCGACCGCTATGGCGCCTCGGCGCGCTACGGCGCCTTCGCGATGGAGCAGCTCATCAACAAGGTGCTGACGCGCGGCACCGGCAAGAAGGCCAATCTCGAGATCAAGGTGTTCGGCGGCGGACTCATCAATGCGGCGCTCACCGACGTGGGCGCCAAGAACATCGAGTTCGTGCACGAGTTCCTTGAAAACGAGGGCTATACGCTGGCCGGCGAGGATGTCGGCGGCACCGTGGCGCGGCGGGTGATGTTCAAGCCGCACTCGGGGCGCGCCTTCGTCAAGCGGCTCGACGGGGCGGCCATCGCCAGCGTGGCGCGCGAGGAGCTGTTCATCGTCAACGGCCGGCAGCGGCCGCGCCGCGGGTCCGACATCGAGCTGTTCTGAGCGGCGGCCGTGGACATCGCGCGCGCGGCGTAACCGGAACCTTACCGGGACGGCCCGCCGGTTAGGTTTGATTAACCATTGCGGACCTAGGGTAGCGCGGGCTCTCACTTCACTCACGGTCCGGATGCGCCGCACCCGAGTTGCGCTGATCGTCGATCTTGTCTGGCTCGCCGGCCTGCTGCTGGCCGGCGCCGGGCTGTGGCTGGCCGGCACGGGCTGGCCCGGCCTCGTCATCGCCGGGTGCGCCGTCGCCGCTGCCGCGGGTGCGAGCCTCGTCGTCGCCCAGCGCATCGAGCGCGGGGTGCAGGTGAAGCTTGCCGCGCTCGGCCGGGCGGTCGGGGCGGTCGGCGGCAATGGCGCGCCCGAGGCGACGAGCGTCGAGGCGATCATCGCCAATCTCGCCGGCCGGCTGGAGCGGGCGCATCCGTTCAAGGCGGCGTTCGCGGCGCTCGAGCGGCCGGCGGTGCTGGTCGGGACGGGCGGTGACATCCTCGGCGCGACGCGCGGGCTCGGCGCATTGCGGCCGGAGGCGCTGGAAGGCGCCGACGTGGCGCTGCTGCTCGGCGCGTCCTATGCGGCCGGGGGGCTGCGCGCCGACGAACTGGTGACGCTCGGCGCGGCCCGCTACATGGCGCGCCCGCACGCGGCCGGCGGCGGGCGGCAGATGATCGAGTTCGTGCCGGCCGGCGCCTATATCGCCGACGACGAGCTCGATGCCTTCGCGACGGCGCTGGCGGGCGGGCAGAGCGGCTTCCGCTTCGGCGCCGCGGCGCTGGCCGCCTCGCCGGCGCTGCGTACGCTCGAAGCCGGGCTCGAAGCGCTCGATCCGGGCATTGCGGCGCTCGGCCGGCTGGCCGCGGGCGAGCCGCCGGGCCCGGCGCTGCGCGACGCCAATGCCGGCATCGCGCCGCAAGTGCGCGCCCTCGCC
>JBDHTK010000275.1:0-3967 GCA_039808625.1 Devosia sp. | reverse complement strand
CTCAGCCTGAAGGTCCGCCGGCGGGAATGACACGGTGGACGGGCAAAGGCATTGCCTCCTAGATCCCGCCCCGCACCTCGGACCGTACCTTCTCGACATAGAAGTCGCGCAGCTTCTCGACCAGCGCCGGCTCGAGCGGCTCCACCTCGCTCGCCGCCGCGTTGGCGCGCAATTGCTCGGGCCGCGTCACCCCGGCGATGATGGTCGATACCGCTTCCTGGTCGAGCAGCCAGCGCAGCGCCATCTCCGCCAGCGTCCGCCCCGGCGGCAGCCAGTGCTTGAGCTGGTCGGCGAAGGCCACGCCCCGTTCGAACGGCAGCCCGGAAAACGTCTCGCCCACGAAGAAGGACTGCCCGTCGCGATTGTAGTTGCGATGGTCGCCGGCCGCGAACCGCGTCGCCGCGCTCATCTTGCCCGACAGCAGCCCCGAGGCCAGCGGCAGCCGCACGATGATGCCGACATCGGCCTTGGCCGCCGCCGGCAGCAGCGTGTCCACCGCATCCTGGCGGAACAGGTTGAAGATGATCTGCAGGCTCGCGCAGCTGTCGGCGCGCAGCGCCAGCATCCCTTCCTCGATGGTCTGCACGCTGGCGCCCCAGTGCCGGATCATGCCCTCGGCGCGCAAATCGTCGAGCCAGGTGAAGATCTCGCCGTCGCGCAGCACGTCGATGGGAATGCAGTGGAGCTGGGCGAGGTCGAGTACCTCGACGCCGAGCCGCTTGAGCGAGCCGGCAAGGCTCTCCTTGACGCGCTCCCGCGTGTAGCGCGTCATGTCGGCGAACTGCGCGCCGCGTCCCAGCTTGGTGGCGATGGTCACGCCCTGCTTGTCGCGAAAGCCGCCGATGCGGCGCTCGCTCAGGCCGTCGCCATAGACGTCGGCGGTGTCCCAGAAAGTGACGTCGAGCGCACGCGCCGTGCTGAGGATCTCGGTTGCCGTGTCGTCGCCGAGGGGCCCGAAATCGCCGCCGAGCTGCCAGCAGCCCAGCCCGATCTCGGACACCTCATAGCCTGTCTTGCCCAGCCGGCGCGTGCGCATCGTCACCAGCCTCAGTCGAGCGCCGCGGTGACGACGATCTCGACCTTCAGGGCCGGCGCCGCGAGGCGTGCCTCGAAGCAGGCGCGCGCCGGCGGATTGGCCGGGTCGATCCACTTGTCGTAGACGCTGTTCATGGCCGCGAAATCGCCGATGCTGGCGAGCAGCACCTGCACGCTCAGCACCTTGCTCTTCGAGGTGCCGGCCTTGGCCAGCAGCGCATCGATGGCCTCGAGAACTTCCTGCGTCTGCTTCTCGACCGTGCCGTCGCGGTCCTTGGCGACCTGGCCGGCCAGGTACACGACATTGCCGTGCTTCACGGCCTGGCTCATGCGGGGGCCGGGATCGAGGCGGGTAATCGTCATTGGAAGTGCCTTTCTGTCAGTGACGCTCTTTGGTGGCGAGGAACTCGACCTTGGGGTTGTCGCGCTGGGCGCGCCCGAGCCACCAGGCCGATTGCGCCAGATAGACCGGATCGCCGTCCTTGTCCTCGGCGAATTCCAGCTTCTGGGCGGTGATGAAGTCGTCGAGGGCCTTGCGGTCGTCGGCGCGCACCCAGCGCGCCATCTCGAAATTGATGTCCTCGAAGCTGATCGGCACGTTGTATTCCTTGAGAATGCGCGCCTGCAGCACCTCGAGCTGCAGCGGCCCGACGACGCCGACGATCCAGTCGGCGCCCACCAGCCGCCGGAACACCTGCGCCACGCCCTCCTCGGCGAGGTCGGTCAGCGCCTTGGCGAGCTGCTTGGCCTTGATCGGATCGGTGAGCCGCACGCGCCTGATGATCTCGGGCGCGAAATTGGGGATGCCCGTCACCTTGATCGCCGCGCCCTCGGTCAGCGTGTCGCCGACGCTCAGCGTGCCGTGGTTGGGAATGCCGACGATGTCGCCGGCCACCGCCTCCTCGGCCAGCTCGCGGTTGTGGCCCAGGAAGAACATCGGGTTGGCGACGGCGAGATCCTTGCCGGTGCGCACGTTGCGCAGCTTCATGCCGCGCCGGAAGGTGCCCGAGCTGACGCGCAGGAACGCCACGCGGTCGCGGTGGTGCGCGTCCATGTTGGCCTGCACCTTGAACACGAACCCGCTGACCTTGGGCGCGTCGGGCGCGATGGGCTGCGGCTCGGCCGGCTGCGGCCGCGGCGGCGGCGCCCACTGCCCGAGCGCGCGCAGCAGTTCGGGCACCGACACGGCCTTGAGCGCGGAGCCGAAGATGACCGGCGTCAGATGCCCCGCCCGATAGATTTCGAGGTCGAAGGCCGGATAGCCGATGCGCGCCAGCTCGAGGCTTTCGAGCGCCGCCTTGATGACCGGATCGGCGGTCAGCGTTGCATCCGAGAGCAGCGTCTCGGGATCGGTGAAATGGTGCAGCACCTCGCCCGTGGGCGACAGCACGCGCCCGCCCACGAGATCGACCGTGCCGCGGAAATCGACGCCCTGCCCGAGCGGCCAGACGATCGGCGTCACGTCGAGCGCCAGCGTGTCGGCCACCTCGTCGAGGATGGCGATGGGGTCCTTGCCCTCGCGGTCCACCTTGTTGGCGAAGGTGACGATGGGGATGTCGCGCAGCCGGCACACCTCGAACAGCTTCAGCGTCTGCGCCTCGATACCCTTGGCGACGTCGATCACCATCACCGCCGCGTCCACCGCCGTCAGCGTGCGGTAGGTGTCCTCGGAGAAGTCGGAGTGGCCCGGCGTGTCGAGCAGGTTGAAGGTCAGCCCGTCATGCTCGAAGGTCATCACCGACGAGGAGATGGAGATGCCGCGCTGCTGCTCGATCTCCATCCAGTCCGAGCGCGTGGCGCGCTGGTTGGCGCGGCCGCGCACCGCCCCTGCCTGCTGGATGGCGCCCGAGGCGGCGAGCAGCCGCTCGGTCAGCGTCGTCTTGCCCGCGTCGGGGTGCGAGATGATCGCGAAGGTCCGGCGCGACTGGTAGGGCAGGAGGCGCGCCGCGGGGCGCGTATCGGTGAGGGCGTTCATGGGGCCGGGGTCTATCGCTTTCCTGCCCGTCGGCGCAAGCGGCTCGCCGGGCCCCAAAGAAAAGGGCCGCCCCGCGGACGGCCCTTTCCCGAACTCGTTGGTCTCGATCGACCTTCCGGCACCGAAGCCGGGGAGGCTGCGACGACTACAGAGGCTGCTCCGCAAACAAGCGCAACGACCCAAGGCCTGTCGAAACCGTCGATTTCTGATGCATTGGATCACCTCCTCTCGCTGTTGAACTCACCATCAAGGTGGGCGAAGTCGCGGCGCTTGGCAAGCCCCGCATTGGCTTTACCCCCCGTTCGCCCTACTCGCCCGCCACCTCGGCCGGCTTGGGCCGCGCCGCGAATTTCGGCGCGCGCAGCAGCAGCACCAGCGGCGCCGACAGCACGGTGATGATCGCCATCATCCAGAAGTCGTCGAGATAGGCGAGCATCGCCGCCTGCTGCGCCACCAGCCCGGCGAGGCTCTGCACGGCGCTTGCCGCGCCCTGCAGCATGCCCGGAAAATCGCGTATCGGCTGCGCCTCGAGCGTCACCCGCGCCGCGAGCTCGGCGGAATTGACCTGCAGCATGCGCGCCAGCACGGTGGTGACGATGGAGATGCCGACGCCCTGGCCGACATTGCGCACGAGGCTGAAGAACGCCGTTGCATCCACCCGGAGCCGCGCCGCGATGGTGGCGAAGGCGAGCGTGTTGAGCGGCACGAAGATCAGCCCCAGCCCGACGCCCTGGAAGAAGCCCGACACCATGATCGGCGACTGGTCCATGCTGAGGTCGAACCCGGTCATCAGCCACAGCGACCAGGCCGAGATGGCGATGCCGGTGATGACCAGCACGCGCGCGTCCAGGCGCCCGACGAGCCGGCCGACGACCAGCATGGACAGCATCGTGCCGACGCCGCGCGGCGCCATCACGATGCCCGTGTCGATCACCGAATAGCCCATGAGGTTCTGCA
>JBDHTK010000274.1:0-3983 GCA_039808625.1 Devosia sp. | reverse complement strand
GTCGACAACGGCAACACGGTGGTGGTGATCGAGCACAATCTCGAGGTCATCAAGACCGCCGACTGGATCATCGACATGGGCCCCGAAGGCGGCGATGGCGGCGGCGAGGTCGTGGGCGTCGGCACGCCGGAGGACATCACCGAGAACAAGCGCAGCTACACCGGCAAGTTCCTCAAGGAGGTGATGGCGCGTCGCCCCGCCAAGAAGCGCGCCGTGCGGCAGGCCGCCGAGTAGCGGCCGCCCGGCCGCGCCAGCCATGCGCTGGTCAAAGGACTCGCGCGTTCCGGTCGTCTCACGAAATTTGCCATGCGGATGACGCATGGCCCGGATACCCAAAGCCCCTTGGAACACGACGGCAAATCGACCCATTCTGCGCGGCCTGTCCACCTCCGCGAGAGACGCCGCGATGTTCGTCCGAGCCGTCTGGCGCCAGCGCCATCTCATCGACATGCCCCGCCACGCAACCGTGCCGTCGGTCAAAAACACCGAACTTCTGGGGGTTTGCACGCCGGACTTCCGCGCCATGACGCGCGGCCTGTTCGACCGGCGGCGTTGAGCACCCGGCCGTGCCGGGCAAATGCCGCAGCGTCGCCACGCCGCCGCCACAGCCCTTAAGCGAAGATGAACGCTGCCGCCGCGAGCTATGCGTTTTTTGCACGCGAGTTTTGAGCAATCGGCCCCTGCTCATTCGGCGCGCATGGCCCTATCTCAGGGCCGTAGCGATCGGGACCGACCTAGTCGCGAAGAAGGAGAAAGCCAAATGGGTATTCGTCAGACGTTCAAGAAGTGGACGGCCTACCAGCAGACCGTGCGTGAGCTCGCCGCTCTCGACAACCGTCAGCTCAACGACCTGGGCATCACGCGCGCCGACATCCAGAAGATCGCCCGCGAACATGCGCGCGCCCTGTAACGCCCGGGGGCGTCTCACGAGGGCCGAACACCGAACGCTCGCTTCCCACCAGGGTAGCGAGCGTTTCGATTCTGGGGGTCAGGCACCTTCGCGGGCGAACAGCTCGCCATAGTCGATCTCGACCGTGTCGCGGAATGCCGCCCGCCCGCGCAGCCGGCGATGCCAGGCGGCGACATGCGGATGCTCCTGCCGCGCGATCTCCATCGTCGTCCAGCGGAACATGCCGGCACCCGCCACGATGTCGGCATAGGTCAACGCCTCGCCGCCGAGCCAGGGCGCCCGCGCCAGCCGCCCGTCCATGATCGCCAGACACTGCTCGACCGCGGCCACCGCGTGCCCGATGCGCGCTGCGTCATGCTGGCGCGGCAGCGTGCGCACCACGGCCGAGAACACCCCGATCCACGCCGGCTGGAAGGTGGTCGCGGCCCAGTCGGCCCATTGGTCGACGATGGCGCGCGCCACGACATCCTCCGGCCAAAGCGATCCCGCGCCATAGCGCGCCGCGAGATAGCGCACGACGGCCTGGCTCTCCCACACCACGAGGTCGCCATCGCGCAGTGTGGGCACCAGCCCGTTCGGGTTCATCGCAAGATAGGCGGGCTCGCGATTGCCGCCATGGCGACCGCCCAGTAGGATGTGCTCATAGGCGAGGCCGAGCTCGGCGAGCGTCCAGCGCACCTTCTGCACATTGACCGACGTCGGCCGGCCCCAAAGGGTGATGGTCATGCGGGCTCCTCTCGCGTTGCGCGGCTCAGACCATCTTGCTAGGACGCGCCCCATGTCACCGCAACCCATCCACATCATCGGCGCCGGCCTGGCCGGATCGGAGGCCGCCTGGCAGGCGGCCGCGGCCGGCGCGCGAGTGGTGCTGCACGAGATGCGGCCTGCAACGCTCACCCCCGCTCACCAGACCGGCGGCTTCGCCGAGCTGGTCTGCTCCAATTCCTTCCGCTCCGACGACCACGAGCACAATGCCGTGGGCCTCCTGCACGAGGAAATGCGGCGCTGCGGCTCGCTGGTCATGCAGATGGCCGACCGCCACAAGCTGCCCGCCGGCGGCGCGCTGGCGGTGGATCGCGTGGCGTTTTCCGATGCCGTGACGGCGGCGCTGCGCGCTCACCCGCACATAACGCTGGAGCCCGGAGAGATCGCCGGACTGCCGCCGGCGGCGTGGGACAACGTCATCGTCGCCACCGGCCCCCTCACCTCGCGGCCGCTGGCCGAGGCCATCCAGGCGCTGACCGGCGAGGCCGAGCTGGCCTTCTTCGATGCCATCGCGCCCATCGTGCATGGCGAGTCGATCGACATGGACATTGCCTGGCGCCAGTCGCGCTACGACAAGGCGGGGCCCGGCGGCACCGGCGCCGACTATCTCAACTGCCCGATGGACGAGGCGCAGTACAACCGCTTCGTCGATGCGCTGCTGGCGGGCGAGAAGCACGTCTACCACCACTGGGAGAACGTGCCCTATTTCGACGGCTGCCTACCCGTCGAGGTGATGGCAGAGCGCGGCCGCGAGACGCTGCGCTACGGGCCGCTGAAGCCCATCGGGCTCACCAACCCGCGCAACCCCACCGTCAAGCCGCACGCCATCGTACAGCTTCGGCAGGACAACGCGCTGGGCACGCTGTGGAACATGGTGGGCTTCCAGACCAAGCTCAAATACCGCCAGCAGGCCGAGATCTTCCGCCTTATCCCCGGCCTCGAGAACGCGCAGTTCGCGCGGCTCGGCGGGTTGCACCACAACACCTTCCTCAATTCGCCGAAGGTGCTGGACCGGCAGTTGCGGCTCCGGGCCGAGCCGCGGCTGCGCTTTGCCGGCCAGATCACCGGCGTCGAAGGCTATGTCGAAAGCGCCGCCATCGGCATCGTCGCCGGCCGCATGGCCGCCGCCGCGATACGCGGCGAAACGCTGGCGCCGCCGCCCCCGACCACGGCAATGGGCGCGCTGGTCGACCATATCCTCGGCGGCCACATCGCGGCCGAGGGCGAGCCCGGCCCGCGCAGCTTCCAGCCCATGAATGTCAATTTCGGCCTGCTGCCGCCGGTGAGCGTGAGCCGGCCGGCAGGCGTCACGCGCTGGCGGGGCCCCGACAAGGCGCTGGCCAGGCGCAAGGCGATGAGCGCGCGCGCCCTCGCTGACATCGGCGGCTGGGCCGCGGGACTCACGCCCTGAGCGTCCACCACGCCATGCGGCCGAGCTTCTGCCAGTCGGCCATGTCGGCGGCCGACTGGAACGGGGTTTCGAGCGTGAGGCGGCGCAGGCGCGCCCGCACCAGCGCCGCTGGTGCGAAAGCCGGCCGCAACGCACGCGGCAGCGCGGCGATGGCGCGCGTGGCCGCGTCGAGATGCGTTCCGGCCATTTCGGCGAGCTGCGACAGGGCTTCGCCCAGCCCCTCGCTCATCTGCCCGGCCAGCACCTCGCCCTCGCTGACGCCATTGGCGGCGAGCACGTTGAGCGGCAGGAAGACGCGCCCCTGGCTGGCATTGTAGCCAAAGGCGCGCAGATGCCCGACCAGCGCCTCGGCGACGCCGAGATGGCCGGCCGCATCGCCGGTTTCGATGGGCGCCCCACCGTTGAGGACCATTGCGCTGAGCTGGTAGAGCGCCGAAACGGTGTCGCCCGCATAGCCCTCGAAGGTCGCGATGTCCGGCATCGCATCGTGATAGAGGTCGAAGCGGCGCGTCTCGATCAGCCGCAGCAGCGGCGGCACCGGAATGCCGAATTCGGCGATGGCGTCGAGCAGCGCGGCAGCGATCGGGTTCTGGCGGACGTCGCCCGGCGCCGCCCCGCCCAGCGCATCGATCCACCATTGCAGGCGGATTTCGCCGGCGGCTGGCTCGCGCGCCCGCTCGCGCACGGCGGCGATCTCGGCGCTGAAGGCATGCAGCGCGGTGAGCACCGGGCGGGCGCGGGCCGGCGCCACCAGCGTGGCGAAATAGCGGTCGCGGTCGGCTTCGCGCAACTGCCGGGTGACGAACGGCTCGGCCGGCTGGGTCACTTCGACGAGTCGACGGCGATCAGCGCAGCGCCGACGGCACGGTTCTCGCCCAGCAGGATGTTGTAGGTACG
>JBDHTK010000273.1:0-4030 GCA_039808625.1 Devosia sp. | reverse complement strand
CATGAGGGCCCGCCTCGGCACCTCAAGACCGCAGGCGATCCGCCCGCCCGTGCGCCGGTGATACCGCGCCGTCACCGGCGCGGCCCAGGCTGTCGCGTATCAGCGCGTCGATGACCTGCAGGGGGTGGGGAACATCCCGCCGGTCCATCGCCCTGACCTGCGATCGGCATGAAAAGCCCGTGGCCATCAGCTCCGCCGTATCGGCGGCGCCTATTTCCCGGCGCCAGCTCATCTCGTAGAGGCGCTCGGCAATGGCGCGGTTGCGGGTCTCATGGCCAAAAGTCCCCGCCATGCCGCAGCAGCCGGCATCGACGATCTGCACGTCGATATCCAGCCGATCGAACACGTCCTTCCACAGCAGCGTCGCACTCAGCGCATTGGAGCGTTCGGTGCAATGCGGGATCAGCCGGAACTGCCTGCCATCCGGGCGGAGCGGCCCCCGGAGCCGCGCGAGGCTGGTTGCCAGCCACTCCTGCGGCAGCAGCACCCGCGCCGGCGGCCGCGATCCGGCCAGGCCCTTGTATTCGCTGCCATAGGCCAGCGTCATGGAGGGGTCGATGCCCACCAGCGGCACGCCCAGATCGGCGAGCTGGTGCAGGATGCGCGCGGTCCTGGCCGCGGCTTTCTCGAACCGGCCGAGATAGCCGTGCACATGCAGGGCCTTGCCGTTGGTGGCGGGCGGCGCGAGATAGGGCCGACAGCCGATATTGCGGGCGAGCCTCATCGCCGCAACCGCCACCTGCGGATCAAAATGCGTCGTGAAGACATCCGGCACGAAGACGACGACGCGCTGGCGCTCTGCCGGTTCCAGCGCCGCGATCACGTCCGGTCGGGCGATTTCGACGCCCAGCGCAGCGGCCTCCCGGCGCAGGGACATGGCGGGGAGCATGGGCAGCGCGGCAAGGCCGGTCATGCGCAGCAACGCCTTGCCGGGCGCGGTGCCAACCAGCAGGTTATAGAGGGGCCGGCAGCGGGCCAGCAACGGCAAGGTGCTCTCGATCGCCGCCACCAGCGGGTCCTTCGGCGCGCGCAGATAGCGGCTGTAATAAAGTTCGAGAAATTTCGAGCGGAAGGCCGGCACGTCGACCCTGACCGGGCACTGCCCCGCGCAGGCCTTGCAGGCGAGGCAGGTGTCCATGGCGGCACGGACTTCATGGGAAAAGTCCTGGCGATTGCGGGGATCGAGCGTGTTGAACAGCCGCCGGAAAAAGCCCAGCGTCGCGCTGCGCTTGCGCAGCTGGCGCGCCGCGGCGCGAGGATCGACGCCCTGTTCGGCCAGCAGGCGCAGCCATTCCCGCATCAGGGCGGCGCGGCCCTTCGGTGAAAAGCGCCGATCGCCGGTCGCCTTGTAGGACGGGCACATCTGCGCCGTCTCATCGAAATCGAAGCAGGCGCCGTTACCGTTGCAGTAAGCGGCATTGTTGAAAGCGGCACGGACATCGCCGCCAATCCGCCGATCGGTTTCCCCACGCAGCGGCACGGCATCGATCTTGAGCAGCGGCTCGCCGGCCGGCGCGGCGATCTTGCCGGGGTTGAGACGGTTGTCGGGGTCGAAGGCGCGCTTGATCTGCTCGAGGCAGGGATAGAGATCGCCGAAGAATGCCGGCACATATTCCGACCGCACGCCCTTGCCGTGCTCGCCCCACAGCACGCCACCATATTTGCGGGTAAGGTCCACCACCGCATCGCTGATCCTGCGCACCAGTTGGACATGGTCGGCACGCGTCAGGTCGAGCGCCGGCCGCACATGCAGCACGCCGGCGTCGACGTGACCGAACATGCCGTAGGACAGACCTGCCCCATCCAGCAGGGCGCGGAATTCGCGGATATAGGCGGCGAGATTTTCCGGGGGGACCGCCGCATCCTCGACAAAGGCGACCGGCCGCGCCGGCCCTTCGACGTTGCCGAGCAGGCCGACGGCGCGCTTGCGCATGGACCAGATCGCACCGATATCGGCCGGGTCGCGCGCGACCGTATAGCCGCGTCGGGCGGTCGCGCCAGCGTCCAGCACGGCCGTGACCCCGGCAAGCTTGCGCTCTAGCTCGTCCTTGGTATCGGCCAGCACCTCGACGATATTGATGCCATCGGCCGCCTGGGGGAAAAAGGCCGCAATGGTGGTCCAGGCCATGTCGCCGCGGGCGAGGCGCAGCACCGTCTCGTCCACCGTCTCGATGGAGGCGACCCCGAGGGCGGTCAAGGTCCGCGCATCTTCCAGCGCCGTGTTGAAGTCGCCGTAGCAGATGTTGACCAGCGCCGCATGCTTGGGGATCGGCAGCAGGTTGAGCTCTACTTCGGCGATCAGCGCCAGGGTCCCTTCCGAGCCGCATAGAATGGCATTCAGGTCGAAACGCCCGTCCGCGCGCCTGACATGCGCCAGGTCGTAGCCGGTGAGCGAGCGGTTGAGGCGGGGAAAGATTTCGGCAATCCGCTCGCGGTTGTCGCGTTCCAGGCTGTCGACGGTGCGGTGGATCTCGCCGATGCGGTCCTCGCGCGCCATCACCGCGTGCAGCGCCGCGGCATCGAGCGGGCGCGACCACCACTCCGTCCCGTCCATCAGCACGATGCGCAGGCCGAGCACGTGGTTGCTGGTCTTGCCGTAGAGACAGGAGCCCTGCCCGCAGGCGTCGGTGGCAACCATGCCGCCGATGGTCGCCCGATTCGATGTCGACAGCTCGGGAGCAAAAAACAGCCCGTAAGGCTCCAGGGCGCGGTTCAGCTGGTCCTTGACGACGCCGGCCTGCACGCGCGCCACCCGCCGCACCGGGTCAATATGTAGAATCCCGTTCATGTGCCGGGAGCAGTCGACCACGACGCCCGATGTCAGCGACTGCCCGTTGGTGCCGGTGCCGCCACCACGCGGCGCCAGGACGATGTGGCGATAGGCCGGCTCCGACAGCACGCGGGCGATGGCGGCGAGATCGGCGACGCCCCTGGGAAACAGGAGCGCCGCGGGCTCGAGCTGATAGATCGAATTGTCCGTCGCGTATACCGCGCGGCCGCCCGCCCCGCGGTCGACGTCGCCCGCAAACCCCTCGGCGCGCAGACGATCGAAAAAGGCCGGCTCGGGCGCCGAGGGAAAGCCCGGCCGAAGTCGTGGGATCATCGCAAAACCCGCAGATGAGGTCGCCGAGAGTGGGTCCTGCCGGGGCGCTATCGGCCGGCCGGCCCGCGCAGGCTCAATCCGCCTCCATGTAGATCTGGGCGATGCCTTCCTTAATCGCGGCCGTGATCTGGTCGAAGCGCCGGTCGATATGCTTTTCGAGGCACTCGACGCACAGCGCCTCGTCGCGTTGCTGCAGGGCAAGGACGATGTCGCGGTGGTCGGGCTGGATGTTGCCCCGCACACGATCCATGTCGACGCCGCGCACGAAGCGAATGCGCGCGTTCACATTGCGCAGGACCCGCAGGCTCTCGGCGTTTTTCGACAGGCTCATCAGGCGTTCGTGAAAGGCCTCGTCGAATTCGAGAAGGCCGGCCTTGTCGAGCCTGGCGAGATCGGGCGAGGCCGCGTCGAGAAAGGCGAGCAGGTCCGCGATCTCGGCGTCGCTGGCCCGCACGAGGGCGAGGCGGATCGACGCCACCTCAAGGAATTTGCGCAGCTCGTAGAGATCGAAGAGCTCCTGCACGTCGAGCTTGCGGCAGAAAAACCCCCGCCCCGGCTCGAAGCGCAGAAAGCCTTCGGTATTGAGCCGGTTGAGCGCCTCGCGCAAAGGGGTGCGGCTGACACCGAGCTGCCGGGATAGATCGCCTTCGTTCAAGCGCTCGCCGGGTTTGATCGTGGAGCTGATCGCCATGGCCTTGAGTTCTTCATAGACCCTGTCGACGACACTCCGGTTCGCCCCATTTCCTTCGACCACCGAGTCACCACCACTTAAAGTTTTTTCGACGGCCAGCCGTCCGCCCACCGATACTATATGAAACACACGGGACGGCGATGGCGAGGCGGCTGGACGCCACCGCCCTCCTGCCTCATACGCAATCCCACGCTGCATCTCATTATGCGCATTGCAATGCAGAATGCAATTGTGCA
>JBDHTK010000272.1:0-4055 GCA_039808625.1 Devosia sp. | reverse complement strand
GCGCTGATCGACGCCGGCGCCGACGCCATCAAGGTCGGCATCGGGCCGGGCTCGATCTGCACCACGCGCATCGTCGCCGGCGTCGGCGTGCCGCAGCTCGCCGCCGTCATGTCGTGTGCCGAGGAGGCCGACAAGAGCGGCGTTCCGGTGATCGCCGACGGTGGAATCAAATTCTCAGGAGATCTGGCCAAGGCCTTGGCGGGCGGCGCATCCTGCGCGATGGTCGGCTCGCTGCTGGCCGGCACCGACGAAAGCCCCGGCGAGGTCTATCTGTACCAGGGCCGCAGCTACAAGGCGTATCGCGGCATGGGCTCGGTGGGGGCGATGGCGCGCGGCTCGGCCGACCGCTATTTCCAGCAGGAGGTGCGTGACGCGCTGAAGCTCGTGCCCGAGGGCATCGAGGGGCAGGTGCCCTACAAGGGGCCGGCCGGCAACGTGCTGCACCAGCTCGCCGGCGGCCTGCGCGCGGCGATGGGCTATACCGGCGCGCCCGACCTCGAGAGCTTTCGCGCCAACGCGACCTTCGTGAAGATCTCGGGCGCCGCGCTCAACGAGAGCCATGTGCACGACGTGACCATCACGCGCGAGCCGCCGAACTATCGCGGCGGCATCTGATGCGGCTGCCCGGCCGGCTGTCGGCGGCCATCGAGGTACTCGACGACGTCGACCGGCGGCATCGGCCAGTGGCCGAGGCGCTCAAGAGCTGGGGTCTCAACTATCGCGGCGGCATCTGACCCATGCGGCTGCCGGGGCGCCTCTCCGCCGCCATCGCCGTGCTCGACGACGTCGAGCGGGGCCGCCGCCCGGTGGCTGAGGCGCTCAAGGCCTGGGGGCTCGACCACCGCTTCGCCGGCGCCGGCGACCGCGCCGCCATCGGCAACCTCGTCTACGACGCGCTGCGCCGCCGCCTGAGCCATGCCTATGCGATGGACGAGGACACGCCGCGCGCCCTGGTGCTGGCCGTGGCGGTGCGCGACTGGGGCGAGACGCCGGCGGGCCTCGCCGCGCTGCTCGCCCAGCGCCGACGAGACGGCGCGACTCGCCGCCGCCGACCCGCTGGCGGAGGCGCCCGACCACGTGCGCGCCGATGTGCCGGACTGGGCCGCCCCCTCGCTCGCCCGCAGCCTCGGCGCCGACTGGGTGGCGGAGGGCAGGGCGCTGGCCGCCCGGCCGCCGCTCGACCTGCGCGTCAACACGCTCAAGGCCGACCGCGCGCGCGCCTTGCAGGCGCTGGCCCGGACCGGCGCCGTGCCGACCGCGCTGTCGCCGGTGGGCCTGCGCATCGCGGCGGGAACGCGCGACAGCCGCACGCCCAACATCCAGGCCGACGAAGCCTATCTCAGGGGCTGGGTCGAGGTGCAGGACGAGGGCAGCCAGATCGTGGCGCTGCTGGCCGGCGCGCAGCCCGGCGAGCAGCTGCTCGACCTGTGCGCTGGGGCCGGCGGCAAGACGCTGGCGCTGGCGGCGGCGATGCGCAACAGCGGCCAGATCTTCGCCCATGACAGCGACCGCCACCGGCTGGCGCCGATCTATGACCGGCTGAAGCGCAACGGCGCCCGCAGCGTGCAGGTGCGTCCGCCCGGCCCCGACGCGCTGGCCGACCTTGTCGGCCGCATGGACCGCGTCGTCATCGACGCGCCCTGCACCGGGGCGGGCACCTGGCGCCGCCGCCCCGACGCCAAGTGGAAGCTGACGCCGGCGCAACTGGCCGAGCGCGCCGCCGAGCAGGCGGCGATCCTCGCCGCGGGCGCGCGCTACGTGAAGCCGGGAGGGACGCTGGCCTATATCACCTGCTCGCTGCTCGACGAGGAGAACGGCGCGCAGATGGACCGCTTTGCCGCCGCACAGCCCGGCTTCACGCCGCTCGCGCCGGCGCTTGCGGGGCTGGCGCCGGAGGCGGGCGGCCGGGTGCGCCCCGGGCCGCAGGGCCGGGTGCTGCTGACGCCCCTCCGTACGACTACCGACGGGTTCTTTCTGGCGCTTTTCCGCCGCGCGGCGTGAAACCCGGCCGCGACTTGCGCGTTGCAACGGCATGCAAGCCACCCTCGATCTTCGCCACCCCCGCGCCCTTGTGGCGCTCGTCGTCTTCATGGTCCTCGTCATCGGCGTGGGCGTCCTGATCGGCGTCTCGAACACGCCCGACGCCTGGTACGAGGCACTGCAGAAGCCGCCCTTCAACCCGCCCAACTGGGTGTTCGGGCCGGTGTGGCTCGCGCTTTACGTGCTGATCGCCATCGCCGGCTGGCGCGTGTTCCAGCGCGACGCGCTGAGCCTGCCGCTGGGGCTGTGGGCCGGGCAGATGCTGCTCAACTGGATCTGGTCGCCGGTGTGGTTCACGGCGCACCAGCTGTGGACGGCGTTCGCCATCATCGCCGTGCTGCTCGTCGTCATCCTGGCGTTCATCGGCGTGACCTGGCGGCGCGACCGCGTCGCGGCGCTGCTGTTCGTGCCCTATGCGGCCTGGGTGGCGTTCGCGGCGACGCTGAACCTTTCCATCGCCATCCTCAATCCCTGAGCGGGGGCGCTTGCGGATTTCCGCGCCGGCCTTTATGCCCCGGCCATGACAGCGCCCGTTCCGCCCCTCGCCGACGCCATCCTCATCATCGATTTCGGCTCGCAGGTGACCCAGCTCATCGCGCGGCGGCTGCGCGAGACCGGCGTCTATTGCGAGATCCACCCTTTCAACAAGGCCGACGCGGCCTTTGCCGCGCTGCGCCCCAGGGGCGTGATCCTGTCCGGCGGGCCGGCCTCGGTGCTCGATGCCGGCAGCCCGCGGGCACCCCAGGCGGTGCTCGATTCGGGCGTGCCGATCCTCGCCATCTGCTACGGCCAGCAGACGCTGGTGACGCAGCTCGGCGGCCGGGTAGAGGGCGGCCACGCCCGCGAGTTCGGCCGCGCCGATCTCGAGATCAAGGCGCCGAGCCGGCTCTATGAGGGCGTCTGGGAGATCGGCGGGCGCTATCCGGTGTGGATGAGCCACGGCGACCGTGTCACGGCGCTGCCCGAGGGTTTTGCGGTCGTCGCCACCTCGCCCAACGCGCCCTTCGCCATCGCCGTGGATGAAAAGCGCGCGCGCTACAGCACCATGTTCCACCCCGAAGTGGTGCACACGCCCGACGGCAGCAGGCTGCTTGCCAACTTCGTGCACGACATTGTCGGCTTGAAGTCCGACTGGACGATGTCCGCCTATCGGACTCGCATGATTGAGAAAATCCGCGCCCAGGTCGGCAGGGGACGGGTCATCTGCGGGCTCTCGGGCGGCGTCGATTCGTCGGTGGCGGCGGTGCTGATCCACGAGGCCATCGGCGACCAGCTCACCTGCATCTTCGTCGATCACGGGCTGCTGCGGCTCAACGAGGCCGACGAGGTGGTGACGATGTTCCGCGACCACTACAACATCCCGCTGGTGCATGTGGACGCCGCCGACGCCTTCATCGGCGCGCTCGAGGGCGAGGCCGACCCCGAGACCAAGCGCAAGACCATCGGAAGGCTGTTCATCGAGACCTTCGAGGCCGAAGCGAAGAAGATCGGCGGCGCGCAGTTCCTCGCCCAGGGCACGCTCTATCCCGACGTGATCGAGAGCGTGAGCTTCACCGGCGGCCCCTCGGTGACCATCAAGTCGCACCACAATGTCGGCGGCCTGCCCGAGCGCATGCACATGCAGCTCGTCGAGCCGCTGCGCGAGCTGTTCAAGGACGAGGTGCGGGCGCTCGGCCGCGAGCTCGGCCTGCCCGAGAAATTCGTCGGCCGCCACCCGTTCCCCGGCCCCGGCCTCGCCATCCGCCTGCCGGGCGGGGTGACGCGCGAAAAGCTCGACATCCTGCGCCAGGCCGACGCCATCTACCTCGACGAGATCAGGAAGGCCGGGCTCTACGACGCCATCTGGCAGGCCTTCGCGGTGCTGCTGCCGGTGCAGACGGTGGGCGTCATGGGCGATGGCCGCACCTACGAGTTCGTCTGCGCGCTGCGCGCGGTGACCTCGGTGGACGGCATGACGGCGGATTTCTATCCCTTCGACATGGGCTTCATCAGCCGGGTCGCGACGCGCATCATCA
>JBDHTK010000271.1:0-4092 GCA_039808625.1 Devosia sp. | reverse complement strand
GCCTCGAGGTTGGTCTGCAGCGCCGTGTCCTCGATATTGTGCTCCTTGGTGGAGCGGCCCGAGTTCACGTCGATCGAGACCAGCGCCTCGGTCGGGTTGATCACCAGGTAGCCGCCGGAGGGCAGGGTGACCTGCGGCGAGAACATCTGGTCGAGCTGGCCCTCGACATTGTACTTCGAAAAGAGCGGCTGATCGTCCTTGTAGAGCTGCACGTTCTTGGCGTGGCTCGGCATGATCATGCGCATGAAGTCCTTGGCCTCGCGATAGGCATCCTCGCCCGAGACCCAGAGCTCGTCGATGTCCTTCGAATAGAGGTCGCGGATGGTGCGCTTGATGAGCGAGCCCTCCTCGTAGACGAGGCAGGGCGCCGTGGACTTGAGGGTCAGCGTGCGCACGCTCTCCCACAGCCGCTGCAGATATTCGAAGTCGCGCTTCACCTCGGCCTTGGTGCGCGAGGCGCCGGCGGTCCTCAGGATGATCCCCTGGCCCTGCGGCACCTCGAGATCGCCGACGATGTCCTTGAGGCGCTTGCGGTCGGCGGCGTTGGTGATCTTGCGCGAGATGCCGCCGCCACGGGCGGTGTTGGGCATCAGCACCGAATAGCGGCCGGCGAGGCTCAGATAGGTGGTCAGCGCCGCGCCCTTGTTGCCGCGCTCTTCCTTGACGACCTGCACGAGCATCACCTGGCGGCGCTTGATGACCTCCTGGATCTTGTACTGGTGGCGGCGCTGGTGGGTGCGGCGGCGCTCGCGGTTCTCCTCCAGCACGTCGGCGCTGCCGCCGATGGATTCGATCGGCTCGCTGCTCGTCGGCGCCTGTTCGATGTGGCTCGCCTCGTCGCCGTCATCGGCGTCGAGCGTCGACTGCGGGTCGGTCTCGGCATCGGCCTCCGTGGGCGCGCCGTCGGTCTGGGCGTCGGGGTCGTCGAGCGCCCCCTCGACGGCGTCGACGCCGGGTGCCGCCGCGGCGGCGTGGCCGTTGTCGTCGTCGTGATCCTCGGCCTCTTCCTCTTCGCGCATCAGCGCTTCGCGGTCGGCGACGGGGATCTGGTAATAGTCGGGGTGGATTTCGCTGAAGGCGAGGAAGCCGTGGCGGTTGCCGCCATATTCGACGAAGGCCGCCTGCAGCGACGGCTCTACGCGCGTGACCTTGGCGAGGTAGATATTGCCGCGCAACTGGCGGCGGCTCTGCGATTCAAAGTCGAATTCTTCGAGCTTGTTTCCGTTAGTGACGACAATCCGTGTTTCTTCCGGGTGGGTACCATCCACCAGCATTCTCTTGGTAGCCATTAAAACGTGCTCCGGGCCGTCGCGCACCAACGCGTCGGGGCCGGCGAACCGGTCCTGACTGCGGGACGCCATGCGCGGCCGATGGGTTGAGGGATACTGCGCCGAAGGCGCAATGGGCATGTGCGAGGCTGGCGACCGGCGGGCGAGCAATGACAAATGCGCAAGCGGAAATCTGCTTTGCGTCAGGCTTTGTCGACCCTGTGGTCATCCGACCTCTTCCTATGTAGCGGGTCGGCAAAAGCCGGCGCGCTGCTCGGCCCGAGGGGCCGAAAACTCGTACGAGGCGGGGAAACGTGCCGCACCGGGGACTTGCAGGAACCACCGCAAGCTCCTCTGCCTTCACGAAAATCCGGGAACGGCCAAGCCGATCTTCTACCGGAGGTGAGGGCAGTCCGCCTCATCTGAAGCGTGTATGACCGTTGCGGCGTATTGGCAACCGAAAACTCCGGCCGCCCGGAAGACCGCCTGTTGCGGGCGCAACAACGTACGGCCCGGCCGGTCCCGCGCGCCGCAGAATCGCCTAAACACTGCGGTCTGATCGCTGCAGCCGATTTGGGGAGCGCCGCCTTCTTGTTCAATACCGACGCGTCCGCGCGGATCGTCCGCGGCGCCCTCGTGGCGGTCCTTCTGGCCGTCGGCGCGCTGTTCGGCACCAGCCCGGCGCTGGCCCAGCAGGGCCTGCCCGACATGCTTGCGGCGCGGGTCAGCACGACGCCCGAGCGCGCCCGGCTGATCGTCGACCTGTCGGCGACGACCGAATTCGCGCTGGCCTCGCTGCTCGAGCCCGACCGCATCGTCGTCGACATGCGCGCGGCGAGCGTGCCCGCCACCGCGCCGCAGGCCGTGGCCGGCGAGGGCATCGTTGCGCGCTTCACCACGACGCGCGTCGAGGACGGGCGGGTGCGGGTCGAGCTCGCGCTCGCCGTGCCGGCCGTGGTGCAGCAGGCCTATCTGCTCGACGCGGTGGACGACCAGCCGGCGCGGCTCGTGGTCGATCTCGTGCCGACGAGCCGCGAGGATTTTGCCGCCCGCGCCGCGGCCGATCTCGCCAATTCGCTTGGCGGCACATCGTCGGAGGCGAGCGCGCCGCCGTCCGCCGAGCCGCCGTCCTCGTCCGCCGCGCCGCCTTCGGCGGAGCTGCCGGCGGGCAGCGTCGGCGAGGCCGCCGCCTCCGGCATTCCAACTGCCCCCGCCGCCGCGCAGAGCCGCCCGCTCATCGTGCTCGATCCGGGCCACGGCGGCGTGGACAACGGCGCGAGCTCGCCCAAGGGCATCCACGAGAAGGACATCACGCTGGCCTTCGCGCTGCAATTGCGCGACCGGCTCGTCGCCTCGGGCAAGTTCGACGTGGCCCTGACCCGCGAGGACGATGCCTATCTCACCCTCAACGACCGGGTGAATCTCGCGCGGCAGAACCGCGCCGACCTGTTCATCAGCCTGCACGCCGACACCTTCCAGCAGCAGGACATCCGCGGCGCCAGCATCTATACGCGCGACGAGCGGGCCACCGACATCCTCGACAAGGTGCTGGCCGACGGCGAGAACCGCGCCGACGTGGTCGCCGGCTACGTCGCCCCGGATACGCGGCCGGAAGTGGTCGACATCCTCGTCGACCTGATGCGGCGCGAGGTGCGCCAGCAGGCCTATGTGGCGGCGCAGGACATCGTCAAGGCGATGGAACCCTCGGTGACGCTGCGCCGCTTCCCCGTGCGGCAGGCCGATTTCTTCGTGCTGCAGGCCCCCGACATTCCCTCGCTCCTCATCGAGCTCGGCTTCATGAGCAACGCCGCCGACATCTCCAACCTCGAAAGCGCCGAATGGCGCGACCGCATGGTCGCGGCCATCGGCACCGGCGTCGAGGATTATTTCACCGCGCTCCTGGCGGCCCGATAGTGGCGCGGCTGCAACGGCAGGCGGGCGCGGGGGCGCACAGGGCCGCAAAGGCGGCTTTGCCGTCCATATTTCCGCCCTTGTCTGCTATGATTCCCGGCGTCACTCCGGCGCGCCTCCCGCGCCGCGCGCGATTCATCGGTTAGAGGTCAGATGTTCCGAATACTGGGCTGGCTGTTCGGCTTCGGCGCCTTCTGCGCGCTCGTGGGGGTAGGCGCCGGCCTCGTCTACCTCAATCACGTCGCCGCCGATCTGCCCGACTACACGGTGCTCAAGGACTACCAGCCGCCGGTGACGACGCGCGTGCATGCGGCCGACGGCACGCTGCTCGCCGAATATGCGCATGAGCGGCGGCTGTTCCAGCCCATCGAGACGATTCCGCCGCTGCTCCTGCAGGCCTTCGTCTCGGCCGAGGACAAGGACTTCTACCGGCATCACGGCATCGCCGTGGACGGCGTCATCCGCGCCGTGCGCGACAACCTCATGGCGCGCATCGACGGCAACACCGCCATTCAGGGCGGCGGCTCGACCATTACCCAGCAGGTGGCCAAGAACTTCCTGCTCACCACCGAGCAGACCTGGGACCGCAAGATCCAGGAGGCCATCCTGGCGCTCAGGATCGAGAGCACCTTCTCGAAGGACAAGATCCTCGAGCTCTACGTCAACGAGATCTTCCTCGGCCTCAACTCCTACGGCGTGGCGGCGGCGGCGCTCAACTACTTCGACAAGGCCCTCTATCAGCTCGACCTGAGCGAGATGGCCTATATCGCCGGGCTGCCCAAGGGGCCGAACAACTACCATCCGTTCCGCCACCCGCAGGCGGCCATCGAGCGGCGCAACTACGTGCTCGACCGCATGGCCGAGGATGGCTACATCACGCCCGCCCAGCGCGACGCCGCCAAGGCGGAATCGC
>JBDHTK010000270.1:0-4143 GCA_039808625.1 Devosia sp. | reverse complement strand
CCCCCGCCACGCCTGACCTGGCTGTCCGGCGTCAGCGGCATGGAGCTGGCGGCGACCGATCCGCTCTATCGGCTCGTCGCGGCGGCGATCGAGGAGGTTGCCGGTCTCACGCCCCGCGTCAATCCGATGCACACCTCGAGCGACATCCGCAACCCGGCGGTGCAGAAAGGGATTCCAGCGCTCGGCTTCGGCCCGCTCTGCGGCGACCTCACTGTCGGCGGCGGGCGTGACGAGTGGGTGGACGTTGCCGACTATATCCGCTCGATCAAGGTCGCGGCCCTCGCCATTCTCGGCTGGTGCGGCACCCGCTGAGTGCAGCCGGGCCCCGCGCCCGCGGCTTGACACCGCCGCATCGCGCCCCCATATGCCGCCCTGGCTGCTGGCGCCGGCCGCTCGCCGGGGAAACCCGATGGTGAAGCCAGCCCGCGATCCGCGCGGACAGTCTTTCATGGACGTTCTCCCACGAGGCGCTCATGGCAAGGCGGGCACCCATGAAACCGGCCTCGATCCAGGGATCGACCATGACCTTTTCTCTCGATACGCCATCCATTGAAACGCTGAAGGCCGAGGCCCGTGCGATCCGCGACGAGCTGGCGCTGGCCGGCACCCCGGTCAGCCACGGCCAGGCGCTCGAAACGGTCGCGCGCAAGCACGGCTATCGCGACTGGAACACCGCCAGCGCCGCCCTCCCGCATCGCGTGGCCAGCCCCGTGCAGGTCGGCCAGCGGGTGCAGGGCACCTATCTCGGCCGCGCCTTCACCGGCCTCGTCCTCGGCGTGCAATTGCTCTCCGACATGCGGCACTACGAGGTGACGGTGAAGTTCGACAAGCCGGTCGATGTCAGCCGCTTCGCCTCGATGGTCATCCCGCGCCAGCGTGTGCGCGCCACTGTCACCCTCGACGGCGTGTCGCCCGCCCGCACCTCGGACGGCGAGCCGCATCTGCGGCTGCGCCGCGCCTGACGGCCGGGCGCCATCGCGGGTGGTTGCCTTCCATCGGCAAATGACGATAGAGTAGCTGCGGACCTCCCTGAGCGGCGCGTCTCCCTTCGGGGAGCGCGCCGCCTTTCCCGAAAGCCTCCCGCCCGTGACCACCCAGACCCAGCCTATCGACCTCTATTACGCCGCCACGCCCAATGGCCGGAAGATCACCATCATGCTGGAGGAGCTGGGCGTGCCCTACACGGTGCACCCCATCTCGATTTCGCGCGGTGACCAGTTCAAGCCGGAATTCCTTGCCATCTCGCCCAACAACAAGATTCCGGCCATCGTCGATCCCGAGGGGCCGGACGGCGCGCCGCTCTCGATCTTCGAGTCGGGCGCCATCCTCAGATACCTGGCGGAAAAGTTCGGCCGCTTCTACGGCAGCTCGTGGGCCGAGCGGGTGAAGATCGACGAGTGGCTGTTCTGGCAGGTGGGCGGCTTCGGCCCCATGCTCGGCCAGGCCAACCACTTCGTGCGCTACGCCAAGGAAAAGGTGCCCTACGCCATCGATCGCTACATGAACGAGACGCACCGGCTCTACCGCGTGCTCGATACCCAGTTGGGCAAGCAGGCTGCCGCCGGCCGCGACTATGTCGCCGGCAACGACGTGTCGATCGCCGATTTCGCCATTCTCGACTGGTCGAACGGCTATGTCACCTATGGGGTGAGCGAGGCCGAGTTCCCGCATTGGGCGGCCTGGCGCGACCGCATGGTCGCACGGCCGGGCACGGCGCGCGCGCTGGCCTTCACGCTGCCCGACCCGCCCGTCGACCTTGCCAGGGACGATGCGGCGCAAAAGGTGCTGTTCGGCCAGCGCTGAGGCTCAGTTGCCCTCGCAGGTGAAATCGGGCGTGTTGTCGCGCGGCGGCACCCGCGGCCAGTCCTGCGTCACCGCGCACAGGCCCATCAGGCAGCCGCCGCCGAGCCGCAGCACGCGGGCATTGTCGACGACCCAGATCTGGCCGTCATAGATCTTTCCGTCCTCGGCGTTGTAGATCGAGGCGCTGTAGGCGGTGGGGTCGGTGGAAGGCTTCACCGCGAGGATCTGCGCGCCGAGCAGCGGCCGGCTCTGCAGCGCCTTGTTCTGGTTGCGGAAATCCAGCATCAATTGCCCGAAGGCCGGCTTGTCGGCCCGGCACAGCCCGGCCTGCTCGGCCGGGATGACGATCCAGCTCAGCGTGCCGCAGAAGCCCTGCGCGCAGGGCGAGATGGTGACCTCGGTGCCGTTGAGCGTGCGCCACGTGCCCTCGATTGGCGCCGCCGCCAGCGCCTCGGCGCTACCGAACGCCGCCAGCATCAATGCTGCGAAACAGAGTTGGAACCAATGCCGCACGACGTCTCCTTGCCGAGCCGTCTCGGCCGCAACCGACACCGGCCGATGAGCGCACGCGATTCGCGCAAATATATGGCACGGCGACTGCTGCTAGTTCGGCCGGCCCGCGGCGCAAAGGCAAGACAAATTCGGCGCTTTCCCCGGGGAGCGGCGGCGGCGCGCAGGCCGTGCTTGCTTTATCCGTCCAAAGCAGAAATAAGGCGCGGCGGTAGGAGAGGTGGCCGAGTGGTCGAAGGCACGCCCCTGCTAAGGGCGCAGACCTCTAAAGGGTCTCGAGGGTTCGAATCCCTTCCTCTCCGCCACTTTCCTTGTAAGCATTTGATTTTATGAAGGTATTTTTGGCACACGTCATATGCCCGCCGAAAAACCCGCCATAATAATTGCGCATTCTCGTGAGATTCTACTGGTCTTCCGTTCTTGCTGGGTATGAGGTGGCACTATCGGAGGGAAATCGACATGAACGATCAGAAGACAACTGATGTGCGGGCGCCCTTGAACAAGGGGGTGGAAGACATGTTGGCGGAGATTCGTGCTCATCGCGAAGATTCAGTCCGCCGCTATATGGCGGGATCCACTAAGGCGGACAGCGCAGCGGAGGAAATAGTTAAGTACAATGCTGCGATTGAAGCACTGCTGGCGATGAAGGAAGGTCTCAATGAGGGATACTCGTGGCTAGCTATGTCGTGATCGATCGGGACGAGTAAAGACCGCCCCGGCGTAGCGACCCACCGGGGCGGCTCAATCGGGGGAACAGTGACCAAACCAACCCCCGATGCAGCGCGGTAGGAGGGCCGCGCTGTTTTCTGCTATTTTCGCCGAAGTTTGATATTCACCTCGGCGGCAACGATCTTCGGAATCCTTTTGAGGTTCTTTTGAACCGCAGGTCTCATGTATGGGCGCGGCATGGCATGAGCGCGCCCGAACTCCAGCGAGGCCGAGGCCGGGTCCGTCGAGGTGACGTGCGCGCCATTCTCGCCCATCGGTCCCGAGACAATCCCGCTCTGCAACGCGCCGGTCTGCATATGCGGCGGCTCACCCGGACGGGATGGAACGCCAGCACCTACCGTGCCAACAAGCTCCTTGGCATCCTCGGCAATCAGGCCGGCGGCACGAACAAGTGCGGCCTGCATGTCGATATTTGCCAGTGCCTTCAAACGAGCCGAATGCCGTTTCACGCCCTTCACGGTCACGCCTCCCGGTCTCCCGCTGCCCAATTTGAAACGCCAAGAGCGAACTGAACCTGCTCAGCGGTAAGCCCAGCTTCCTTCGCCATCGCCAGTGCCTGCACGACGGCGGAAACTGCACGGGCACGGCCTGTTCGGGCCTCACGATCCATTCAAAGGCGTGCGGCGCGAATTTTTCCTTGCGCGGGCGGCGACCGTGACCGCCTGCATCTATCACGGCGCGAGAATTGTATGGGAACCGCCCGACAAGATGGCGGGAACCGTCCGCCTCAGCGTCGCGCAGTTCCAAAGCCACCTGATGCACAGAAGCCTCGTCAGCACCGCGCATCAGGTCGTCATCACGGCACTCGATGGTGCGCGCGAAAGTCATCAGCCTTCGTCCACGGCCAGCTCAAGGCCGGTGACAAGCTGGAGCTGGGCGCCGCGCGCCACGGTCACGTCCGCCGTGGTGAGCGCGGTGAGCCTAAGCCCGCCCGAAGTCGCATCGCTGTAGGGATCGCGGATCAGATCGACCGCACCCCAGAGCCCGACGAAGGCCGGGGCAACACCGCCCGCGCTGGTCGAGAGCAGCACCGACGTTTCGAGCGGGGGACCGCCTGCCGGCGCCGCCAGGGCGTTCGTTGTCTGCACCACATTGCCGAGC